>CAJOCT010000012.1:26459-58237 GCA_905236725.1 uncultured Selenomonadaceae bacterium | reverse complement strand
CCGCGCAAAATTTTTTCGCTGACCTTGCCGACTTTTAATTTTAAATTTTCGTCAATCGCGTTTAAAATTGAAGACTTGCCGACTCCCGAAGGTCCCGCGAAAATATTCACTCCGCTCGACAAAATTTTTTTCAGCGCGTCGATATTTTTTTTCTCAATCGCCGAAACTCGAATAATTTTATATAAATTTTCGTAATCTCTCAAAAAATTTTCCGCGTCAGAAATTAAATCAATTTTGTTCACGCAGACAATAATTTCATCGATTTTTGAAAATTCCGCGATTGCAAGAAATTTATTCAGCAAAAGCGGATGCAAATCGGGTTGAGTTGCGGCGAAAGTCAAAATAATTTTATCGACATTCGCAACTGCGGGACGAGTCATCAAAGATTTTCTCGGCAAAACTTTTTCAATCACGCCGGAATTGTCTTTGAGCAAAGAAATTTCCACAAAATCGCCGGGGAAAACTGCTCCGCCGATTTTTTTATCTCTTTTCAAAAGTCCGCGCAGTTTGCATGGAATTAAATTTTTTTCAACCTTGACGAAAAAAAAACTGTTGTAAAATTTTATAACTCTGCCAATCATTTTTTAAGCCTCGCCGATTTTTTCAACAGAAATTTTATCAATTCGCGCCCGATCCATTTTCAAAACTTCAAACCGAAATCCGTTCCAATCTTTTTTTTCGCCGACTTTTGGAATGTAACCGAAAAGCGAAGTCAAAAACCCGCCCATCGTTTGAAAATGATCTCGCTCCTCATCGGGCAAAGTCTCGAAATTAAATTTTTTCTTGAAATAATCAATTTCGCAAAGTCCGTCAACCAACCAAAAATTATTTTTTTGCAAAATAAATTGTTTGTCCTTCGACTCTTCGACAATCCCGACAATTTCCTGCGCAATGTCGTCCAGCGTGATAAATCCGATAACTCCGCCGTATTCGTCGTTGACAATCGCCGCCTGATCTCCGCTCGATTTAAATTTTTCCACAAGTCGAAAAGTTTCCATCGTTCTCGGAATGAAAACAGGTTTTTTAACCAAGTCGCGCAAATTTATTTTTTTATCAAGAGCCGCGTCGAGTAAATCTTTCGCATAAATCACGCCGCGACATTCGTCCAAACTTCCTTCGCCGACGGGAAAAATATTTTGATTGTTTTCGCGAACGATTTTTAAATTTTTCTCGACATCGTCCAACAAATCCAGCCAAACCATATGAACGCGGGGAGTCATCAACGAATAAGCGGTCTGATCGCTCAAATAAAAAATTTTATCGACCATTTCGCGCTCCGATTCCTCAAAAATTCCGTCCTCCGTGCCCTGTTCGATTAAATCTTTGACTTCATCTTCGGTCACCGCGTCGGAAGTTTCTTTACTTATTCCGAAAATCATCATCGCGCCTTCAGAAATTTTTGAAAAAATTGAAATAATCGGGCTGAAAATTTTTGAAATGATTTTAAAACTTTTGTAATGATTCAACAAAAAATTTTCCGGCGAAAGTTTTGCGGCAGTCATCGGCAAAAAAACTCCGAAAAAAATAATCACGAACAAAATTAAAATCATTGCGAAAATTATTGCGGTCGGCAGAGCCTGCGCGAAAAAATTTATTCTGTCGTAAATCCAATTTGACAGCGGCACGATAAAAATTCCGGAAAAAATTGCCGTTAATGTCATTCCGATTTTCGCCGCGGACAAAAATTTTTCGGGCGATTCGACAATTTCCAAAACTTTTTTCGCGTCAGAGTTTCCGCCCTCCGCAAGTTTTTCGATTTTTCCGTGTCGACTTTCCGTCAATGCCGTTTGCATTAAAGAGAAATAGCCGCTCAAAATCGCCAAAAAAATTATCGGCAAGAGCGGCCAAACTAAACCAAACAAAATTTTTCCCTCCGTTTAAAATAAAACTTTCGCTATTTTACGTTGCTTTTTAAGTACAATCAAGTTTTTTCCAAAAAATTTTGTCATAATTTTTGAGTTCGCGCATATAAAAAATTGAAAACAAAAAAAATTTTTGGACAAAAGCCTTTGAGTGTGGTAAAATCTTCCGGAAGACTTGTAAATTTTCTGTTTTTCAAGTTTTTCGGGACGCATTTTTTTATTGAGGAGGACGTTTGCAAGATGGCAAAAATTATCAATCAAACGAACGGAACGATGCTTTTTGAAGAGATCAATCCGGAAAAGTTGGATTTACTGACGATGATCGGAGACGTCAAGGGGTTTGACAGTCTTTCCGACGAAAAGGTTCAGGAAATTCTCGAAACCCTCTGCGTCAGAAGTTTCGACGAGTTTATCGAAAAATTCGATCCGGTCGTTTATTCTTTTTACAACGCGAATAATCAAAAAGTTATGTACACGTTGAAAAAGCCGGAATCAATCCCCGACGACCTGTTGACGGAGATTCATTTGAACATGCAGAACGATTTTTTGAAAATGCTTTTGACTTTGGTCGACGCAAAACGTTCGCAGGGTTTGTTGAATGTCGATTTTAAATTTGAAAATTTGACGGATTTGATTTCTCCGCACAAAATCATTGAGGACATCAAGCAAAACAGAAAAGAATTGCGCTATGTTTATTCGCAGTACGTTCAGCTTGAAGACGAAGACCCGAAAAAATTGGACATCGGCGACAAGCTCAACGTCATGATGGAAGAAGCCAGCGTCAACTACAACAATGTTATGGCGATGTTGCCGCTTGCGATTGAAGATATTAAAACGCGCCTGCTTTTGACTTCCGGCGGCGGCGGTGCGGACGCTACTCCGCTTGCGCTGGGCGTTTTGACGATGGGCGAAGAGGGCGAATTGAAAGTTATCGAAGCCCCGAAAAAAGAAGAATCAACCGCGCTTGTCACTCTCGACGATCAGATTAACGAAGGCTTGATTGAGGTTATCGGCGAAGATTACGAAGCTCTCAACGAAGAAAGCCACAACGATTACGTCAAGGCACTTGTCACCAGAACTTTCTGCCCGTTGCCTTCGACTATGGTCAGCGAAGTCGATATTTCAAAGGAAATTGAAAACTATAATACTTATCTGCAATTTTACAAAGATTCCAAAGACGATTTCATCAAAACCGTTAAACCGCTGATTGAAAAAATTCTCGGCGTCAAACTTTTCTTTGAGCAATATCCTTCAAAACTTCGCGGCATGAAACCGACTCTGCTCATCACAAACATCAAGAACGATATGATCGCAAAAACTCCGAACATTCCGCGCTTGATTACTTATCTGAACACGGTCAACGGCAAAAATAATTTCGACCATACGATTTGGTACGCAATTTTCCCGAATGTTGCTTTCGACGCGGGCAGTAAAATGAAATTGACTCGCCAGCGTTTCAAAGGCAATACGGAAGTTGTCAATACCGACGTCAACACGATTGAAACCTTGACGCGAATTTTGGACGTGCTGAAAGATTTCCGCGTACAGTGCTTCTTCAGTTTCGCCTCTCACGAGAAAAATACTTTCAACGCAATGGCAACCGAAGGCATCGAAAAATATATCGACAAAACAATTCCGCTCACCGCCAAAGCCTTCAGCGAATTTGCAATTCCCTGCTTCCCGAACTTTACCGTCATTCCGAAAGATAAATCGGGCGTTGTCCTCGATACAAAAATGACGCTGAACGAAGACAGCAACATTGCGGAAATTTCTAAGGCAAAACAAGATATTATGAAACTTTGGATTGACGGCGTTTACATCGGCGCGGCTTATGTTGCGGCAGGTCTTGTTGCAACTTATCAAGATCCCGAATACCTCAAGATGATTTTCCGCCGCAACGTTGACGGCGAATTGCCCGGCGTTCGTTTCGACCTTGAAGCTGATGACAATTCTCTCTTGGTTTACACGACTCTCGCGAAGGAAATTACCGGCTTCACCAATCCTATTAAAAACGAAATTAACAACAAATGTTTCGGTTTCGTATTCAGTTCGGAAAATGCAAGCTATAACGGCTTGCCGGTGACAAACGTGATGGTTTATAAGTCCCGCAATCTGCTTTACGACGAAGATAACGGCGTTTATGAGCCGATTTACAAAACACAGGTCACCACTTATATCGAAAGAATGTTGCGCAACATGACGAGCGACTTCAAGCAGGATAAAATTGTTCGTTTCTTCAGCAGCAACCCGACTTCGCAGTCCAGCAAGTGGATGGATAAACGCGAAAGACTCAACGCGATTATCGGCACGGGCGATTCGATTAACTACGTCATCGACGAAGAAAACGGTATGTGTACGCTGAATATCATGTTCAACGGCAACATCAAGAATCTTGAAATCGAAACCAGCCGCACAACTGCTTCCAAGCATGTTTAAAAGAATTTTTGTCATAATTTCAAAGTTCGTAAATATAATGAAGTGAAAACAAAAATTAAGAAATCTTGATTGGAGGTTGAGATTATGGGATTTCGTTTTAAGGTCACAGGCGGAAAAGATGTAGAATTTGATGAGACCGTCATCACCGCCGTTGAATTTCTTTCAGATACCCCCGACGCTTCAAATGCCCGCTCGAACGATTTGGGTGCTGTTTTGAAGGTCACGGGCAGAATAAATTTTTCGCTCGGCGCGGAAGTTGACGACTCGACAGTTGAGCTAGCAAATTGGTCGCTTATGGCTTCGGATCAGGCGGATTGTTACCGCGAAGCACAGGTTCAAATTATCAACGGCGGACAAATTATCCGGCAATACAAGTATCCCAACGCCTTTGTTATGGGCTACAGGGAGGACTTGAACGACGACGCGGGTGTCGGTATGTTTGAACTCATCCTAAAGCAGAAAAAAGATTTGACAAGTAAAATTGAACTCAAAGGTAACTTTGAAGAGTAAGGGGGGGTTTTGAATGGCTTTTCTTTTCAGTACGGCAGATCCGGAAATTACTCTTGAGGCAGAAAGTGCTACGGAAATCAGTTTTCAGGTAGAAATTCCGCAAGACAGTCGCGCAAGAACCAAAGATGTCGGCGTGATGATGATTGTTAAAGGCAAAATCATGCCGGATACGGAATCGGCGGGAAACGCGGCGGACAGTACGGCAAAGATTATGGATTGGTCGATTGTCCCTGCGGAAAAAAAAGAGGCTTACAGAAGCGTCACCGTCAAAGTTACAAGCGGCGGAATCACCACGCGGCAATATGAATTGCCCAACGCTTTTATCGTCGATTATTTCGAAAACTTTGCAAATTCAGAGGGTGTCGGCGAGTTCACTCTCAAATTAAAGCAGATGAAAAATAAATTGGCTGATGTAAAAGTTACGGGCGGTTTTTCGGAGTAAAAAAATTTTTTGATGGTGGGGACGGCCGAACGTAAAAATTTGGTCGTCCTTTATTTTACGGAGCAATTTTAATTTATGAATTATTATGAAATACTGGGAGTGACTCGCGATTCTTCGGCGCAGGAAATAAAAAAAGCCTACAAAAAATTGGCGCGAAAGTGGCACCCCGACCTGAACAAGGACAACTTGAAGGTCGCGGAAGAAAAAATGCGCGAAATAAATGTTGCGTACGATACACTTTCGGACGAAGTCAAACGATCCGATTACAACAGAAAACTTGACGCGGAACCTGCGGCAGGTGCTTCAAGAAAAACTTCTGCGGGCACTCAAAGAACTTCTCAACGAACTTCGCAAAAAAAATCTTCCGCGCCCGGTTCCGGCAAAGTGGATTTCGACGACATTCATTCAAGTTTTGAATCCTTCTTCGGCTTTAATCCGCGAACCCGCGAAGTTACGAACGAAGATAAATTAAATACTTTTGCCAAACAAAAGAAAAAGAAAAATCCGTTGGATACTACAGATTTTTTTGAAAGGTTTATGGGTTTCAAAAAATAAATTCAGCGGAGGCTTTTTTATGTCAAGATATGATTTGTACACGGCGTGCATCGGAATAATTTCGGTTTTCTTTGTGCTGGCGATTGTTATGGGGGAGTTGCCGCCCGGCGTGAAAATTTTTCTCGGGATTTTGGGCGCGGCGATTTTTTTTCATTCGGTTTTAACTTTGTATCGTTCATTAAAATTCGGTCAAAGCTATCATCGTACGAAAAATTTAAAACTTATCGACCGAATTATTTTGCTGAACAAAAACGGCGGCACTGTTTCGACTTGGGAGCTTTACGGCAAAACTTCCGTCGTTATCGGCAAAGACATCGGAGAAAATCACGTCGATATTGATTTGAGCAAAAATCCCTACGCGGCGATGATTGACGTGGAACACGCCGTTTTAAATTACGCGGAAGGAAATTGGTACGTCGAGGATTTGGACAGTCGCAACGGCGTTTCGATAAAAAAACTCGGACAAAAAAAATCTTATAAATTAAGTTCGACGCAACCATGTAAATTGGATTACGGCGACGTTATTTTTGTTGGCATGTGTCAACTGAAAGTTTGTTAAATTTATGGAGTGAAAATTATGAACGGATTGATTCGCTGTCAGAACGGGCATTTGTTCAGCTCGCGGCGTTACGGCACAATTTGTCCGTACTGCAACTTGGAGACCGCAACGCAAGAAAAAAAAGAAGTTCCCAAAGCCGACGACTCGGCGATTGATGAACTTTTGATGCACAGAATTCGTCCCGTGTGCGGCTGGATTGTTTGCATTGAAGGACCGCGCAAGGGCAAAGATTATAAAATTCACGAGGGAAAAAATTTTGTCGGGCGCGCCGATGATATGGATATTCAAATTCTCGGCGACAACAAAATTTCGCGCAGAAATCACGCGGTTTTGGTTTACGATCCGAAAAAGCATGAAACCGTACTTTTGCCCGGCGACTCGAACGGAATTGTTTATCACAACGACGCGGCCTTGTATTCTCCCGTCGTCTTGAGCGTTTATGACGTTATTGAGTTGGGAGTCAGTAAATTTTTATTTATTCCGTTTTGCGGAGAACATTTTCGCTGGGAAGATTCGCCGATTGAAGACGATAAAAATTATTTGCAGTTCGGAAAGGAAACAAGCTGATGACAGATGTTTTAATTCCGGCGGCACTTTTTTTGATAATGGCGGTTTTGCACTTCTTGCGCGAAAATGAAATTACGGTTGATCCCGAAGCAATTTTTGAACTCGGCGCAGCTTCGTCTTTGGGCAGTCGTGAAGTTCAACAAGATTATTTCGGCACAAAAAAAGTTCGTTCGACGCTGTTAATGTTGATGGCGGACGGAATCGGCGAAAACGGCGACTCTGCCGCAAAATTGGCGGTGGATACTTTCAGGGACTTATTTAACGATAAAAGCGCGAAAGAAAAGCCGCAATATTTTTTCCAACGCGCCGCCAATGCCGCCAATAAAAAAATTGTTAATACTCTTGAGGAGCGGCAGGGCGAAAGTTCGATGGCCGCCGTGATTATCAAAGACGCAAAATTTTTTTATATGTTGGTCGGAAATTCGCGGATTGCAGTTTTTCGCGACGGTGATTTGATTCCCGTTTCTCAAGGTCAGACGGTTGATGTTTTGGCGCGTCATCGTTACAACGAAGGAAAAATTTCCAAGCGCGAGACTTTGGCTCTTCTGAACGAACATCGGCGATATAATGTTTTGGGGCAGGACAGTTTTCAGGAAATAGAAATTTTTGATAAGCCGCTTGAACTTCAGCGAGATGATTTGGTCGTGTTGATGAGCGAGGGCGTTTTCAACACTTTGCAGTGGAATGAAATTGAAATGGCACTTGAAAAAAATTCTTCTGCAAAAGAGTCGGCGCGTGAAATTATTTCGCGCGTCAATCGGTCACCGCGTGTCGACAAAGACAACGCGTCTATTTTAATCTACAGACAAGAATGAGGTTTAAAAAATGAGAAAGTCAAACAGCATTTTTAAAACGGCGTTCGTGTCGGAATCGGGGGCGGAACTTTCCAATAACGATTATTTTGCTTACGTGGAATTTGACGACTACGCTTGCTATGTCATCGCGTCGTCAATTACAGATTTCGGGTTTTCGGACGCGGCGAAAGAAGCCGTCGAACATTTGATTTTGAGTTTTCAAGAAAATCCGAGCATGAACAAAAGTTCGTTGAAGCGTTACATACACGAAACCAACGAAAGATTTTTGTCATTTGAACATTCTCAACGGTTGAAGGCATCTGTTTTGATGTTGGTCACCGATTACGAAAAATTTCGTTACATCGCCGCCGGAAATATTCGCTTGCGGATGTATCGGCAGGGCAGATTTTTTTTGAAGTCGGACGATATGTCCCTTGCAAATGATTTGGTTGAGCGCGGGGAAACCGAAACGCCGCTTGATAGGCACGAGGAACGGCACAATTTATACGCTTATCTCGGCAAAAAAAATTCTTTCAGCCCTTTTGTCTCGAAGATTATAAAACTTGATGACGCTGATATAGTTTCGCTTTACACGCAGGGACTTTGGGAAAATGTCGACGATCAGGAAATTGATGAAATTTTTTCCGAAGCTTCCGACGATCCGCAAGAGTCGATTGACACTTTGGAAGACGTTTTACTTTCACGTCAACCGCCGAATTTAAAAAGCTACACTATCGCGGCAATTTTCGTAAATAAAATCTTTCGCGACCCGGAACGCGAACGAAAAAGACAACGTTATATAAAAATTGCAATCATTTCTTTAATTATAATTCTGATTATTGCGATAATCGGCTACATCTTTTATTCATGGCGACAAAATAAAATTGAAACTCTGGAAAAAACTGTCCAGACGACTCTTCAATATATTGACGCGGAAAATTTTTTGCGGGCGCAGGAATCTTGCAAAGAGGCTCTGACTTTGGCGCAGGATTTGAAACGCACTGACGAAGAAACGACTTTGCGGGAATATATGTTGGTGCTTGATGATTTGGTCAACGCCGACGCCCTTTTCAACGCGCAAAATTATCGCGCGGCTTACGATGCTTACATTCACGCGCTGAAATATGTGCCGACAATTAATAAAACTGTTCACGGCTTTATCCGTCAACGGCTGGAAGCTGTCGGGCGGCATTTGGACGCGGAAGAATTTATGCAACTCGGCGACAGTGCCTTCAACAACAACGATTTTGACACGGCGGAAGGAATGTATTTAAAAGCACGTGACAAAGCCTCCAATGCTCATAATGTTGCAACTCAATCCAACGCCGTTGCGGCACTTGAAAAACTTTACGACAAAAAAGCCTCTCTTCGCAAAGATGCCGAACAACAGCTGGCTGACAAGAAAAAAGTTGCTTTGAGTGACGCGCTGAAAAAAGGCGACGATCTTTTGGCGGCGGGTGACCTTGAGGGCGCACAGGCGGCTTACCTCGACGCAAGAAATCTCACCGACGACCCCGCCGACAGAACCATAACCAGCGCGGCTCTCGAAAAAGTTACCGAAGCGAAGGACAAAAAAGATCTTGAAGAAAAAACCGCTGCCGACGACCTTAAGAAAAGATTTGAAGACGCGCAGGAACTTGAGAAAAAGGCAGACGAATTTTTCAACGCGAAAGATTATTTGACGGCGCAAATACATTATTCCCAAGCCATTGATGATTTTGAGTCTCTTCATGAAGATGACCACGCTCAAATTGTCAAAAATAAATACGACACGGCCAAGTTGAAATTTTTTGAAACGCGCGGGCAAAAAATGGAAGCCGAAGACAACGAAGAATATGCGCGTGAACACTTCGTTGATAAAAATTATCCCGAAGCGCAAGCCGCCGCCGAAAGAGCCAAAAAACTTTACACGGACTTGGGCATGAAAGACAAGGCGGACGAGATGGACATCTTGATTCAGCAAATTACCACCGACGCCGCCATCGACAACGCTTTGAAGTGAGGAAAAACTCATGGAGCAAAAAAAATATTACGAGCACGATTTAAATCGAATGACGGTTTATCAACTGCAGGAAATCGCGCGGCGCGAAAAGATTATTCCTGCAGTTGTCAACAAACTGGACAAAGAACTTTTAATCCAAACAATTTTGCGTTATCGCGGCGCGGAAAAGGCTTTGCTTATAAACGAATTTCGCGCGGAAGATTATGAGCGACTGGAAAAAATTTTTCCGCAGATAACTTTTCAGGAACTGCCGACAAATTTGACTTGCAACGCCAGCATAAACGTTTGGAACGGTTTGGCGACTGATTTTTTTGACAAAATTACAATCGATTATAAATCTGACCTCAGCGGCACAAATGCGTTTATCGTCGACAGCGAAAAAAATTTGTGCTGTGTCTTCAACGTTGAGGAAAAAATTAACGACAAAAAATTTTTATACCTTCGCCGCGAAAGAGATTTTCCTTGCCGTGAGTCACAGGTCAAAAATTATTTCTTGATTCTGCTCGACAGAATTTATTCTGAAGCGTTCGTTCAGTATTACAACGGTCAAGTTTTTTCGATTCAAGAAAATATCCCCGCGTATTGCCTTCAGCTTTTGGATTTTAAAGTTCACGAGCCGGAAATTTTGAAAATGCCCGTCGCAATCGATTTCGGAACTTCAAGCACGACTGCGGGCGTTCTTGATCTGAAAGAAAGGATCGGTACGGCGAAACTTCACAGCGCGAACATAAAGCACGCAATTTTTTACGACAGAGAAGGCAAGGAAACTGATTTACTCCCGACGATTATCGGCGTTAAGTCTTTGCAAAACCCCGAGCGACCCGAGTATGTTTTCGGCTACGACGCGCTGAAACTTTCCGCCTATATGGACGAAAATTATACGATTCTCTTCGACATAAAACGCTGGATTGCGGATTATGACAAGGAAGAGGAGTTGACGGACAATTTCGGGCGTCGGGTTTTTGTTCAGCGGAAAAAAATTTTGCGCGAGTTCTTTTTGTATGTAATCAAATCTCTTGAAAATTATGTCAAAGGCAAAGTTCGAATGGTTCACATTTCCGGCCCGGTCAAGCAAAGGGGCAGATTTCAATATTTGTTCCGTGAAATTTTATCCGAATACGCCGTCGAAAAAGATAATATGATTGACGAGAGCGTCGCGGTTTTGTACAACACGATAAGCGAGATGATTGAGAGCAAAACCATTCGCAACCGCCAAAAATATTCCGCGTTGGTCATCGATTGCGGCGGCGGCACGACTGATATTTCTTCCTGCACTTTTCAGGTCGATAACCGCCGAGTTTCTTACGCGATTGACATTGAAACCGGCTACGAAAACGGCAGTACGGATTTCGGCGGGAATAATTTGACTTACAGAATTTTGCAGATTCTGAAACTGAAAATTGCCGAAGCTCTTTATAATCGGCATTTAAACCTGTCTTCGATAGTGAAGGCGCGGCGGGATTTTTACGGGCAGAAAAGTTTTTTTGACGATAAAACTTTGCGGATTATCGATCAAATTCCGCGTTTGAAAGATTTGTTGCCGGAATTTAATTTGGACGTTTTCAGGTACATCGACGAATACGGCATAGCATCAATCTACAAAAATTTTGAGGACGCTTATGCGCAGGTCGAAGAAATTTTGCCGACAAAGTTTAAACTTTGGGAAACGCGAAATCGTGACGAATATTTTCGCGTGCGTAATAATTATTATTTTTTGTTCACTCTGGCGGACAGAATCAAGCGCGAATTTTTCAAGAATTACGGGGTTTTTAAAATTGTTTTATCGGTCGAGGGAAACAATGAAGAGCCCGGCAGAAATTGGGAAATTGTACGCAAGCGCGAAGAAAATCTTTCGGATTACACGGTAAAAATTCCGCTGGACAAGTGGAAATTGACGCTGAAAAATTCTTCCGGCTTGACTTACTTCAACGATCTGCCCGATATTTCTTTCAGCTTTTTTGAAATCGAGCCGCTTTTGAATTCCGATATTTACAACATCATTCGCCAACTTTTCAATCCGATTTACGAGAGCGGCGAGCTGGAAAATTACGGCTTGATAAAATTAAGCGGGCAATCCTGCAAAATTGACTTGTTCCGGACTTCGCTGAAAGAATTTGTTCCGGGCAAGCTGATAAAATCCAAGCCGAAGTCTGACATTTCAACGCCGACGAATGATTTAAAAATGTCTTGCCTTGACGGCGCGTTAAAATATTTGCGCGACAAAAAATTCGGTTATGCCGACATCAAAATAAAAAATCGCCGTCCGCATTTGCCGTACGTTTTGACCGCCTTCACTCACTCGGGCGAGGAAATTTCTTTGATTGATGAATCGCAGTCGAAACATCGCGGCGTAATTTCGCGAAACGTGGAAGATTTGGCGTTGAAACTTTTTTTGAAGGACAGCGAAAAAAATTTGCGGCAGGAAATTCTTTTTGAGTGTATGCTTGATGATTTTGAGCCGCGCAAACAGTCCGCGATTGAAAAAGTTTTCGGCGACAATATCCCGCAGGATGAAACAGATACGATTGTCAACGGCGAAATAAAATTTTTTGTCCGTGCCGAAGAACAGGACTGGGGTTTTGTAATCGTGCCGGTTTTTCGCGAGGACGAGATTTTATATGTCGGCAAGGAAAAATTTTTCAATTTTGAGAATGATACTTGGGTTAAAAATTTTTTTGACGGGTTAAAGTGATGAAAAAATTTTTTATTGTAATCTTGAGTTTGCTGGTGACGTTGAGCTTTTTTTCAACGGGCTTTGCAAAGACCGCCGAAGAAAAAGCCGCCGAAAAACAAGCTAACAAAGAATTTAAACTTCAGCAAAAACAAGCTAAAGAAATTGCCAAAGCCGCGAAAAAAGCAAATTTCCAAAAAGTTATGCAGTGGGCGGAAGAAGGCGACATTCAGGCGCAAATGATTTTGTCTTACGCCTATCATCACGGCTTGCAAGTAAGTCACAACTACAAACTTGCCGACAAGTGGAAGGCGCAGGCGGCGGCGGAAAATCCTGTTTACGTAGAAAATTTTATCCCGACAGAATATTACGGCAAGCGAATGACTTTGCGGCAAATGTACGGGATTGCGGCTTATCGTGCGCAGGTCGGAATTTACGTCAAACCCAACTTCGAAAACGCGCTGAAGTGGGCGGAGCTCGGCGCGTTGGAGATGGATCCGGCTTCCCTGGCGTTTATGGGCTCGGCTTATTACACGGGGCGCGGAGTAAAACAGGATTATAAAGTTGCGATAGATTATTTCAAAAAATCGCCCAATGAGCCGCTGACCTTGTTGCTTTTGAGTGATGCTTACGCGAAGGGCAACGGCGTTGACAAAGATCCGCAGAAAAGCAAACTCTGCGCAGATTATTTGAAACTGGTACGGCAGGCACAAATTGACAAGAAGAAGGAAAAAAATTTGAAGAAAAAAGAGCAGAAAAATCAGGAATGATTTTTAAATCCCGGCTTCGGTCGGGATTTTTTTTGTTGACGAATTGAACTTTAACGGCTAAACTTTTTAAAAAATTTTTTAGGAAGTGAAAATTTTGAATAAGGCGATTTTTTTTGACCGCGACGGCGTTTTGAATGAAGAAGTCGGCTACCTTCACGAGATTGAAAAATTTGTGTGGGTTGAAGGCGCGAGGGAGACAATAAAATTTTGCAACGAAAATAATTTTTTCGCGATTGTCATAACCAATCAGGGCGGCATTGCGAAAGGTCTTTACACCGAACGCGACGTAAAAATTTTGCATAATTTCATGCAAAACGAGCTGAAAAAAATCGGTGCGCATATCGATGATTTTTTTTACTGCCCGCACCACGAAGACGGAATTATTCCCGAATACACGAAAATTTGCGATTGCCGAAAGCCCGCGCCGAAAATGATCTTGCAAGCCTGCGAAAAATTTAATATCGACAAAAAAAAATCTTTTATGATAGGCGACAGGCAAAGAGATTTTGAGGCGGGAAAAAATGCGGGGCTCGGCGGATCTTTTTTATTCACCGGCGGAAATTTATTTGACTTCGTGCAAAAAATTATTTCGGAGGGAAATTTTTGAGCAAAATAATTTTGGTGACGGGCGGAGCGCGAAGCGGCAAAAGTCAATTTGCGGAAAAACTTGCGCTTAAGTTGGGGAAAAATCGCGCGGCTTATATCGCGACGGCGCAAATTTTTGACGATGAAATGGCTTATCGCGTTCAACTTCATAAACAACGGCGCGGAAAAAATTGGCTGACTTTTGAATCGCCGTTTAATGCCGACAAAACTGTTTCATACGCGGCGAAAAATTTTGACGTGATTTTATTCGACTGCGTGACGATTTATTTGAGTAATTTTTTATGCAACGCGAATCTTGACGACGAAGAAAAAATTTTTGTCGATTTTAAAAATCTGATTGAAAATTTAATTTCTGCGGCGAAAAATTCCGGTGCGACGGTGATTTTTGTTTCAAACGAAGTCGGCGCTGGGATTGTGCCCGAAAATAAACTTGCCCGAAAATTTCGAGACCTGGCGGGGCTTGCCAATCAAATGATTGCCACTGAAGCCGAGAAAGTTTTTTTGACGGTTGCAGGTTTTGCCGTCGATATAAAAAAAATTGCCGAAAATATTCCTTGAAATAAAAAAAGCGACTTTCAATCAAGAGAGCCGCTTTTTTTGTCGAGAAAAATTATTTGTCAGTTGCCGCCGTTGCGCTCATAATATCTGTCGTGATGGCGAGGCGCATCGCCGTTGCAATTTCCGCCATTTTCATATCCGTCGCGCATTTCGCCACGATGCTGATGATTATCCCAAGAGCCGTCGTGACCGTATCCGCCGTGAAAATTTACGAAGCCGAAACTCAACAAACTGCAAATAATCGCCGCCGAAAAAAATTTTTTCATGAAATTTTCTTCCCTTCAAAAATCTTTAAATTGTTCGCCGTAACCGTATTTTTCGATAACGTAATCAATATCTTTGTCACCGCGTCCGCTGAGGTTGACGAGAATCGAACCTTGACCCATCTCCTTCGCGCGGCGCATCGCATAAGCAACGGCGTGAGAACTTTCCAGCGCGGGAATAATTCCTTCGTAACGGCTTAACTTAAAGAACGCATCGACCGCATCTTTGTCGCTTGCCGTTTCATATTTCACGCGGCCGAGTTCGCGCAGAAAAGCATGTTCCGGACCGACGGAAGGATAATCGAGACCGCTGGCGATTGAGTAGACCGGCGCGGGTTCACCTTTATCATCTTTCAACATAATCGAGTCGAAACCGTGCATAATTCCTTCTTCGCCGTAAGTCATACTGGCGGCATGGTCGCCGAGATTTTCGCCGCGTCCCGTAGGTTCAACGCCGACAATTTCCACAGGATCATTTATAAACGGCAAAAACATTCCGATAGAATTTGAGCCGCCGCCGACGCAAGCAGTAACAACGTCCGGCAAAAATCCCATCATCTCTTGAAATTGTTCGCGAGCCTCTTCGCCGACGACAAATTGAAAATCTCTGACCATCATCGGGAAGGGGTGAGGACCGACCGCCGAGCCGATGCAATAAATAGTTTCTTTATAATTTTCGCTGTAATCTTGAAAAGCCGCGTCGACAGCCTCTTTTAAAGTCTGTTGCCCGTCCGTGACGGAAACAACATTAGTGCCGAGAACTTTCATTCGCGCAACGTTCGGAGCCTGTTTTGCAACATCGACCGCGCCCATGTAAATTGTACATTCAAGACCGAAGAAAGCCGCCGCAGTTGCCAAAGCCACGCCGTGTTGACCTGCGCCGGTTTCAGCGATAATTCTTTTTTTGCCCATGAACTTCGCCAAAAGACCTTCGCCCATGCAGTGATTGAGTTTGTGTGCGCCCGTGTGGTTTAAATCTTCGCGCTTGAGATAAATTTGACATTTTCCAATCATTCTGCTTAGACGTTCGCAGTGATAGACGGGAGTCGGTCGCCCCTGAAATTCCCTGCGTATCCTGCGAAGTTCGTTGACAAATTGCGAACTGTGGCAAATGGTCAAATACGCGTCGTTAATTTCCTGCATTGCCGGTACCAAATGCGGCGGAAGATATGCCCCGCCGTATTTGCCGAAAAACCCGTCTTTACTCGGATAATTTTTTAGATAAGTCGAATAATCCATGATAAAACCTCCCAAAAAAAATTTTATTTTTTAGTGAAAGGGCTTTTTCCCCTACCCACTATCCACTGTCCACTAACTTTTAGCCGTGTGATAAGTGTCCGTATGTAAATATTCGTCCTTGATGACTTGTCCGTCTTTTGTGTAAACGCGATAAACCGACGGCGACATGTCCGAACCTTCACGCTCAATAGAAATGCTTGCGCCGTTCAGATCCGCCCGCGTCCCCAAAATATAAACGCTCAAAGTCGAACCCGAAGCGAAGGCTAAAAGATAAACATTATGCGGCAAATCGTTTCTGAATTTAAAGTCAATCAGTCCGTCGGCAACGGTTGCGTCTCTGCCCGCGCCGATATAAGTGGATTTAAAATAATGCGGCGTGCGCTCGGTCGGCGTTAAACCGGCAAGCAAAACGGCGTTGTACAAAGTCGAACTGACCTGACAAACACCCCCGCCGACTCCGACATCTGCCTGACCGTTGACGATAACGCCCGCATTTTGATAACCCGCCTCATAAGTCCGCTCGCCGACAGTATCATTAAAAGAAAAAGTCCAGCCGGGTCTTACAATTTTATCGCAAAGAGCATTTGCGGCAATCCAAATATTATCGCCGCGACTGCCGGGATAATAATTTGTGCTGTAAGAGCCGATAATCGCGTCGATATTCGCAACATCTTCAGTCGTGATGAAAGGTTGAGTTTCTTCCGGCTGAAGTTCAATATTTCCGCTCGGCAAGTTGAGAGAAATTAAGCCGTCTTTGAGTGATTCGACGACTTTTTCTGTGTCAAGTTTTTTGCCGATAACGCCGGGAAAACGCTCAATAGTTCCGTCCGCCAAAAGATTACAATAAGCGTTCGCGGGTTGGGTGTTAATCTGCGCCGCCATCTCATTAACCTTTTGCCGCAGGGAATCTTCGTTATAAGTCGCGGTGAGTTTTACTTCGCGCCCGCCCATTGCGCAACGAATTTGGTCACGCAAATTTGTCCAAGTTCCTCCGCCGCGCCCGAAACTTTCCGCCTCGTCGACAGCTTTTTTTGTCTGCGGCGTTAAGGCAATATCTTCGGGCTTGACTTCAAAAGTTTTGTCGCCGTAAGTGAAAGTTAAGGCGTGAATTTTTTTGTCCGCCTCTTTTTTAAAAAAATTTTCTGCCGCAACCGTGTTAAGTCCCTTAAGTTCCTTGCCTTCGAACCTTACGCCGCTGACAATTTTGTCGCTCGAAGCTATGGAACTTGAAACCCCGACCGTCGCCACGCCCGCAACCGCCGACGCCGTAAAGATCATCGCCGTCACGCCTTTCAGTGACAGCAAACTTTTCAAGCTCCAATTTTCCGCCTTGAGAATCTCCATCTCCATTCTCCTTTGAATAAATCCACAAAAATTTTTTAAATAAATGAAAATAAAATAAATCCGCGCGTTAAATACTACGCGCAGATATATTATCCTTTATTTTGCTGAAAAAAATCTAAAAATCGGCAAATAAATTTATTTGATCCGTTTCGTCCATGCCGTCAAGGCAGCCGTGTTCTTTCAGCGCGGCAATACTTGTTTTATTTATTCTCGCGCGTTTTTTTAAATCCTCAATGGAAGAAAATTTTCCGGACTTTCTTGCCTCAAAAATTCCATGAGCGGCAACATGACCGACTCCGTCCAAAGAGGCAAGCGGCGGCAGAAGCGAATTTTCCAACACGATAAATTTTTCCGCGTCAGATTTATATAAATCCACGCGTTCAATGCCGAAACCTCGCGAAAACATTTCTTGAACCAACTGCAAAACCGCCAAAGTCGCGTTCTCTTTTAATTCAAGTTTTTTGTCGTGCGAAAGATTTTCCAGGCTGTCAATTTGAGATTTAATATATTTTTCGCCTTTAATAACTTCATTTGCGTCGAACTCGTCCGCGCGAACGGAAAAATACGCCGCGTAATATGCCAGCGGATAATGAACTTTGCAATAGGCAATTCGATAAGCCATCATAACATAAGCTGAAGCATGGGCGCGGGGAAAAAGATATTTAATTTTTTGGCAAGAATCAATGTACCAATCGGGAATTTCGTGAGCTTGCAAATCCTTGACGTTTTCTTCGGAAATTCCTTTGCCTTTGCGAACGCCTTCCATAATCTTGAAAGATTTCAGCGCGTCAACTCCGTGATGAATCAAGTACATCATAATATCATCGCGGGCGGAAATTGCATCTTTCAAAGTACATTGCTCGCTTTTAATTAAATCCTGCGCGTTGCCGAGCCAAACGTTTGTGCCGTGAGAAAAGCCGGAAATTCTTACTAAATCGCTGAAGCAATCGGGGTGAGTGTCTTCAATCATTTGGCGGGTGAAGGACGTGCGAAATTCGGGAATGCCGATTACGTCTTTCGGATTAAAAATTTTCAAAGTCTCTTTGTCGTCAAGAGGAATCGTCTGCGGATCGCGGTGAATGATATTTTCCAACATTTTTATAACAGTCGGGTCATCGTGACCGAGAATATCCAACTTTACGAGCCGCGAACTTATGGAATGATAATCAAAATGCGTCGTTATGGTCTGTGAAGCTTTTTTATCGGCGGGGTATTGAATCGGCGAAAAATAATGAATATCCATATCGCGCGGCACAACCATAATTCCGCCCGCGTGCTGACCGGTCGTACTTTTAACGCCAATGCAACCTCCCGCGATTTTCGCAACGTAAGAATTGTGCTTGGTGAGTTTTTGGCTCTCAAAATATTTTTTTACGTAACCGAAAGCAGTTTTATCGGCAACGGTCAAAATCGTTCCCGCGCGATAAACATTGTGCCTGCCGAACAAAACTTCCGTGAACTTGTGAGCGTTTGGCTGATATTCGCCGGAAAAATTTAAATCGATATCGGGAACTTTATCTCCGTCGAAGCCGAGAAAAACCGCGAAAGGTATGTCATGCCCGTCCTTAATCAGCGGATAACCGCACACCGGACAATTTTTATTTTCCAAGTCATAGCCGCAACCGACTTCGCCCGCCGTGAAAAAATGACTGTACTGACATTTCGGGCAACGGTAATGCGGCGGAAGAGGATTGACTTCGGTGATTCCCGTCATCGTGGCGACTAAACTTGAGCCGACAGAGCCGCGACTTCCTACCAAATAGCCGTCGTCATTGGATTTTTTCACAAGTTTTTGAGCAATCAAATATAAACTCGAAAAACCATGATGAATTATCGGCTTGAGTTCTTGTTCAAGTCTGTCTTCGACAATTTTCGGCAAATTTTCTCCGTACAAATATTTTGCTTTTTTGTAACTCATCGCGCGAATTTCTTCGGCCGCTCCCGAAACTTCCGGCGAATACAAGCCGTCGGGAATAGGTTTTAACTTTTCGACTTGCGCCGCGATTTTATTCGGATTTGTAACAACTGCATCGTACGCAATTTTTTCGCCGAGATAATCAAATTCCTTGAGCATTTCTTCAGTCGTGCGAAGGTAAAGCGGCGGCTGTTTATCCGCGTCCGCATAACCTTTTCCGTTCATCAAAATTGCTCGATAAATTTTATCTTCGGGATTTAAAAAATGTACGTCACAGGTTGCAACGAGCGGTTTATTTAATTTTTCGGCAAGTGCGGCAACTTTTTTGTTAATGTCAATTAAATCGTCATCGGTGTTAATGTTTGGAAAATCTTGACTGCGCTTTAAAAAATCGTTGTTGTGATAAGGCTGAATTTCAAGATAATCATAAAAATTTGCAATTTCCTCAATCTCCGCGTCCGATTTTCCCTCAACGATTGCGCGAATGAGTTCACCCGCCTCGCAAGCAGAACCGATTATCAAACCTTCGCGAAATTCAGACAAAAGATTTTTCGGAATGCGTGGCGTTCGATTAAAAAATTTTAACTGGCTGATTGAAACGAGCCGATAAAGATTTCCCAAGCCGATTTTATTTTTCGCCAACAAAATTACGTGATAGCCGGATTTTTGATTTTCCTCCGCATTCAAATAACCTTCCATGCCGTAAATAATTTTTATATTCTTGCCCTGCTTGGAAAGTTCTTCGGCGGTTTCCGCGGCTTTGGGGAAGGCTTGAACAACGCCATGATCCGTTATCGCGATTGAAGACCAATTCCAACTTGCCGCAGTTTCCACAAGTTTTTCCGGCGAAACGACCGCATCCATCGTGCTCATCGTCGTGTGTGCGTGAAGTTCCGTTCGCTTGACTTCGGCGTTATCCGTTCGCGCAGTTTTCGCAAGTTCAATTTTTTCCACGCTGTCAATCTTGAAAATATTTTCTTTCAAGTAATCATCGTATTTTAAAACGCCGTGAACTTTTACCGTCATTGAAGACTTAAAACTCGCCGCAAATTTTTTCGACTTCTCCTTAAAATCGCTCCGATATAATTTTTTGCAAACAACGCCGTCGGTATCGTCGGTCAAGGCAAAAGTTATTGCGCCTCCGCCTTTTTTAAATTCGCGACAATTTATGCCGTTTATTTCGCCACTGCCGATTTCTCCGCAAATCACAGATTTTTTCTCAAGAGTTAAATTTTCAATGGCAACAATTTCGCCTTTGATTTTTTTCTCGATAAAATTTTTTTCGGGAGGCTCGGGCGGTAAAAATTCTTCTTCGGGAGGCTCGGGCGGTAAAAATT
The DNA here is from genome assembly GCA_905236725.1 of uncultured Selenomonadaceae bacterium. GTDB lineage: Bacteria > Bacillota > Negativicutes > Selenomonadales > Selenomonadaceae > Quinella. The sequence goes on along the minus strand of CAJOCT010000012.1, from coordinate 37,807 downwards.
CTTCTTCAGGAGGCTCGGGCGGTAAAAAATTTTCTAACGTGACTTCTATAACAATCTTCGCGTCGAATCTGTCAGATAAAAAAACTTCCGCATCGTGCAGAAGTAGAGAGTCTAAATTTTCGGCGGATTGAAGTCGAATTTTCCAAAGTTTTATTTCAGGCGTGACAATTACGTCGTTTAAAGAACAGTTTGAAAATTTTTCACACTCCGGAAAATCTGCCGTCAGCCGCGAAAAAATTTTCCTGTCCTTCGGGATGAGTTTATATTTTTCCAAAAGAAACACCTCTGAAAGATTGTAAGAAATTTTTTTTGCCGTGTCAAACAAAAAAACCCCCCGAAATTCCGAAGGGATTCAAAAAAAAATATGTCAAAAGGCAATAAAACTATTTCTTTGACAAGCGTCGACATTTTTTCAGTAATCCATCGTCATTGCCATAATCGCTTTTTGCGTGTGCAGACGATTTTCCGCCTCGTCAAAAATTACGTGTGCGTTGTTTTCAAAAACGTCTTCGGTGATTTCTTCGCCGCGATAGGCGGGCAGGCAGTGCATGACGATAACGTTTTTGCTCGCGTGTTTCAAAAGTTTTTTGTTGACTTGATAGGGCGCGAAGATTTTTTTTCTCTCATCGTGTTCGGCTTCCTGCCCCATGCTCGCCCAAGTGTCCGTCGCAACAATATCCGCGCCTTTCACCGCCTCGACAGGGTCTTCCGTCCAGTCCAAAAGTGCGCCGGTTTCTTCCGCGTCGGTCAAGGCGTTGTCGAAAACTTTTTCGTCAGGTTTGTGTTTTGCGGGAGTGGAAACGGTTAAATCCATTCCGACTTTTGCCGCGCCGTAAAGATAAGAATTTGCCATGTTATTTCCGTCGCCGACGTAAGCCATTTTCAGCGCACGGAAATTTTTTCCTTTATGCTCGCGAATCGTCAAAAGGTCCGTCAGAACTTGGCAAGGGTGAAGTAAATCGCTCAAGCCGTTTATAACAGGAACGTCAGCATATTTGGCAAGCTCAACAATTCTGTCGTGGCCGTAAGTTCTGATCATAATCCCGTTAAGATAACGCGACAAAACTCTTGCCGTGTCTTTAATCGGTTCGCCGCGCCCGAGTTGTAAATCTCTGTTCGACAAAAAAAGCGCGGTGCCGCCGAGCTGATACATTCCGACTTCAAAAGAAACTCTGGTGCGTGTGGAAGATTTTTCAAAAATCATGCCCAAAGTTTTTCCCTTCAAAAAATCGGGGCAAGCGTCAACTTTTTGATACATTTTCAAATCCGCCGCAAAGTCCAAAATTCCAAAAACTTCGTCCACGCTCAAATCGTGAATTGAAATTAAATCTCTTCCCGCCAACAAAATAATCCGCTCCTTTTTTTTAACTACCCATCTACCCATCTGTCGATCTATCGATCTACTCATCTGTCGATCTTATTTAATCGAATTTAATCTTTCGGCAAGAGTATAAGCATCTTCGTCGCCTTCTTCGGGAGCTATAATCGGCTGTGCGCCGAGCATAACTGTTCCGTTTTGAACATAAGCCTCCGAAAAATTATGTTTGTTGTGATAAGCGGCGGCGATATTTCCCAAGATGAAAAACGCGCGTTCGGCGGAAGACATCGAAGAAGTTGCGGCAACCGTCATAAAAGTTTTGCCGTTGACGGTGACAACTCCGCTGTTTGCGCTTGCGTGCTTGCCGCTGTATTCGTAAAGTTTATTTGCGTAGTTGTCACGGCGTTTGGCAGTGTCGGGGTGATCTGAAGGATTGAGGAAAGTTGAGTTGGATTTTTCGCCGTAAAGTTCGGCGAGTCTTTGCATAACCGCTGCGCAGGCTCCGGGATTGTAATTTGTGCGCAAAATATATTCCCAAGCCAAATTATCGGCTTCGGTCTCCTGTTTTCTGTCGCCGTGAGCAATCGAATTTGTCAAAGCAATCGACGCAACGACATTTGCGATAGTTCCGCCGCCCGCCGCAGTTGCTCCGATTTGCGCCAACATAGTTTTGTTAATTTGTTTTTTTATCCCCTTTGCGCCGTGATCTTTTTGCCCGTGACCCATTTCGTGCCCGACAATCGCGGCAATTTCATCGTCGCTTGCAAGGTGCATAAACGCGCCGGTGTTGACCATCATAACGTGTCCCATTGCGCAGGCGGCATTTAAACTTTCATCCGAGGCGATAAAATAAAGATAAGGTTTATTGTTAATCGAAGGATCGATCTGCGCGACGGCATTGCTCAAATTCGCCATAATTGCGCTGAGTCTGGAATTTAAAGTCGGGTCTTCATTTACGCCCTGTTGTTCACGAAAATATTGATAAAGTTCCTGCCGACCTTCCTCCGTGTTGTTGAAATAATCAATTTGCTTTTTTGCCTGTTCCATCTGCGCGGAACCGGATAAAACTGCCGCACCGATTCCGAGTGCTTCGCTGAATCCGAAAGCTGAAACATTCGGCGCGGGCAATGCGGAAAAAGTTATCGTCAAGCCGAAAACTCCCGCCGCCAAAGTTGCACAAATTTTTTTTGCCAATTTTTTCAATGTCATCTTTTTCACTCCCGTCAAAAAATGTGGTTATAATTTCGACTGCAGAAAAATTTTTCCTTCAAAAAAAGTTTTTGTTCAAAATTTTGCTCATTCGGTCTGATAAAATTCAATCGAAAAAATTTTTGAGAGGAGCGAACAAAATGATTTATGTAATTCCGGACACTCATCTCGGTCACGAAAATATCAAAAAATATTGCAACCGTCCGAACAATTTTGAAAAAACTATCGAAAAAAACTGGAATGAAATTGTAAAAGCCGATGATACGGTCATTCACTTGGGCGACGTTTCTTTTTCGGAAGATTGGATAAAAAAGTTGAGCAAATGGAACGGCAAAAAAATTTTAATTCGCGGCAATCACGACAAAATGCCGATGAATTTTTATCTTGACTGCGGATTTACGGCGGTTTTGGAAGAAATGGTGATTGATATAAAAAATGTTGTGATTTTATTTTCGCATCGACCGAAATTTAATCACGGCTATGACATAAATATTCACGGTCATCAGCATAATTTGGCGGTTTATGATGAAAAGCGACTTTATTTGCCGCTGTCGATAGAGCATTTAGGTTATAAGCCGCTTTTGCTTGATGAAGATTTTGCAGGAAAGTTGAAAAAATTTATTTCGGCAAAAAAGCAACCGACTTTGAAAGAAATAATGCAACTCGGACAAAATGCAATCGGCAAGCCTTCGGACAAAGATTTTTATGACGGTTTCGGCAAAGATTTTTTCTTGAAGGCAAAGGCGAGATTGGCGGAATGTTATAAAATTTTAAATAATGCTCCATACAATGGCGAAATGTTCAATTATAGAATGTGGCGGCAGGCTGTTCGCTACGTTGAAGACAAATCGACAAAAAAAGAATTTATCGACGCTTTGAAAAAATTTCTGATTTAATAAGATGTGTTCATAGCTTAAGTTAAAAGAAAAACCCGGCGCACAAGGATGTGCGCCCTGCCGCGTCTCTGGTCGCGTGATGCGACCAATGCGCGGCGAGTTTTCTTTTGGATACTTTTCTTTTGCGGTCAAAAGAAAAGTATCATATAAAAAATTTAGTTAAAAAGCTAATCATCAGAGATTGAAACATATGAATCCACTCCCTAAAAAAATTTTGCACAAAAAAACTTCGGCAAAAAATTTTTCGTCGAAGTTTTTTTATTTTCCGATAAAAATTTATTCTTCTGCGCGGGGAATTAAATCTTGAGGTTTCAACGTTCCTTCTTTACGACGTTCGGCAAATTGAGCGGTTGCGGAAAAAAGTACGTCGCTGGAAGAATTTAACGCGGTTTCGCAAGAATCTTGAAGAACTCCGATAATAAATCCGACTCCGACGACTTGCATTGAAATATCCGAAGAAATTCCGAAACTCGAACAGGCAACGGGAATCAAAAGCAAACTTCCTCCCGCAACTCCCGACGCGCCGCAAGCTCCGACGGTAGAAATTATGCAAAGCAAAAGCGCGGTCGGCATATCAACAGAAATTCCGAGAGTGTGAGCAGTCGCCAAACTCAAAACCGCAATCGTTATCGACGCGCCCGCCATGTTAATCGTTGCGCCGAGAGGAATCGACACCGAATAAATATTTTCGTCGAGCCCCAATCTTTTGCAAAGTCCCATATTGACGGGAATATTTGCCGCAGAACTTCTCGTAAAAAATGCATAAAGTCCGCTTTCCCTCAACGTCGCCAAAACCAGCGGGTAAGGATTCATTCTCAAGTTAAACCAAACAATCAGCGGGTTCATAATCAAAGCCACGCTGAAAAATGCGCCGAGTAAGACCGCCAAAAGTTGCGCATAACTCAAAAGCGCGTCAAGTCCCGAAGTTCCTATCGCATCCGCAACAAGTCCCATAATTCCGAACGGCGCAAAACGAATTACCCACTGAACAACTTGAGTCACAGCCTTAGCCAAGTCCGCGAGAATTTCATGAGTTTCACTGCCCGCCTTCCTGAGCGCAAGACCGACAATCACGCCCCAAGCCAAAATCCCGATATAATTTGCATTCGTCAAAGCGTGAATCGGATTGTCAACGATGTTCATAATTACATTTTGCAAAACTTCAACAATTCCCGACGGCGGAGTTATTTCAGCGTCCGCAATTTGCAAACTTAATTTTGTGGGAAATAAAAATGATGCCGAGACTGCAACCAATGACGCGCAAAAAGTTCCGAGAACGTACAACATAATTATCGGTTTCATTGTTGTATTTGATTCCGATTTTTGTGAAAGTGCATTCATTACCAAGACAAAAACCAAAATCGGCGCAACGCCTTTCAATGCGCTGACAAATAATTTTCCGAAAACCGCCACGATCGGAATCATCGCCGGCACGAATAACGCAAGTAAAATTCCTATCACCAAGCCCACCGCGATTAACTTTATCAAAGCTGTTTCGCCGTAGACTTTACTGACTTTTGAGAACAACCGAATTACCTCCCAAAATATTTTGTTAGAAAAGTTTTTGAATTATATCATTTACTGAAATTATTCGCAAAAATAATCGGCAGACAAATTGCGATCGGGAAAATATATCTGTATAAAGTTATCGGTCCGAAAATCATTGTCAGCCACAGACCGAGTAAAAAACTTGCGTGAAAAAGTCCGCGATAATTTTTCACGGCAACGCAATAAAAAATATAAATCATCAGCAACCAAAAAATAAATCCGCTCGAAAATAAAAATCTCACGACGGAAATTTTTTCATAAGAATATTTGTAAGCCAGATTTTTATAAAAATTATTCAGCCGCTCCAGTCCGAACAAAATTTTATTTTCAATGACGATTAAATTATTTTTCGTCTCCTCACCCGAAATAAATCTTTCGCCGATCTGAAAACTTGCGTCGATTTTAAAAATTTTATGCGTCCGATTCTCGAAGGGATTTTCCTCAAAAATTATTTCGTCACCGTTCAGTTTAAAAGATTCGTACTGAAAATAAGGTTGCGCGGAATAATATTTTTCAAATTCAAGAGGCGGATACCATAACGGCGCGGTCAACCTTGCAAACGCGTCGAAATAATCTGCGGGATATTTCAACAAAAATTTTTTCCACAGCGCAAAAAAATTTTTCGGATTTTCTTTGACGAGAGCCGCGTTGAAATTTGCCTTCAAAAAATCGCTTGAGCCTTGAGAAATTTTTTCCGCGTAACTTTCGACATTGGGAATATATTTTTTTATTTCCAAAAATTCTTCGTCCGAAATTTCTTCACGCCGATAAATTGCCACTCTCGAAAGTTGAACAATCGGCACGCTCGACATTTCGCGGATTGTGTCATTTTCATCTTTCACCGCGCCGAAAAAATTTGTCACCGCGAAATTGTACAAAAAAAATAATCCGACGCAGGCAAAAGTTATTTTTGTGAGCTTAAGACGCAAATTTTTCATCAGCAAAATTCCGAAAAAAATTCCGAATAAAAAAACGTAAATTCCCTGCGGTCGAAAAATTATTGCGAGAAAACTTGTTAAAATTATCGGCAGAAAAAATTTTTTTGAAGAAATATTTTCAAATGACAAAATCATCAGCGCGAAAAAAATTGCGTAAAAAATATCTTTCGTCGCCGACATCGCCATTATCGGGTTGAGCGGGCAGAACATAAAAAAAATTTGCCACGCGATTATCAAAATTCCCGACAATTTTTTTTTGACCATATGCGCCGAAATTATTGCGAAAGTTGCAGATAAAGCCAACATTTGTAACAGCGTATAAAATAAAAATCCGACTTCATGACTGCCGAAAAATTTTCCGAGTGTTGACGTGAAAAAGCCGAGTAAAAAAGTGTGCGCGGGCGGAAAGTGAAGCCAGATTAAATTTAAATTGTACGTCAAAACTTGCGCGAGTGCGTCATAAGCGAAAATTCCGGGAAACTGCGCGAAAAGTGCGGGCAACCATGCGAGAAAAATCAACAGCCACGAAATAAAAAAAATTTTTCTCGGACTGAAAAACTCCGCAAGGTCGAAGTAAAAAATTTCGTTGAGTTTCGGCGCAAATTTGAAAATAAAAAATACGACTGCAATTATCAGCGGACAGCGGACAGTGAACAGGGTACAGGGGAAATTTGCGGCAGCCGTATCGTATTCAAAAATATTTTCGCCGAAAGTCAGGCACACTGAAAAAAAAACGCCCAAAATTATCGACAAAATTAAACTTCTCAACATAAAATTTTCCTCAGGTCTTTTCATTCAGCAAGATTTTTAACATATTCATTTTTAATTCAAAATATTTTCGAGTGTTTTCCACTGTCGTGTCGAGAATCAGACCGCAGATAAAAGCGAACTTACTCCCAACATCTCGTCGGCTATTACACTGTCGGTTAAAATTTCCACAAACTTTGCGCTATTTCAAGCTGATATAAGGTTTTCAAAACATACATTCGGATTTATTGTCGTCGGAGTAATGGCAGTCGGCGTTAATTTCTCTGAACATCGTTCTGATAACATTGCCCTTGCCCTGCCGATATTCGTGACGAACAATCGCGCCGACTTTTTTTGCAAGTGCGGCGGTATCGTCCGAAGAATTGTTATCGTAAACATAAATATCAGCGTCAGGGAGGGCGGCTTGAAAATCTTTTATAACTTTTTCAATCGTCAAACTTTCATTGTAACAGGGAATCAGCACGGCAATTTTTTTATCCCGCATCAAAAATTCCCTCCAAAATTTATAAACTTTTGCAAAAGATATAATCCTTTCAAAAAAATTTTTTATTCGCCTAAATTCCAATCTTCATTTTCCAAAATCAATTCGACGGGAATTTTCACAACGATTTTTGTAACTTGCGAAGGCTCATCATCGTCCAACGATCCGCACGGGCGGTGAACGTCGAGAGGAAAGAGAACTGCATAACTCCGCGCAGAAAGAACCATGTAACTTTCAGGCATCAGCGATTTATAAAAAGTTATGTCATTTTTTTCGTCATAAGGCTGCAAAATTTTCAAGTCGGGACTTTTCGGACACCAACCCAAAATTTCTTCACCTTCCGCAACAAATTGAATGTCGATAAATTTTTCATGCGATTCGGGGTGACATTCTTCGGTGGGACGAGTTTTATAACGCTGAATTTTCGCGATAAAATCCAAATGCGGCACGGGATACGCGCCGTCATTAAAATTTTTAAAATCAGTTGTGCGCAAATATTCCAACACGGCGTAAATTATCGAGTGAAAATCTCCGCCGTCCTTGTCGATATTGTCAATATTTCCGATAAACATTCATCAATCCTCCCAAATTTTTTGCAAAATATTCGGCAGTCAAATAAATTTTTCCTGCAGATTTTTTTCAGCGTTTTATGTTAGACTTTCACAAAAATTTTAAGGAATGATTTTCTTGCCGATAAAAATACCGAATAACTTGCCCGCAACGAATATTTTGGAAAAAGAAAATATTTTCGTGATGGACGCGGACAGAGCATATAAGCAGGACATTCGCCCGCTGAAAATTTTGATTTTAAATTTAATGCCGATAAAATCCGTGACGGAAACTCAACTTTTAAGGCTTTTGGGAAATACTCCCCTGCAAGTCGAAGTCGATTTCATTTACACCGCAACTTATATCCCCACGCACACTTCAGAAGATTATCTGACGGAATTTTACGGCACGTTTAAAGGCGTTCGCAAAAAAAAATATGACGGCTTCATAATAACCGGCGCACCCGTCGAGTTTATGGATTTTGAGGAAGTTGCTTACTGGAATGAACTCGCGGAAATTATGGAATGGAGCAAAAAAAATGTTTGGTCAACTTTCCACATCTGTTGGGGGGCGCAGGCAGGTCTTTATTATCATTACGGCATTCCGAAATATATCTTACCCGAAAAAATTTCCGGCGTTTACAGGCATAAACTTTGCGTCGAGCATGAAAAACTTTTTCGAGGCTTTGACGATGAATTTTTTGTCCCGCATTCACGAAATACTGAAGAAAGAAAATCTGACATTGAAAAAGTTCCCGCACTGAAAATTTTGGCGGAATCGGACGAGGCGGGAGTTTATGCAATCGCCAACCTTGAGGCACGTCAATTTTTTATCACCGGTCACGCGGAATACGATCCGAACACTTTAAACAACGAATATCACAGAGACGTTAAAGCCGGTTTAAATCCGAATGTCCCGCAAAATTATTACCCGAATGACGACCCGACTAAAAAACCTGTCGTCAAGTGGCGCAGTGTGGCGCATTTACTTTTTGCAAACTGGCTGAATTATTACGTTTATCAAGAAACGCCTTACGAAATTGATTCTATCGGCTGATTTGGGAGGAAATATGAAAAAATTTTTTATTGCGATGTTGGCGGCAACAACTTTTTTCGTAACGCCCGCCGTAACTTTTGCGGAGGACGAAGAAGAAATTAACGTGCCGACAACTGTTTTCAGTTGGGTTCAATCCACGCCGCGCGGAAATTATTATTTCAACTACCAGCAAATTTGTTACGCGAAAAATGACGACGGGACTGTCAATTTAAATATTTTAATCGTGCCGACGCTTTGCACTTACGATAATATTCAAATTGAGGACGTTCAGCAAAAAAGACGTATGCGCGGGCAATCGATGAAAGGTTATGGCGATTTGGTCGGGCGTGCGGATTATTTGCGCTTTGATCTTGAAAAAGGAACTGTTCAAATTACCGAGCGAGTCGATTTAGATTCGACTTTCAGCCCGCTTGCAAGCGATAAGAGCGGCGAGCCTGTCGAACTTTCCACGCTTGCAAAAAATGGAGTTGCTCACAAATTTTATCGCGGGATTATAAAGTGGGCGAAGGAGCATAACGATTTAATTCTTAACCACACGCACGGAAATTTGAGCGAAGAAGATTCAAAACTTGATGAGGAAGATTTTCCGATAATAAAATTTAAATTTCCTTACGAAGACGAAGAGTAAAATTTTTCTATAAACGCGAAAAAATTTTTTAAGTTATATTGACTTTTCAAAACAAAGTTTGTAAAATGACGCACGTTGTGAGATTCGCTAGCTCAGTCGGTAGAGCACCTGACTTTTAATCAGGGTGTCCCGGGTTCAAATCCCGGGCGGATCACCAGGCGCCATCGTCAAGCGGTTAAGACACCGCCCTTTCACGGCGGGTTCGTGGGTTCAAATCCCGCTGGCGTCACCACTCGGCCCGGTAGTTTAGTTGGTTAGAATGCCGCCCTGTCCGATCCGGGTCGCCACATGCCTCGGTAGCTCAGTTGGTAGAGCAGGGGACTGAAAATCCCCGTGTCCGTGGTTCGATTCCGCGCTGAGGCACCATAAAGTTCCGCGTAACATTTTATCATAAATTACCTTTTGAATTGTTGTCGGCACCGCTTAAGGGTGCTTTTTTATTATCAAAAAAATTTCGAGGTGAATTTAGTGTCGGAAAAAAATTGGATAACTTACGAAACTGAAATTAACAATCTGCGGGAGGAAGTAAGATTTTCTGCCGAAACTGCGGAAAAAATTTTTAAACCTTTCCTGCAAAAACTCGGCGAACTTCAGACGATGATGGACAGAAAAATTGTCGCGTACATTGCCGCGCCGCCGGGTACGGGGAAAACTTCGCTTGCTCAATTTTTGGAAAGAATCAGTCGCGAAGATAAATTTTTGTCACCCGTCAGAGCGTTGGGCATTGACGGCTTTCATTATGACGCGGATTATCTCAAAAAAAATAAAATTGAAATCGACGGTCAAGAAATTTTGCTCAACGACATCAAAGGCGCGCCGGAAACTTTCGACGTGGACGGCTTGCAATTCAAACTGCGCGAAGTTCGGCAGGAAGGCACGGATTGGAATATTTACGACAGAAAAATTCATGACGTTGTGCATAATGTTTTGAGCGTTGAGGACGAAATTATTTTGCTTGAGGGAAATTATTTGTTGCTGAAAGATTCGCATTGGACGAATATCCGCGCGCTTGCCGACTACACGCTTTTCATAAAAGCCGCGCCGGAACTTTTGAAAGAGCGTTTAATTTCCCGAAAAGTTCAAGGCGGTTTATCACGTGAGGAGGCAGAAAAATTTTATTTCGCCAGCGACAGCAAAAATGTTGAGCGCGTTTTAAAAAATTCTTCTGCGGCGAACGAAACTTGGGAATTGACGGCGGACGGAGATTTTATAAAACTCGACGATGAGGACGACGAAAAAGTTTCTTTTGAAGAAGTGCCTGAAGAAAATTTTCCCGAAGGCTTGGAAATCGAAGACATAAAAATTTAAGATAAAAAATCGGTTCGATTGAAAAATATCGCGCCGTTTTTTTTTCTTGTAAACTTTTTTCAATTAAATTAAAATACACGGATAAAAAATTTTATGAGGAAGGAATTATGAAGCAAATCAGTTATAAATTGGACGGTCCGCAATATTTTCCGGGATGGGTTGCGGAAGTTTTGAACAGTGAGGAATATCGCAATGGCGAAGAAATTTTATTTAAATTCGTGACAAGCGATGTCAGTGGCGAAGATACTCGCGAAATTTATCGCCGATTGAAAAAATATTTTCCCAAAGCCAAAATCGTCGGAATTTCCATGACAAATTTCGTCAGCGACAAACTCGAAACAACTGCGCCCGAAGATGCACGGCAAAGAAGTTGCGCGGTTATAACCTGTTGCTATTTCGATTCGACGAAGGTGACAATTTTTGAAAAGGACGCGCGTGATGTCGATAATTACAACGATATGGCATGGGAATTTAACAAGGAATTGAAAAAAATTCCCGACTTGAAAGGCGTTGAAGTTCTTTGCTCTCATGGAATTGAATACGTCCCCGCGATGATGGAAATTGTGACAAGAGGTCTTGAAGATGTTCCGTTTTTCGGAGCACTGGCCGGAGTTATGGGGAAAAAACTTTTCTTCAGCACAAATCAAAG
>CAJOCT010000012.1:0-26436 GCA_905236725.1 uncultured Selenomonadaceae bacterium | reverse complement strand
TGCGAAAATTATCACGAAGAAGGAATTATTTTAATCGCTTACAGCGGCGAGGATTTACACATAAAAGCCGACTACAATTTCGGCTGGAAACCTATCGGCAAGGAAATGACGGCGACGGACGTTCTCGGCGTGAATTGTCTTGCGAAAGTTGACGACGTTCCCGCCACGCAAATTTATAAAAAATATTTGAATGTCGATGCAAACGAATATTTACTTTTCAACGTGTTTGATTTTCCGTTCGTGGTGAATCGCGGAGGTCTTTTGGTTGCAAGGGTTGCGGACAGTTACGACGACGAAGGCAGATTATATATGACCGCCGATTTAAAGCGCGGCGAAAAAATTCGGTTGAGTTACGGCAATTTAAAAGAAATTTTATGCGAAACTTGGAAAGCGTCCGAAGAAATGCGAAAATTCAACCCGCAGGGAATTTCTCTTTACATTTGCGGGGCGCGGACACTTTTTCTTGACGATGAGGCTTATCACGAAATCAGAGATTTTTCGAGAATTGACGATGAACTTTTCTGTTGTTTCGGCGGCGGAGAAATTTATAAATATCGCGGCAAAGGCGGACAAGTTGCCACCGCGCTGATTTCTATCGGTTTTCGTGAGGGGGAAAGTTGCAGTTGTATTGCCGATTCTCCCACGCAAGACGAAGAAGATGACCAAAAAAGAAAAATTCCTCTTTCCAACCGACTCGCCAGTTTTTTAAAAGCCACGACCGACGACTTAATCGAATCGAATGAAAAATTTAAAGAAGCGGCGATGGAGGCTGACGCGGCGAATAAAGCGAAGTCAAAATTTTTATCGAATATGAGCCACGAAATCCGTACGCCTATCAACGCAATTTTGGGAATGGACGAAATGATTTTGCGTGAGGCGATTGCGCCGAATATCGTCGAATACGCGGAAAATATTCAAAACGCGGGAAATACTTTGCTCGGTATCGTCAACGACATTTTGGACTTTTCAAAAATCGAGGCGGGCAAGATGGAAATTATCCCCGTCGAATATTCTTTGAGTTCACTTTTAAATGACCTCGTCAATATGATTCAAACTCGGGCGAATAAAAAAGGTCTGACGTTCAAAATAAATGCAGAAAGAACTTTGCCGACTGAACTTTACGGCGACGAAATCCGACTCAAGCAGATTGTCACGAACATTTTGACAAACGCGGTTAAGTACACGGAAAACGGCAGTGTTATTTTGACTGTCACCGGAAAAAAAGTTTTTGGCGAAAATAAAATAAAAATGATTTTCAGCGTCAAAGACACGGGAATCGGTATCAAGGAAGAGGACATCAAAAAACTTTTCAGCGCGTTTGAACGTATCGAAGAAAAAAGAAATCGTTCGGTAGAAGGCACGGGCTTGGGAATGAACATCACTCAACGACTTTTGACCATGATGGGCAGTACTTTGCAGGTGCACAGCGTTTACGGCGAAGGCTCCGAATTTACTTTTGAAGTCGAACAAAAAGTTGTCAATCCGCACCCGCTCGGCAACTTTGAGGAAAATTATAAACACGCTTTAAGTCAACATAAAAAATACCGCGAAAAATTCACCGCGCCGAAAGCGAAAATTTTGGTCGTCGATGATACCGTTATGAATTTAACCGTCGTGAAAGGTCTTCTCAAACAAACGAAAATTCAAATTGACACGGCTGACAGCGGTTATGAGGCGTTGACGATGGTGACAAAAAAACGTTACGACTTAATTTTCCTTGACCACAGGATGCCCGGTCTCGACGGAATTGAAACTCTTCAGCATATGAAGGATTTGCCCGGCAATTTAAATCACGATGTGCCGACAATTTCTCTCACCGCCAACGCAATCAGCGGCGCGAGAAAACAATATATTGACGCGGGCTTTCAAGATTATTTGACCAAGCCGATTGACAGCGACAAACTTGAGTCCATGCTCATTGAATATTTGCCCGCCGAAAAAGTTCATCTGCATAAAAACGACGACGAAGATTCTGACGAAACTGCCGACGAAAAAACTTTGCCCGACTGGTTAAATTCCGTCGAAGGTCTGAACGCTCAAGACGGCATTAAACATTGCGGCAGCGTCGATGCTTATCTTGACGCGCTGACGGTTTTCGCTCAATCCGTGACGAGCGGCGCGAAGGAAATCGCAGTTTTTTATAAAAATGAAGATTGGAAAAATTACACGACGAAAGTTCACGCTCTGAAAAGTTCCGCAAGAGTTATCGGCGCGAATGAACTTTCAAATCGCGCTTTGAGACTTGAGGACGCGGGAAATTCCGGCTACATAAACGAAATTAAGGAATCGACCGACTATCTTTTGGAGCTTTACATAAGTTTTGCCGACAAACTTGCGCCGCTTGTCAAAACCGATTCCGACGACGACGAAAATAAACCTTTAATCGGTGACGACGAACTTGCGGAGGCTTATGAAACTCTCAAAGAAGTTGCGGCGACTTTTGACTACGATACGTTGATGTTCGTGATTCAATCAGTTGAGGAATATAAATTGCCCGATGCCGAAAAAGAAAAATTTTCTGAAATAAAATCTGCGGCGGCAAAACCCGACTGGGAAACTTTACAAAAATTGTTGAAGTGAACTTTCAGATTAAATATAAAATATTGCAAAAAAAATCTTCGGCAAAAAATTTTGTCGAAGATAATTTTTTTGTGCGAATAATCGAAAATTTTAAAATTAACCTTTCGTGAACATATCAAAGAGAACTTGCGGGTCTTTCGTTGTGTAGGCTTTTTCCAAGTCTTCGTCAGTGTAATCGATTGTAATTGTCGCGAGGTTTTGAATGATAACAAGGTGATCGTCACCTTTGCCCGCGATGCCGACGATTAAATGAGCAACATTTCCGTCCGCGAACTCCACGCCCTGCGGATATTGCATAACGACGATACCGGTTTTTTTGACGTGTTCTTTGACAGCGTTTTCGCCGTGCGGGATAGCAATTCCCTTGCCGATATAAGTTGAAATATCTCTTTCGCGTGCCAACATACCTTCAATATAAGGTTTATCGACGTAACCGCTCTTGAATAAAAGTTCACCCGCCGCCTTGATTGCCTCTTCCTTCGTGACGCTCTTCAAACCGACTTTGACATTTTCTTTCAGCAAAACGCCTTCTTTTAAAGTAGCCGCCGCGCCAGAAGATTCTTCCGCAGTTTCTTCGACTGCAACGCCGCCGCCTTTGAGCCTTTCGCTGATAACGTCATAAACATTATTTTGCGTGAAGTCTTTGACAAAAATATGTTCTGCCTGCGGTGAATCGTCAATCGCGCGTTGAGCAAGTTTTTCATGGCTGACGACAATTTGCGCTTCTTTCGGAATGTTGCCGATCGCGAAATTTTTAACCGTGATGTTCGTGTAACCGTCTTTATGAAGTTTTTTCCTCAACGCCGCCGCGCCGAGTGCACTTGAACCCATTCCCGCGTCGCAAGCATAAGCGATAAATTTAATATCTTTGCCCGCAACTTGTTTTTCACCGGCTTGACCTTTCGAGGCGGCTTTCATGGCCTTCATATTTGCTTGAGCCGCCGCGAGTCCGTCCTCTGCCTCCGCATCCGCACTTGCTGACGCTTTGATAAACACTGAAGAAACTGCGAAACTTACCGCCGTTGCAACCAAGACCGCCGCAATGTTCGGAACGTATGCGCCCGGGGCAGTCATTGCCATAATCGCGATAAATGATCCGGGGGCGGCAGGTGCAACCAATCCGCCGTTAAGCATCGTTAAGGTGAAAACTCCGCTGATTCCGCCCGCGATAACCGCCAAAATCAAAGTCGGTTTCATCAAAACGTACGGGAAATAAATTTCATGAATACCGCCGAAGAAATGAATTATCAATGCGCCGGGAGCTGAACCCTTCGCACTTCCCACGCCGAAAAGTGTGTAAGCAAGCAAAACGCCCGTGCCGGGTCCGGGATTTGATTCAATCATGAAGAAAACCGATTTCCCGACTTCCTGAACCTGTTGCATTCCGAGAGGAGTGAATACGCCGTGATTGATTGCGTTGTTGAGGAACAAAATTTTCGCCGGCTCAACAAGAATTGAAACTAACGGCAAAAGTCCTGCGTCAACAATTCCGCCGACCGCTCCGCCGAGACCTGCGGTAATGCTTTCGACAATCGGCCCGACGATAATAACCGCCAAGCAAGCCAAAATACCGCCGATAATTCCCGCCGAAAAATTGTTGACCAACATTTCAAAACCGCCGGGAATCGAATCTTGCGCCGCCTCATCAAATTTTTTAATGCAAACGCCGCCCAAAGGTCCCATAATCATTGCGCCCATAAACATCGGAATATCCGTCGCAACTATAATTCCGCTCGTTGCAATCGCTCCGACAACGCCGCCTCTGTGACCGTAAACAACTTCGCCGCCCGTGAAACCGATCAGCAGCGGCAACAGCCATTTCGCCATTGGTCCGACCATTGCGCCCAAAGTTTCATTCGGCAACCAACCTGCGGGGATAAAAAGCGCGGTTATAAATCCCCACGCAATGAACGCACCGATATTCGGCATGACCATTGCGCTCAGGAAACGACCGAATTTTTGCATAGCCTCCTGCATTTTCCTCGACCTCCCAAAAAAACTTTATTTAAAATTCCTAATAATGTGATGTAATTTTATCAAAAATTTTTCTTCATGCAAGGAAAAGTCATTGAGTCAAGTCCTTCAGACTTGCGGACAATTTTTTATATCGCGCAGGAAAATTTTTTTGTCAGGCGAAAAATCATTTTAAAAAATTTTTTCGGAGGTGAAAAATTATGAACGCTATGCCGAATTTAGATAAAATTTGTGAACGCGTCGTAAATTGTTACAAAAAAATTTACGGCGATAAAATTCAGGGAATTTATTTGTACGGAAGTTATGCTCGCGGTGATTTTGACGAAGATTCCAACATAAATTTTGCCGCGATTGTCAAAGGCGACAGAAAAAATTTGCAGGAAAAGCGTCATAAAGTTTTGGACGAGACTGTCAGAATGGATTTGGAATATGACGTTATTACTTCGCCGCAAGTTATTTCTGCCACAGATTTTGAAAAATACGGCAAAGAAATTCCCGATTATCGCGACATTGTGAGAGAAGGCAAACGTATTGCGTGATTTGACAAAAAATCGCCTTGAACGTTCAAAAAATTTTCTTGAGGCATCAAAAATTTTGTTGGAAAATAATTTTTTCAAAGATTTCATAAACCGCTCGTATTATTCAATTTTTACGGCGGTCAGGGCTTTGCTTGCGGAAAATGAAATTGCGTTGAAAAAACATTCCGCCGTCATAAGTTTTTTTCGTCAACATTATATAAAGACGAGAATTTTCGACGTAAAATTTTCTGATTACATCGGAAAGGCTTTTATAATGAGAAATGATTGTGATTATGGGGATTTTATTTTTGTATCGCGTGAAGAAGCTGAAACTCAATATAATCAAGCTGTCGAATTTTATGAGGCGGTGAAAAATTTTCTTGAAGGCGGTGACTTATGAAAAATTTTATCGAACTCGGGAAAAAAATTTATAATTTGGATAATCCTCGCGAAGCTCACAGATTCGCAATTTTTCTCGCGAGATGTTGTCTTCATCCGCAGAAAATTCAGCAGTTGGAAGATTTTTTTTCGCAATCGAAAATTTTGTCCGACATTGCGGAAAAATTTCCTTTCGTTTATGAGCAACTTACCCGCGCATTTTTTTACAATAAATCGAATTTTGACGAGCGAATGAATTTAATTGAAGAACATATGAAATTTTTTTCGCAGAATTTGAACGATGATTTTTTACTGAAACTTTACGGAGACAAAAAAATTGATTTGTGGAAAATGCAAATTGATGAAAATCGAGAAATGCGACTTGTAATTTGTCTTGAGCCCGGTCAAAGAAAAGAGGGGCTTGCGTCGATTATGTTGCGACTCAATGACGATTTTCCGATTTATCAAATTATGTTTTGGGTTGCGCCGGAAAATTTTTTGACTGAAATTTCTTCCGAAAAAAATTTTTCAATGTGGATAGGCGCGATGCAAGGTCCGAATGTTGACGATGCGAAAGAATTGATTAAAACCATAACAAAAAAATCTCACGCTTATCGCACAAAAAATTTAATTCTCTACTGTGCGCAAAGTTTGGCTCGCGCTCTCGGTTTGAAAAAAATTTTTGCCGTGACGAATGACGGTTATTACGCAAATAATCACATTCGCAGCGACAGAAAATTAAAAACTTCTTTCGGCGATTTTTGGGCGGAGTGCGGCGGATTTTTGACGGACGACAAAAGATTTTTTGAACTGCCTTTAGTTGAAACTCGAAAAACTTTTGAAGAAATTCCCGTAAGAAAACGCGCTGTTTATCGGCGAAGATTTGAACTTCTCGACGAAATCGACGCGACTGTTTATGAAAAAATTCAATCATTCAAGCGAGGATAGAATTTTATGAGAATTGCAATTTTTGAAAATATCATGACGCCGGGCGGGCACGAAGTCGATTTCAACAGAATTTTGGTCGAAGAGTTTAAAAATCTCGGTCACGAAGTAAATTTTTATGTGCCGAAAAATTTTAAATTTCAGTTCGATTACAAAGTCCCTGTGAAAAGGCTCTACGGCGATGCCGTCGTTTATAAAAATTCGCACGGACTGAAAAAACTTTTTAATTCTCTCAAACGCGAAATAAATCGACAGCGTTGGTATTCGCAACTTTTTTTATCGCAAAAAAATTTCGACGCGCTGATAATTCCGACTTCGACTTACAGATATTTGCGCGCCCTCGTTCACAGCGATTTAAAAAATATTTCCGTGCCGCTGATTTTTATTTTGCACGGAATAAATCCCGACGAGTCTGCAAAGTTTTTTAACGCCGCGAAAAATCTTTTGTCGAACAAAAATATAAAATTGGTCGTGCTGACTTTCGGGAATGACATTTTCGGCAAAACTTCAGAAAATATTTTCACGATTTACCCGCCGACTTTCACTCCTCGCGACATAACTCCCTACCCCCTACCCCCTACCCACTGTCCACTAAAAATTGGTTTTTTCGGTCAATATCGCCGTGAAAAAAAATTGCGCGATCTGCTCGAAGTTTTCATCAAAGGAAATTATCAAAAAAAAGTTGAATTGTTTGTGCAAGGCTCGACAATGCACGATGAGGACGCGAAGGATTTTGAAAAAATTATTGCGGATTACAAAAATTTTCCCGAAATAAATTTTCTGCACAAAGGTTTAATCGGCGCGGAGTGGCAGAAAAAAATTTCTGAAGTCGATGCGCTTTTGATGCCGTATTCTGCGCCGCGTTACAAATATCACTGGGGCGGAATGTTGTTCACGGCGATCGGTTTTGAAAAGCCGGTGATTGTTTCGGACGATATGAACCCCGAAGTTTTTCAGATGTATAAAATCGGCGAAACTTTTGCGAGCGGAGACCTTGCGGACATGTCAAAAGTGCTGGAAAGTTTTATAAATAATTTTGACGAAAATATTTCCGTTTACAAAAAAAATTTGCATGAGGCGAGTGAAAATTTTTCGCCGGAGAATTTTGCGAAACGTTTGGAAAAAATTATAAATCTGTGAAAAAATGGAGATGATTTGATGAAGAGACTAAAAATTTTTGCGGCAGTTTTAATTTTCACGTCGATAATTTTTTCAGTTTGCAACGCGGCGGAAAAACCGTTAAAAGTCGTCAGGTTACCGATGATTTTTCAAAAAAATGTTCCCGACTACGAAACCTGCGCGGCGTTGGAAACAAAAATTTCCCGTGCGGTGATGATTCCTTTGAACGGGACTTTAAAACTCGTCGAATATGTTGACCCTGCAATTTCTTCAGCCGAGTTAAATAAAATCTGGCAAAAAATGCACGCTAAAAATAAAAAATTGAAAATATCTGAAACGCTGAAACCTTTGGCGAAAAATTTGAACGCGGATATAATTGTTTGCCCGATTCTTTTGCGGTATTCCGAATATTATGCGCAGATCGGGACGGATTTTCATTCGCATTTGGTGAGCAATGTTTCTGCGGAATTGATAATTTTTGACAGGCGGACGGATGAAATTATCGACAAAAAAGTTAGTCGAAGTTTCAACGATTCCGCGAGCAAATTCGGCAAAGCGTCCTATCTTGCCGCAGATTGTTTTGACAGGCTGATAAACGAAACGAATTTAAAGAGAAAATTTATGGCGATTAAATGAGGTGGAAAGATGTTTGACAAAAAAATTCGTCCGCGCAGATTGCGGATTTCTGAAAATATTCGTTCACTCGTCCGCGAAACAAATTTGAGCGTGAAAAATTTAGTTTATCCGATTTTTGTTGTGCCGGGCGAAAATATTCGCGAAGAAATTCCGAGTATGCCCGGCTGTTATCATTTGTCCGTTGACAATGCCGTCGAGCTTGCGAAAAAAATTTCTGCGCTTGGTATAACTTCAGTTGAAATTTTCGGTCTGCCCGAATACAAAGACGAGATCGGTTCGAGTGCGTGGGATAAAAATTCACCCGTTCAACGTGCAATTTCCGCGATAAAAAAAGCCGTTCCCGAACTCGTAATTGTCGGTGACGTTTGTCTTTGCCAATACACAAGTCACGGTCATTGCGGAAAAATTTGCGACGGTTATGTTGACAACGACGAAACTTTAAAACTTTTGCAAAAAGTTGCGTTGAGTCAGGCGGAGGCGGGTGCCGATATAATTGCGCCGTCGGATATGATGGACGGGAGAGTTGCGGCGATCAGAGAAATTTTGGACGAAAAAAATTTTTCCAACGTGATAATCATGAGTTACGCGGTGAAATATGCGTCGGCTTTTTACGGACCGTTCAGAGACGCGGCGGATTCTGCTCCGCAATTCGGCGACAGAAAACAATATCAGATGGACTTCGCAAATTCGCGCGAGGCTTTGAAAGAAGTCGAAATCGATTTATCCGAGGGCGCGGATATAGTTATGATAAAACCCGCGCTTGCTTATCTCGACATCGTTTCAAAAGTTCGCGAAAAAATAAATAATCCGATCGCCGTTTACAACGTGAGCGGGGAATATGCGATGGTGAAGGCGGCGGCAAAAAATAATTGGATTGACGAGAAAAAAATTGTTTTGGAAAGTTTGACCGCAATGAGAAGAGCCGGCGCGGATATTATCATAACTTATCACGCGATCGACGTTGCAGAGTGGTTGAAATAAAAATTTTTTTAGGAGGTTTTTTTATGTCAGATTGTATTTTTTGTAAAATTGCCGGCGGTGAAATTAAAACTGATTTTATTTACGAAGATGAAACCGTTGTCGCATTTCGCGATTTAAATCCGCAGGCTCCCGAACATATTTTAATCGTGCCGAAAAAACACGTCGCGAAAATTATTGATTTTTCCGCGGACGATAAAAATTTGGCGGCACATATTTTTGTTGACGTTGTGGAAGAAATTGCGAAAAAAATCGGCGTTGACGAAAAAGGTTTCAGGCTCGTCATCAACACCGGCGAAGAAGGCGGGCAGACCGTCGGACATTTGCACGTTCATTTAATCGGCGGCAGAAAAATGACTTGGCCGCCCGGCTGAAAAAAATTTTTTCTCGACTTTTTTGCACAAAAAAAAGACAGCTCTTTTTCAAGAACTGCCGAAGATTTTATTTTGTCGAATCGATTGCGGATTTTATTTTTTGAGCAACGCCGAACATTTTTTCTTGAGAAACTGAACACGCCGCAACTCTCAAACCCAACTTCAGCGGCACGGCAAAAATTAAATCTTTGTGCAACTTTTCGGCGACGGCGACGGGATTTTCTGCGGGAATCGCGATAAAAAATCCTCCGCGATAAGGCACGATTTTTAAACCGCACTCGTTCGCCTCTTTAACAAAAATTTCTGCGCGATTTTTTACCGTCTCGCGCAATTTTTTTTGGTCTTGTTCAAGTTCTTCGCGCAAATTTTTATCGGCGTTTATCTTCGTCAACAAAACCTGCGCACCGTGATTTATATTCGACCAACTGGCACGGCAAGAAAATTTGTTCGTTTCCTTGAATTCGTCGATAACTTCGCGGCTCGAAGAAATCGCGGCAAGTGCGCCCGTCCTTTGCCCGTAAAGCGTGTAACTTTTCGACATGCTGAAAGAAAGCATAATCAAAAGATTTTCGGGAAGATTTTTAAATTTATCGACGAAAGCCCAAGCAATTTCTTTGTCGGCGGAAAATTCGATATAAGCCACGTCCGCCAAAAGAGAAATTTTTTTGCCTTTGAGCGCGTGACTTTTCAAAATCTCCAGAACTTTATCCCACTCCTCGCCGTTCAAAGAATAACCGGTCGGATTGTGCGCAGGCGTGTTCAAAATTATCAGCAGAGAATTTTGTTTTTTAAGAAGCTCCTCGACTTTATCGGAAAAACTTTCGACGTTAAAGCCGCTCAAATCTTCGTTGAAAAGTTTAAAGGTTTCAAGATTTTTTCCGGTTTCGTCGCAAATAATTTTGTAAGTTCCCCAGCACCAGTCGGAAGTCAAAACACTTTCGCCGCGCTCGGCATAATTGGCAACGGCATGATGAATTGCGCCCGTGCCGCCGGAAGTTGCCACCGCGTCAAAAAAATTTTCGCAGGTTTTATTTTCAAAAATAATTTCTTTGATCGACGCGGTATAATCCGCCATTCCCGCAATCGGCGCGTAAGCCGTGAAATCTGACATTTGCATTGACTTAAAAACTTTTTCGACGGTCGGCATCACTGCGAGTTTTCCCGCGTCGTCCAAAACAACTCCGATGGTTGCGTTGGTGACTTTTTCCGCGCCGTGAATTTTTATCGCATCTTGACAAGCCTTGCTCGCCTCAAAAATTGCGTCTTTTAATTTTCGGTTGACGGCATGCGCCGCCGCCATGTTCATCGACATAAAAATTTCCTCCTCAACTGAAAAAAATACCGACGCTCATTATATCTTTTTTGCGTCGGTTGTAAACTTTATCAAAAATGTATTCAAGAATACTTTACGGCAATTCGGGCAAATTTCGGGTGACTGCCGAGCTGTGAACAATTTCTTCGATCCTTTGATCCAGTGCAAGTTCTTGCTTATGCAAACTTTCCGCCGTGTCGAAAGCCGCCGAATTGTCTTCAATCAAGCCTTTTGCGTAAGACTGCCACGCCTGAATTGTGACCCGCGTGGATTCTTGCCGAAGACCTGCAAGATAAGACGCACCGTTCGGCACGGGAATTGTGTCGAGTTCGTTTTGTCGATATTGCCGCATCGGAATTATCGTTTGATTTATATAATTTGCAATTTGCCCGCGCTGATTGTCGCTCATAATTCCGTTTGAAGTTTGTTGCATTGAAATGAAAATACTCTGTTCCTGCAAAAAACTTTCGTTGTAACGCGCAACAATTTCGGCAGTTGCGTCGATGTATTGCGCCAACTCTTTTCGCAAAGTCGGCTGAACCGCGTCGAGATATTCGCGATAATTATCGATCCTGACGACTTTCCAATCGCTTGGTCCGAGAGTAAAACTCATTCCCGGGAAAGTAAAAGTTTTGCCGAAAAGATCAATTTTTTTCTGCCCCATCTGCCAACTTGCCCCGCCGAAATTTTGCAAGGTAACTTTCAGCGTAAACGGAAGTTGAGAATAATCTTCGACAACTTTAACGTCCGCCGTCGCGTATTCGCCGTGATGTTCAACATTTTCCACGTCAAGCAAAGTTGTATGGCGAATTAAACTGCGTTCAAGCAACAAATCAAAATCAATTCCAAGTTGACGGCCCTTTAACATTTCTTCCGGCAAAGTCCATTTGTCCGTGTCGAATTTTGTATTTATTACCTTAATCGCGCCCGCGCACATCTGCGAACGAATCAGCACATAAAAATTTTCAAACAAAGACCTTTCGCGTTCGGAAAGTTGCGTATCGTATTTAAAAAGATCGACTGTCAAATCGTCGTAAGCCCGCGCAGTGATCGAAGGTAAATCAAGACGGCGGCGAAAATCCGCAATATCTTTTTCATGAAACGCTTCAACGGCTTCTTGCATGGAATAGCCGGGCGTTTTCGTGTAGCTGGTGAAGTACCACACAACGCAACTTAAAGCAAAAATAAATAAAAAAATAACGAAAGCGCGCTCAATTTTTCTGCGTCTCCGTCGCGCTTCCATTCGCTTTCTCCAAGTATAATCGTCCATAAAAACCCCGTTCAGAAAAAAATTTTCTTTATTATAGCGGAATTTTCATAAACAGGGAAGAAATTTTTGAAAAATCCCCGAATCTGAAAAAAAGGCAGACGAAAATTATCATCGCCGAGCAAAAATATTCTCCCCAAGAGCCGACTTTAAAAAGTTTCAGTCCGTGTTTTTTTGTCGGGCGAAAGATTGGAACTTTGCCGCAAATTCCGTCCTCCGCCACGTGCAAAAGTGCGCCGACCATTGCATAAGTCAGCAAGTTTAAAATCAATTCCAATGTCGGATCGGGATAGGAAATTTTTGCGAATTGAGCCGCCGCGATTATCGCCAAATAAATCGGCGGGTAATGCGACCAAGTGCGATGACTTTTTCTCCACTTCCAATACGCTTTACTTTCTTTA
Organism: uncultured Selenomonadaceae bacterium; assembly: GCA_905236725.1. Lineage (GTDB taxonomy): Bacteria > Bacillota > Negativicutes > Selenomonadales > Selenomonadaceae > Quinella. Next base: position 13,954 of record CAJOCT010000012.1, on the reverse strand, counting down.
GGCGGCGAGCCTTCAACCCTGTCCGGAATGACCGCGCCGACAATTCCCGATGCCACGAAAAGCGCGTTGTCAGTTGCCGCGAAAATTATAAATCCCGTAACTATTTGATGATTTATCCATTTCAATTTACAAAACCTCGCTTTATCGGCTGAAAATATACAGCATAATTTACGCGAATGCAAATTTTGCGCTAACTCGAAAGGAAATAAAAAACTTCTGCCGAAAAGAATTTTTTAAAACATCGGCAGAAAGGATTGATGAAAATGATTATTGTAACGGGCGGCGCAGGATTTATCGGCAGTAATATTGTTCACGAACTCAACGTAAGGGGACGCACTGATATTTTGATCGTCGACAATTTGGGAACCGGCGACAAATATAAAAATCTCATGGGCTTGCACTTTATCGACTATCAGCACATGGACGATTTTTTGACGACTTTTACCAAGAATGATTTTTTCGGGCTGGAAATCGACGCAATTTTTCACGAGGGCGCGTGTTCCGACACAATGGAATACGACGTCAATTATATGATGAAAACAAATTACGAATATTCCAAAGCCCTGCTGAATTTTTGCATAAATCGCCAAGTGCCTTTTATTTACGCGTCGAGTGCATCGGTTTACGGCAACGGTCAAAAAGGTTTTCGCGAAGTCGAGGAATGCGAAAATGCTTTGAATCCTTACGCCTTTTCAAAATTGATGTTTGACAGATATGTCCGTCAATTTATCGACGACGCCAAAAGCAAAGTTATCGGCTTGAGATATTTTAACGTTTTCGGACCGCAGGAACAGCATAAAGATAAAATGGCTTCGATTTTCCATCAAATTTACAAGCGCATGAAACTTGGCGGCAAATTCGTCAAACTTTACAAAGGGACGGACGGTTACGCGGATGGCGAACAACAGCGCGATTTTGTTTACGTCAAAGACGTTGTCAAAGTTAATTTGTGGTGCATGGAAAATAATTTGCCGAACGGAATTTATAACTGCGGGACGGGCAAGGCGCAAACTTTCAACAGCGCGGCGCAGGCAATGATCGACGCACACGGCAGCGGGAAAATTGAATATACTCCTTTCCCCGACGAACTTCGCGGAAAATATCAAAACTTCACTCAAGCGGACATGAGAAAACTCATCGGCGCGGGATATAAAACTCCGTTCACTCCGCTCAACAGCGCGGTCAGGGAATATTATCAGTTCATGGAAAACGGCGGATATTATTCTTATGTCTGAAAAAATTTTTAATTCGCGTTGAATAATCGGCGGCGTTTTTGTTTTGCTGTGTACGATTTTTGAAATTCATGGCTCGTCGATTTCCATTTATGCGGATATTCTTCAGCACCCCGAACTCAGCGATATAATTTTTGGCAAGTACAGACCGATTCGCTCCGATGAGTATGTTGTTTTTACGCCGTTTGCTTTTTCGCAGTATTTCACAGATTTTTCGTTGATAAGCGACATAGTACGCGGCACGGCGACAAATATGTTTATGACTTACGGGCAGGCAGTTTGGCATCCCGCAGTAATCTTTCGTCCGGCGGAAATAGGCTTTTTGTTTTTTGATCCGGGTTCGGGGCTGGCGTTCTTTTGGATGAGCCGACTGGCAATTTTATTTTTGGTCTCGCTTGAATTTGCGCGGGTAATTTTGAACGTCGAAAAAAAACTCTGCATAATTTACGCGATAATGATAGCTTTTTCACCGCTCGCGCAGTGGTGGTGGGCAGTCAACAGCATTGCAGAAATTTTGGCGGCGGGACAAGGCGTTGCAGTTTTATGGAAATTGTACCTTGAACAAGGCGAAACCCGAAAAAGATTTCTTTACGCGACGGGTTTTTTGTATTGCGCGGGAGTTTATATTTTCGGAATTTATCCGGCTTGGCAAGTTCCGTTTGGTTATGTGTTTTTGTTCTGTTTAATCGCCGTTTCATTTCAACAAAAAAATTCTCTGAAAAGTTTATGGCGGGATAAAATTTTTTGGCTCGTAGGTTTTGCGGTAATGCTCGCGCCGATAATTCATGCAGTTTATATTTCGCGTGATATGATTGAAGCGCAAATGGCGACAGAATATCCCGGCAAACGGTTTAGCTCAGGCGGAGAATGTAATATTTTTCTGTCTGTAGTTCATTTATTCGCTTACGGTATGGATTCGATTTTGCCGTTCAAATCCATGATAAATCTGATTCATAACGAAACAGGAATTTCAAGTTTTTTTTCAATGTTTCCTCTCGGATTTTTGATATTTTTTTACTTGCGTTTCAAACTCAAACAAAAAGATTTGTTGATGACATTATTATTTTTCTTAACAGTTTTTTTTATAGTTTGGGAAGTTACACCCTTTCCCGCCCTTTTTGCAAAATTTACCTTCATGAGCATGACTGTAAATCTTAGGCTTAGAGCAGCGATAGATTTTGCACAACTTTTGCTGGTGTTTCGTGGTTTGAGTTTGGTAAAAAATTTTCCAAGTTCATTTGTCAGAATAATTTTAGCTGAAGTGATTTCAATTTTGTCAGTTATTGGAATTTATCATCTCCTCCCCGATTGGTTTGAAATTAAAAAAGGTTTTTCGGTATTCGCTTTTATTTCGCTGAGTGTATTTTTGTTTTTGAATCCGGTAAATAAAAAAAGTTTTGCGGTGTTAGCAATTTTGATGCTCGGAATTGGCGCAACTGTCAATCCGATAAACTTCGGCGTTGATTCGGTTTATAAAATGCCTGTCGGGCAAAAAATTTCGGAGATTGTTCAACAAGAAACCTCTACGGAGGGGGGGGGATATTAGGAAATCTCTATGGCTGGTTGTCGATGACGGCATAACTTTAAATGATTTCCCAATAATGTTTGGGGCACCGACGATTAACAGCGTCAATGTTTATCCTGTGTTGGAGCGTTGGGAGCAATTTAAACCCGATAAAACTAACAGCATTGCCGAGTATCCCGAAAAAGAGCCTTGGAAAAATTTTGATCCTTATGGAAAAAATTATAAAGATTATAACAAATATGCTCACATTATCATGATTTTGCAAAACAATAAGCCGACAAGTTTTTATTTTCCTTTTGAAGATCGTTTCACGGTTTACCTCAATACCGATGATTTAAAAAAACTCGATGCAAAATATATTTTTTCAAGAAAAGGCGAGCTGGAAAATTTTTCGACTCCGCAAGTTAAAATTCAAAAAATTTATGAAGATGCAGGAAGTTTTATTTATAAAGTGAAATGAAAAAATTTTTGGGAGGAAAATTTAATGCAGGATAAAAAAATTGCCGTGCTGATTCCCTGTTACAACGAAAGTTTGACGATTGAAAAAGTTGTCTCGGATTTTCGCCGAGAACTGCCCGACGCCGAAATTTATGTTTACGACAACAATTCTGTCGACGATACTGCGGAACTTGCCGAAAAAGCCGGTGCGATTGTTCGTCACGAATATCGGCAGGGCAAGGGAAATGTTATTCGCTCGATGTTTCGCGAAATTGATGCGGATTGTTACATAATGACTGACGGAGACGACACCTATCCCGCCGAATACGCCCGCGAAATGTGCAATTTAATTCTCGAAGGCAAAGCGGATATGGTTATCGGCGACAGGTTGAGCGCGACTTATTTTGATGAAAATAAAAGACCTTTTCATAATTTCGGAAATACTCTTGTCCGCGGCTGTATAAATACTTTTTGGAAACGCGGAAAAAAATCTAAAAAAATTCTTGACGTTATGACAGGTTACCGCGCTTTCAGTCCGATTTTCGTTAAAAGTTTCCCCATTCTCTCCGAGGGTTTTGAGATTGAAACCGAAATGACAATTCACGCACTGGATAAAAATTTGCTCATTCAAAGTATTCCCGTGAACTATCGCGACAGACCTGAGGGCAGTTTCAGCAAGTTGAATACTTATGTTGACGGCGCAAAAGTTTTGATGACGATTTTTAATTTGTACAGAACTTATCGCCCGCTGAAATTTTTCGGCACGGCGGCAATTTTTTTTATGCTGATTGCAATTTTTATGTTCCTGCCGATTCTTGCGGAATTTATTGAAACAGGTCTTGTCCCGAAAATTCCGACGCTTATTGTCAGTATGATTTTGGGGTTGAGTTCACTTTTATCGGCGGCATGCGGTTTAATTCTCGACACAATCGCCGATAACGCAAGAAAAAATTTTGAACTCAAGATGAATATTTTTAAAATGCTTTTCGCGCAGAAAAATCTTTGATTTACAAAAAAAATTTTGCTTGTTAAAATAAAGTCATTGTGACAAAAAATTTTTTTGGGAGGGTTAATTTTTATGGACAGCAAGGTAATGTTTAACATTCAGTACGGGCTTTTCGTCTTGAGTTCAAAGTCGGACACAAAAGACAACGCCTGCATTATCAACACGCTCACGCAGGTTACGGAAGTTCCGCACAGAGTTTCAATCACCGTCAACAAGCTGAATTTTACGCACGATTTAATTGCGCAATCGAAAAAATTCACCGCGTCGATCATCAGTGAGGCGGCAAATTTTGAACTGTTCAAGCATTTCGGTTTTCAGAGCGGTAAAAATGTCGATAAGTTCGCGGACTTCAGCAAAGTTAAACGCACGTCTAACGGCACTCTTGCGATAACCGAGGGGACAAATTCTTATATCAGCGGCAACGTCATTCAGCAAATTGACGTCGGCACTCATTCGATTTTTATCGCGGACGTTGTCGAAATGGAAAAATTTAATAACATTCCTTCGACGACTTACAATTTCTATCAGCAAAATATTAAGCCGAAACCGCAACCCGTCGGCAAAACTGAAGACGGCAAAACAATTTGGCGTTGCTTGATTTGCGGTTACGAATATGTCGGCGACGAATTGCCGGAAGATTTCATCTGCCCGATTTGCAAACACCCGGCGAGCGATTTTGAAAAAGTTATTCCTATTGCGGAGGTTAAAAACGTGAAAGAACTTAAAGGTACGAAGACAGAGAAAAATCTGTGGGAAGCATTCGCCGGAGAAAGTCAGGCGCGAAATAAATACACTTATTACGCCTCTGTTGCGAAGAAAAACGGTTACGAACAAATTGCCGCACTGTTTTTGAAGACTGCGGAAAATGAGAAGGAGCATGCAAAACTTTGGTTCAAGGCACTCGGCGAACTCGGGAACACTGAAGAAAATCTTTTGCATGCGGCGGAAGGCGAAAATTTTGAGTGGACGGATATGTACGCTCGAATGGCGAAGGAGGCCGATGAAGAAGGTTTCCCCGAAATTGCCGAACAGTTCAGAGGCGTTGCGGAGATTGAAAAGCATCACGAGGAACGTTATCGCAAACTTTTGCAAAATGTCAAGTCGCAGGAAGTTTTCAAAAAAATCGGCGTACAGATTTGGGAATGCAGAAATTGCGGCCATATCGTCGTCGGAATGCAGGCTCCCGAAATTTGCCCGGTTTGCAAACATCCGCAAAGTTTCTTTGAGATCACTGCCGAAAATTATTAAGGAGGTAATTTGGTGGCAAAAAATAAAGTTTATGCCTTTCTCGGTCCGCACTCTTCGGGAAAGTCCACGATGGTTTCTCAACTTATGTCGATGGGTATTCATTACGTGCCGACCATCACGACAAAATTTTTTGACGACAGATACGCTTATAAACGCAGACTTTATCGCACCGTCAAGCCCGATGAGTACGCGGCGGAAAAATTTATCGTCAACAATTCTTATCAGGGCTGTTCGTACGGTCTGCGAAAAGAAGACGTCTTGCAGTCTTACCAACAGCACAAAGTCAGTATTATGTTGATGATGGACACGGAAGGGATAAAGCAACTGTCGAAATTTATCAACCAGGATTTGGTGACAATTTTTTTGATGATTGACGACGTTGTTTTTATCGACAGACTTTTGAGAAGCGGCTGTTCAAATGACGAAATAAAATATTACGTCGAGTACGCGGAAAAAAATAAAGAGTTCGATCACTGGAAGGAAACCGATTTTATAGTCAAAAATGTTTCCTCGCCGCGCGTCGCTCTTGAACAAATTTTGTCGATTATGGGACTTGTTACCCTAGTTCCGCAAGCAGATTTTGACAGATTGGTTAAATAAATTTTTCGCAAAAAAAAATCAGACCTCTGAAAAATTTTTTCGGAGGTCTTTTTTTATTTGAGTGAATGAAATTATTTTTTCGCGTCTCTGAATTCTTTAATCGTGAAGGTGAAATAAGTACCGGGGTACGGCTCATTTTCCAGCGTGAAATGCCACCATTCGGTCTCAAGCGGCTTAAAACCATTTTTTATCATCGCGTCACGAAGAATTTGACGATTTTCAATTTGTTGCTTGGTCAAAGCTCTTTTATAGTCGGGGTGAGAAAGTTCGCCGAAATAATCGAAAGTCCCGCCCATATCGACTTCCTTGCCGGTGTTCATGTCGAACAAAGTTAAATCGACCGTCGAGCCGCGGCTGTGACCGGATTTTTCGTCAACGTAACCTTCAGGAATAATTCTGTGCTTCTCAATTTCCGGATAGAAATATTTTTTCATGCGCAGATCATTTTCATCTTTCGCCCAGCGCATAAAATGATCAACTGCCATTTGCGGACGATAAGCATCGAAAATTTTCAGCCGATAGCCGAGTTTTTCAACGTCGTCGGAAACTTTTTTAAGAGCCTCCGCCGCCTCAATCGTCATCAACGCGCAGGGTTCATAATAACCGTCAATTCTGTCGCCGATAAAATTATACGTCGAGTAATAGCGGATTTCTTGAATAATTTTCGGCGCAACGTCAGCCAAAATTACAAAGCCCGCAGGATCGTCCGCCGACTTCGACCTTTCCGCACTTGCCGGCAAAAAACTGAAAACCATCAAAATTAAAATTCCCGATAAAATTTTTTTTAACACTTTTAAAACCTCCAAAAATTTATTTGCTGAAAAAAATTTTGCAGACAGGATTTAAAATTTCCTCCTCCCAAATAAAATTATTGCTGAACTTGCCGAAACTTTTCTCATCGCCCGCAAAAAAATCCGTGCCGTTCGCCATAAAAATTACTCCGTCCTTTTCATTCGGGCGAAAATACAGACCCGAAATCATTCCGAACGCCTCGCCGCTGTGACCGATAAAATCAATTTCAGCGTCCTTGCAAAACCTCGCGGGACTGTCGCCGCGAATTTGATAAAGTCCCAAGCCGTAACTGAACATCACGCCCAAAGTATCGCCGTTTTGAATTTTTTCGTCGTAAATCCATTGCGGCTTGCACATCTCGGAAAATAAATCTTCGCGAATGATTTTTTTCCCGCGAAAACTTCCCTTATTTAAAAACATTTCAAGACAATTTGCAAGCTCTTTAAAAGAAATTCGCAGACCGCCTTGAGGTGAAAAAATCGTCGCATTTGTCCCGACTTTATAATTTTTCAGCGAATAAAATAAACTTCCGCCGTCAACGTAAGGATTTTGCACAGAAATAAAATTTTTCGGCGGCTTAATTTTATAATCGTCAATCTGCGCGATATTTTTTTGATAAAGCGCACCGAGATTTTTAAAATCTTTCGCGGAAAAATTTCCGACAACATAATCGGCGTTAATTTCCAGTTGACGAAAAATATTTTTTTTCTGATAAAGGTCGAAGCGTTCGCCCGTGACTTTTTCAATAATCGTTCCCAAAATCCCGTAATTCAAATTGCAGTAGGCGAAAAAATTTTTATTTTCCTTGCCGAAAGAATTTTTGTCCGATTTAAAAAATTTTTCGAGAGAAAATTTTGGCGGAAGAGAATAAATTTTTCCGTCGCGAAGTGTAGAAGTGTGACTCGCCAACATTCGCACGGTAATTTTTTCGTCGGGAAAATTCGGGTTGCGAAGTTTAAAATTTAAATATTCGCTTGCGTCCTCATCGAGATTTATTTTCCCTTGTTCGACAAGTTGCAGAATCGTCAGCGCAGTAAAAATTTTTGAAATTGATGCGACGCGGAATTTTGTATTTTCGGTGACGGGCAAATTTTTTTCGAGATTTCTTTTGCCGAAAAAATTTTCATAAATTTTTTTCCCGTCCTTATAAACAATCACGCCGAATCCGGGAATTTTTTTCAAAACCTCGCTGTCGAAAATTTTTTTATGCATTATCGCGAAATCTCCAAGCGGGATAAAGTTTTTCGGCAATTTTATCGGGCAGTTCAAAATGTTGATAATCCTTGCAATGCGTCCAACTTCCGCCCCACTCAAAACCGTGCTCCGCGAAAATTTTGTAACAAAAATCTTGCTCGGTTATTTTGTAAGGGAAATTTTTTTCGCGGTCAACGTAACTTTCCGCATTCGCCGGCTCAACATTTTGCCTGCCGTCAACCGTCGTGATGTACGGGTTGTAAAGCGGGTTAATGTCGACGGCAAGCCCCGCCGCATGCTTGGAAATAATTTTTTTTCGGGCAACAAGTCTGAAATTGAAACACGAAGAATTATTATCGCGCATGGAAAGTTCGTCGTCGGCGTTGTACTCATCGACAAGCCGAATTTTTTCAATCGGATAATTTTTTTCGTAAAGTTTTTGAAAAATATCAAGCAAATTTTCCGCAATGTGAACGTTGCAGATAATTTCGCCTTCGCAAATTTCGCCGTTCAAATTTTTGTGCAAAACTTTTAAATATCTCAAATCTTTAATCGGCAGGGTACAATTTTTTTTATAAGACTTATCCTTTATTCGCGAAAAAATTTTTTCGTCGATTTCAGAAATAAAAAAATTTTTCTCCATAAAAAAACCTCCTCAACTGTCCTCATAAGGTCGAATGCGCAAAGTCAAATTTCTTTCCGCGCAGATTTTTTTGCATTGTTCGATTTCTTCGGGCGGAGTGACTTTATCGACAATCGTCAAAACAACGTTCGGAACAAACTTCTTCATATGTTCGGCAAAAGTCAGCATCGCTTCATAAGATTTCAAGCCGAATTTTGAGCGCGTGAGTTGAAAATATCTTTCAGCCGTCGCCGCGTTCAAACTTATCGACGCGGTATCCAAAATATTTTCAAAGTCGGCGGAAATATTTCTTCCGTGTTCAAGTTCGCCCAAACCGTTCGTATTTAATCGCGTGGGAATTTCGGGATGAATTTTTTTCACGTAGCGCAAAATTTCCAAAAGTTCCGCAAGTCTCATTGTCGGTTCACCGAATCCGCAGAAAACAACCTCGCTGATATTTTTCCAATCGATTTTATCAAGTTCAGTTTTAATTTCTTCGACGGTCGGATCTTTTTCCAGCCATAAACTTGACTCTTTTGCCATAGATTTTTTTTGCCGCAAACAAAAAACGCAGTCGTTGTTGCATTGATTGGTAAGATTGATATAAAGTCCGCGCGGCATTTTTAAATTTTTTTTCAAACTTTCGGCGACGGAAAAATATTTGCCGCCGTCAGTCATGTAAACCGTCATAAAAAAACCTCCGCAAAAATTTTTAACGAAGTTATTATAGCGATACTTTTCTATTTTGCAATCGAAATATGTAGCTTGAAAATGATGTTTATGTTAAAATACGGTAAAAAATCAGATTTTGTTTGAGGAGGTCAGATTGAGATGACTTTAAGAAAAATTTTTGCCGTGATGCTGATGTGCATTTTTTCTGCGGCGATTTTGACGGGTTGCGGCGAAGAAAAAAAAGTTGAGGCTCCGGCGACAAGCGAATTTAAAATCGGCATGCTCGCTCACATGAACGCAACGGAAAAGAATTTTGATAATTTCATTCAAAAAATTTCCGAAACTTTCAATTTCAAAATGAGTTCTTACGACCCGATTTTTTTTGACAATTTGAGTTCAATGCAAATGGCTTTGGAATCCGGGCAGATAAACGCAATCAGCACTTATAAATGTGTTGCCGATTATCTCATTGCGAAAAATCCGAAACTTGAAATTGCCGACAATGACACTTTGAATTTTGTTGACGCTTTCTGCTTTGCTCTGCGCGAAGGCGACAAAGATTTAATCGGAATGGTGAACAAGGCAATCGTTGAGATGAGAGACGACGGCACTTTGGATGAGCTGAACAAAAAATACGTCGCCAATTTTAAAACGAATGAAGAAATTTCCGCCGTCGAAATTCAAAATATTTCCGGCGCAAATACAATTAAAGTTGCGGTGACGGGCGATTTGCCGCCGCTCGATTTTATCGACGCAGAAGGTAAAGCCGCAGGATTTAATACCGCAGTTCTCGCCGAACTCAGCAGAAAAATCGGCAGAAATATTGAACTTGTTCAGATCGACAGCGGAGCGCGTGCAGCCGCTTTGAATTCCGGGCGCGTGGATATAGTTTTTTGGGCAATCGTTCCCGTCAGCGAAATTATTCCTTCCAACGCGGACAAACCCGCCGGTGTTGAGTTAACCACGCCTTATTACAGGGGTCGAATCGTTCACGTTAAAATGAAAAAATAATTTATAAAAAAATTTTTAATCAGCGCAGTAAAAAAATCCCTTCGGCTAATGTCGTTGGGATTTTTTGTAAAGAAAAGTTATGCACAAAAAGTATTTCCATGCTAAAATAAAGATTATTTTCATATACTTTTTGAAAAAATCGGTCAAAGAAGGGTGGTTTCTGTGAGAAATTTTAATTTTGATTTGCAGAGGTTCGTCTCTCTCGTGATAGCTGAAGGCGAGACTCACGAGTTGGACGGAGTAAATTACACCGCGGTTGGCGGCGAAACAAGACTCAACCTTGACGCTGAAGAAAAAGTTTCGGGCATTGCAAGCGGTCAAGTTCAAGTGACTTTGGCGAATAAGGAAAATTCGCCCGGAATTTATTTTAATGGCAGTGAAAACTCTTTAACCGTAAATTTTCAAAATAACGACGGCGCATTGATTGCCACGCAAAATAATAACGGCGTTAATCGCGTGATAACTTTGTTTGAAGGTAATCTTGAAGTCGACGGCTATAAAATTACTTCCGGTCCTTCAGGTTTTTTGCTTTCCGAAACAAATTCAGGAATAAAGTATCAGTTCACGCCGACAAATTCCGCAACTTTCGACGTTAGTCAAGGTAATTTCACCATAGAGTCGGATCAAGTTACAATGACTATGCAAAATGATAACGCCGTTGCGTCTTTTAATATCAGCGGCAAAGCATCAAGAGCAATTTCAGGACTTACTTATTCAGTTACCGAAGGCACCTCAATTACTACTGCTTTGGGAAATGGCTATATTTTTTTCGCCCAAGCACTTTCTGATACAGGCGAAATTATTTCTTTTGGATCGGACGGCGTCAGATTGATTCCTGACAGCCAAAACAGTCCTTTGCAAATTGCACTTATGCGAAGTGACGGCACTGTCGCTTTTGGCGGAGTTATTCGGTGCAAACAAGGTTCAATCACTTTTGGACAGAACGGATCATTTAATCTTGAAAGCGGCACATCATTTGATTTTTCTCTCGGAAATTATACTTTAACCATGACTGCCACAGATAACGCAACTTTGTCATTTTCTCCGAACTCAGAAAATCAACTTTCTTTTACGCCGGGCACAAATGACGGCGCATTACATATTGCTATCAAAAACGGCGATACTGCTGTTTTTGAAAATACTCTCAGCGTTGAAGGCACAATTAACTTGAATGCTGAAAATCGAACTTTAACCTTAACTAAAGGGTCAAAAGTTTCTGTTGCTTTTGAAAATTATTCTGTTACGACAACTGCGGTTGATGATGTTACCAACGCTATTTCAATAAGTGAAAGCGGAGTTTCTATTGCTCCAATCGGAAAATTAAATCTCAATCTTGCGACAAATAACGGTGCGTCATTAAATGCTGACTTGGAAGTTTTAAGCGGTTCTTTTACTTTGGGGAATAACGGTTCACTGAACATTGCAAAAGATACTGAAATGCAATTTACTTTCAGCGAAAATTACAGCGTCAAATTAAAAACGACTGACGATGCCGGCGGAATTGTTTCTATCGATTCAGACGGCATTCATTTTTCGCCAAATTCAGGCGACGGCGATTTAGAAATTTCAGTAACTCGTGACGGCGTAACTCGCACAACAAATTTAAATATGACAGGGTCTTTAACTTACAAACTCGACGGTTCAATTTCACTTGCTAAAGGTACTGTTCTGACAAATAATTTTGAGGACGGAAATATTTTACGTATAACAGCCAACACTGCTGCAAGCGGCTCGATTATTTTTCATCCGCAAATCGGCTTGACAATAATTCCGTCAACAGCCGACGCACTCAACGTAGTATTAACGAACGGCGATTTAGATGTAGTCAATATTTCGTCAATTACAGGTGCAATAAATTACAACGGCGGAATTATTACGGCAAGCGACGGCACTCAAGCACATCTTTCAGTTTATGACACTTGGGAAAGTGAATTGCGTACAAATGGAGGATCTTCTTCTTTGCAATTCACTCAAGACAGAACTGTTTATACTGCCAATGAAGGTGCAACTTTTGTATTGGATTATCTTGATGATACGACTCTGCAAATTCAAAATGGCTCTTTTACCGATATTTACGCAACTGAAACGCAGGATGCAATAGAAGTTGTGTCAGAAGGCTCTACATTTCGTGCAAACGACGAGGAATTTATCTTCACGCTTGAAAAGGTCGGAAATTATAATCTCAACGGAATGAAAGTCGTCACGGAATCCGATAACGTACCGGTTCAGCTCACCAACTATGACACGGTAATTTTTGACGGAATGTCTTACACGCCGCTTGATGAAAATGTCACTTTGACAATCGGCGAGAACGGTGCGACTGTTGCCGACGGAAAAGTTAATTTAAAATTAGACGGTTTCGACGAAGTTTTCGGTTTTGATTTAACTGACGGCGGAATTTCTTATCAAAATGGAAAATTTACTGTGCAAAGCGGTTCGAAATCTTACATAAATCAAGGAACTTTTCCGACAGAATTTATTGCGCAAAATGATTTTTCTGTTCAACTTACAAAAAAAGATGACGGCTTATATGCGTTCACTCTTCCCGAAGGCTCGGCAGATTTTTCTGTAGTGACCGGCGGAAATACTTTGTTAAGTACGAGTCTTACTTTGAACGGCGAAATTTTATTTAATCCCGAAACACACGAAATCTTTTTGACAAAAGGGACGAATTTTTCACTTGGCAACGGCGAAAGAAGTTTGCAAATAACCGCGCTTGCCGATGCCGGCGGACAATTTAATTTAACTCAAAGCGGAATCAGATTTGCTCCGAATGAAAATGACGGCGCATTGGAATTTGATTTTATTGGTGCAAGAAGAAAAGCCACTCTTGACGTTAACGGTGCATTTACTTACGGCGGAAACGGCAGAATGTCACTTGAAAACGGCACAGAAGTAAATTTTGCTTGGGAAGACGGCAATACACTTCAACTGAATTCGCGCGGCTCGACAGGTTATCTTTCTCTCGACATGAGCAAGGGAATCGGAATAACTTCCGCCGACGAAAATCTCGATATGACTTTCACGACTGCAGAAGGTTATACAACTTCGGTTTCTGCGCTTCAAGGGACGATCTGGTACAACGCGGGAAAAGTTACGATTGACGAAAATACAAAATTGACGGGCACGGGCTCACTCGGCGGGCAAAGTGTGAATGTAACTTTGGAGGCAATCGACGGCGACGGATTTTTAAAATTCGGAAGTTCGGGAATGAATTACGGCTCGGGCACGGGCAAATTGAAAATGACATTGTCTCAAGGCGATCTTGCCAGCACGTTTACCGTAAACAAAGGCGAAGTTCTTATCGGAAGTAATCTTTTCAACATTGCGGTCGGCTCCGATATTTCAACTGATTTGCAAAATTTTGTTCCCGCGCTGAATTTCAGAACGACCGAGCCGGGCGAATATACAATCAACGGACAAAAAATTACGACGACTGCGGAAAATTTGGCGTTGACGGCGACGGATAATCAAATGGTTTTCAAAACAAGTTCAAATGCAGTTGAATATGACGATATGAATTTTGCGGGCGATGGCAACGTCACTTTGAGTCCTTCGGCGGTAGTTTTGGGCAACGGCGTTGTTGCGACAGGTTTCGGCGAAGAAAATACTTT
>CAJOCT010000011.1 GCA_905236725.1 uncultured Selenomonadaceae bacterium | reverse complement strand
CAATTCTCTAAATCCTTGAAGTTTTTGTTCTTCGTCCGAAATTTTCTTTTTTAGTGTCCGCACAATATTCAATTCCTCAAATGTCATAAAAATACCGCTCCTTGACAACACAACTTTCAGAAATTAAAATCAAAGTGCGCTGTCGGGGGACGGCGTTTTTTATTTTTATCACAGAATTTTATTCCGATTTTTTTATATATTCGACGAGGTTTTTCATCGCGTGGAAATATTTTTTGTCGATTATTTCAAGTCGTTCAGCCAATTCGTCATCACGAACGGAAAATTTTTTATTGATTGCGTTAAGTTTTCTTTTCATTTCAAAACAATGCGCGGAAAGTTTGATTAAGTTTTTTTCAAGAATATTAAAACGTTCCTCAACCGTCATTTCTCAATCACGCTCCTTATTAAATTTTTCATAAATTTTTCCGCTGAATCATTGGTGATATTTTTCTTCGACTGATAAGCCGTTCTGCCGCAAAGTTCAAGAAATTTCATAACTTCTGCGCCGTCGAAATCTCTCATCAATACCGCTGACGGTTCAATGATTTTCATCTCAAGACCTCCTCACAGGCGTAACGACGTAATGAAAATTTTCGGCTTGAAAATCAACAGGCGCAAGCGATTTACTCATTCCGATCGTTATTTTTTCTGCGATTTCATTTTCTTTCGGAAAAACTCTTTCATACGGCGGAAATACGCCATCGATAATTCTTGTCGTGACAAGCAAATTTTCAAAAGTGAAAAGAATTTTTGAGCCCGAATGAATGAGCGTAATTTCTCCGTCGACTTCCGTCATCGACAAAATTTCTTGTAAAACTTTCGCAGGAATTTCTTTTGCGTAAGCCTTCTTGCGCCGAGTTGATTTGGCATTTCGCACTTGTATCGACAAAAATTTTTCATTCATAATCATCAACTCCGTGCTTAACGCGTTCCGATTCTTCCGCTCTTTTCGCATTGTTCCAAGAATTAAGGTCGCCAGTCAGGTAGCCCGTGATTCTTCTGATACGTTCAAACGGCACGTTGGATTTATAGTCAATGTCAACTTTTCCGTCGGCACAAAGTTTTATTCGGATTTTTTTCAAAGTTCCGTCGCTGTTTGCCTTCGCGTATTCCACATAATTTTTGAGTTCGTCGGCTCTGAAAACAATTTCGTCAGCCTCGACGACTACTCCCTCAATTATCATTTACATCAGCCCTTTCAATTTTGGCGGCGATTCTATAGCGATAGAATTTTTTCGCCGCCTTTTTTTCAGTTAAAAATTTTCGTAGTCCCAACTTTCGTCGCAATCGGCACATTCACAGCCAACAGAATCAAACTTCATGCATCGTCAATCATTTTTCCGCTCCTTGTACTGAATTTTTATTTCGTCGCCGACTTTCAAATTTGAATTTATGTCAGGATTTATGCGGCGTATCTCGTCCATATATTCAAGAATGTACGGATTTCGGCAACGCCGCGATATATGCGCCGACTTTGACGAAAATTTTATACATCGCCCTTGCCCGTATCCGCATTTTCCGCAATCACTCCGTCAGAGTTGAGTTCCCACATAATCAACACTCCAAATTTTTTAAAAAGACAGCCCGCCCGATTACTAATTTTTTTCAGGGGAGTTCACCTTCTTTCATAAAAATTTTTTTGGTGAGCGGGCTGATTACTTGCAAATTATTAAAGTACAAATAGTTAGTAAGATAACTAAAAAAATGGATAACATCATGGTTACGCAAAAACCCCCGACGGCTAATGGGGGGTTTTTTAAACTTTTTTGCGCGTTTTAGGAATAACGCTAACCACCGGCTAAGTCACCTTAGAGGCGGTCTAATCATTTATTTGCCGCGACCGTTATGAGAAATATGGATAACATTTTGGTCACGCCCCCTTTCCGATAAGATTGGGGTCAGAAAATAATTCTGCAAGGCAAGCGCGAAAATTTAGCTGAAAATATTTTCGGTAAAAATATTTGAAACATGTTATAATTCGACCGTTAAATTTTTTGTCGAGAGGAGAAAAATTGATGTCTGCAAAAACCGAAATGTTGGCGGGCGAGTGGTACAACGCGAATTTTGACGAGGAACTTATCAACGAAAGAAATTTTGTTAAAGACCTCTGTTTTCAGCTGAACAATACAAGTCCGCAAAATGCCAACGTGCGCCGCATATTGTTGCAAAAAATTCTGCCGAATGTAAATGTGAACAAAATTGAAATTTTGTCGCCGTTTATGGTCGATTACGGCTACAACGTCGAAATCGGCGAGGGTTGCTTTTTTAATCACAATATTTACCTTATGGACTGCGCGAAAATTATTTTCGGATCAAAATGTTTTATCGGTCCGAATTGCGGATTTTATACGGCGCAACATCCTTTAGAGGAGGAAGAGAGGAACGCAGGGCTGGAAATTGCCAAGCCGATTGAAGTCGGAGAAAACGTTTGGATCGGCGCGGACGTGACGGTTTTGCCCGGCGTGAATATCGGGAAAAATTCTGTTATCGGCGCAAAATCTCTTGTCGTGAAAGATATTCCCGCAAATGTTGTGGCTTTCGGCAATCCCTGCCAAGTCGTCAGAAAACTTTAAAAAAAAAATTTTCCCCCTTCGTCGAAAAAAATCGGCGAGGGGGATTTTTTATATTTTTGAGTTCAAAAATTCCAATTCTTCAGGCGTTAAAGTCGTCGAGGCAATATCATCAATTTTTTTGTCGAGAAGTTTTTCAGCGTCAGAAATTTTTTTCTCAAGTTTGACAGATTTTTTCTTTCGCTTGGGTTTAGAAATTTTTTCGACGGGCTTTTCTTCGGGCAAGTCAATTTCATCTGAAAAAATCCACTTGAAAGCGTCTTCGGCAGTCTCAACGGGGTGAATGTTCAAACCTAAATGCCAGCGCGGAATATCTTTTGAATTTTCTTTGGGAATGACGAGAGTTTTAATTCCCGCCTGCTTCGCGCCGTAAGCCTTCTCAAAAACTCCGCCGACGGGGCGGACGTTTCCTTGCAAAGAAATTTCGCCGGTAACCGCCACATCTTGACGGATTTTTTTTCCGGTGACCGCACTGACCAACGCCGCCAAAATCGCAGTGCCCGCGCTCGGTCCGTCGATATTTCCGCCGCCGATAATGTTTATGTGAACGTCGAAGTCGTGAATATCTTTGCCCGTGACTTTTCGCAAAACCGAAGCCGCATTGAAAACCGAATCCTTCGCCATACTTCCCGCAGTCTCGTTAAATCGGATTGTGCCTTTGCCCTTCTCTGACGCAGGAAAAACCACAGCCTCAATTTCAATCACCGAACCCAAAAAACCGCTCACGCCCAAGCCGAAAATGTGACCGACGACAGATTTACTTGACGCTTTTTTCGTGACGAACTGAAACAACCTGCTGACCTGCGCGACTTCATAAATATCTTTTTTCGTAATTTTAATTGTCGCCGGAGAATTTTCTTCGCCTTCTTCATTGCGCATCAACGAAAGGCTGTAAGCGTCCGCCAAAATATTTAAAGCCTTTCTGCCTTCGATCGTGTATTCCGAAATGGTTTCGGCGATTCCGTCGTCAAGTTCCACGTTTAATTTTTTCGCGCCGTTTTTGACAATTTCGACGATATGAGCGGGAGTCAATGGCTCAAAATAAATTTCCGCACATCTGGAACGCAAAGCAGGGTTTATCGCGCTTGCTTCGCGAGTTGTCGCGCCGATTAAAACGAAGTCGGCGGGAGCACCGTTTTCAAAAAGCATTCGCACGTAAGGCGGGACTCTTTCGTCGGTCGGGTCGTAATAAGCCGATTCAAAATAAGCGCGTTTATCTTCAAGAACTTTGAGCAGTTTATTTTGCAACATTACATCCATTTCGCCGATTTCGTCGATAAATAAAATTCCGCCGTGCGCGTCCGTGACAAGTCCGGGTTTCGGCTCGGGTACTCCGCTGTCCGCCAAAGATTTTTGCGCACCTTGATAAATCGGATCGTGAACACTGCCAAGCAACGGATTTGTCATATCTCGCGGATCCCATCTTAAAGTCGTGCCGTCCGTTTCGACAAAAGGCGCGTCCTCCGCGAAAGGGCTGTAATCCAGTTCGCGAACTTCTTCAAGTACAAGTCGAGCTGCAGTTGTTTTTCCCACGCCGGGCGGTCCGTACAAAATTAAATGTTGCGGGTAAGGTGATGCCAATTTTGCGCGAAGTGATTTGACTGCCCGTTCCTGCCCGACGATTTCGTCCAAAGATTTCGGGCGCAAAAGTTCCATAACCGATTGCGTCAATTCGACTTCTTCAAGTTTTTCAAGTTGCTCGCGCTTTTTTGCTTCGTGCGGCGTTTCTTGACTTGGCTTTTCTTCCTTCAAAATTTGCAGGCGAATGTCTTTGACGTACTCTTGATGATCGTGTTCCATTTTTTCGGAAACTTTTCGGTCGATTTTATCTTCTATTTGCCGCCGCGCGATTATGTCCGCCATCATTTCGGAAAGTCGAATAATTTCGGCGGGCAATTCGTCTTTTGAAGGCGCGGGACCGAGTGTCGGATTTTCTTCCAAAATTCTGCGCAGTGCCAAAACTCTTTCGCAGGGATCGGGTGAGCGTAAATATCTCAGCGCGTCCATTTTTCCCGCCTGCAAAACCAATCTGTCCGAGCCGATAACATCGACAACGATTGAGTAGAGTGCGGAAATTTCGCGGTCAATTTCAGTTTCGGTTCGCTGTGGAATCGCCACATTTTTTTTCTTGCCGAACATCTTGCCAAATAAATTTTTAAACAAACTTTTTCCTCCAATTAAAAAGTGCAGAGTGAAGAAAATTTTCAGCCCTCTACACAAAAAATTTTATCCCGCAACGACTTCGACTTTGATTTTCGTCGTGACTTCGGGGTGAAGTTTGATAACCGCTTCGTAAGTGCCGACCCCGACAATTTCGCTTTGCAGGGTGATTTTTCTTTTGTCGACGTTCAAATTATTTTCGCGTTTGAGAGCTTTGGCAACATCGGAGCCGCCGACAGAGCCGAAAAGTTTGCCGTCCTTGCCGAGTTTGACGGGAATTTTGACGCTGATTTTTTCAAGCTGTGCGCCCAAAAGTTTTGCCTCGTCCGCTTCGCGTTGAGCTTGACGAGCTTTATTTTCCGCGTTGGTTTTTGCGGTGTTGAGATTGGCGGTTGTGGCTTCGGCGGCGAGTTTTCTGGGCAGGAGAAAATTTCTGCCGTAACCGTCCGCAACTTCCACTATTTCGCCTTTTCTACCGACTTTTTTAACATCTTCAAGTAAAATCAATTTCATTTGAAAAAACCCCTTTACGTAAAAAAATTTTTACGCTGAATGATTCTGCTTGACTTTAAATTTTCCTTTAAATTTTTCAAATATCACTGCCCAAAATTTTCAGGCAATCCGAAAGTAATTTTTTCGCCTCGCTTTTTTTGAATTGCATAATATGCCCCCAATGATAAAGCAACGCAAAATATACGCCGTCCAATCCGAAAAATTTTTTGAAAATATTTTCAGTCACCTTGTACAGTTCGGCATAATTTTTATTTCCCGTAATATGTAAATTGTCGTTGCTTAAATTTTCTTGAGCGATAAAAATTTTTGTCTTTATCAGATAATCAAATATTTTATTGTCGCGGAAAAATTCAAAACTCGAAATAAATTTGTCAACTTGCCCGAAAAGTTTAATTTGCGAAGAGACAGTTTTTTCCAACCTTTGCGGCGAAAAAGATTTTTCATTTGTTTGAGAGTCCGGCGAATCTCGACGAATATAAAAAATTTCGGGATTTCTTAATTTGATTATCGTACTTAAAAATATTTTTGTCGAATACTACCGCCCCTTGACGATTTTGCGCGGCGTTGATTATAATTTTTCCGAAATATTTTTTTTTGCGAAGGAGAAAATTTTTTATGAAAATAATTTTTTCGGGCGGCGGTACGGGCGGACATATTTATCCCGCGCTGACTTTGATAAATGCCGTTAAAAATAAAATGCCCGATACTGAATTTTTGTACGTCGGCACTGAATCGGGCTTGGAATCCGATATTGTTCCGAAGGCGGGAATAAATTTTACCGCGCTGAAACTTGAGGGCGGTTTTGAACGTCATTTCACCTTGGAAAATTTGAAACGCGCGGCAGATGCGCTTTTGAGCGTCAAGCGTGCGGGGGAGATTATAAAAAATTTTTCGCCGAATGTTGTTGTCGGGACGGGCGGATATGTTTGCGGACCGATTTTATTGGCGGCAAGTTTGAAAAAAATTCCCACGCTCATTCAAGAACAAAACGCTGTTGCGGGAGTGACGAATAAAATTTTGTCGAAGTTCGTCAATAAAATTGCGGTCGGCTCCGAACTTGCATTAAAAAAATTTCCCGCAGAAAAAACTGTTTATACCGGCAACCCGATCCGCGCGGAAGTTTTGGCGGCAAAAAAAATTGACGGCTTGAAAGAATTTAATTTTTCCGAAGATAAACCTGTAATTTTAATTTCGGGCGGAAGTCGAGGAGCAAGGAGTATAAATCTTGCGATGATTGACGTTTTAAAAAATGCGGCGGAAAAAAATTCTGCGCAATTTCTTCACGTCACCGGAAAAAATGAATTTGATTCCGTCACAAAAAAATTAAAAGATGCGAATTTTAATTTTGACAATCCGAACATAAAAATTGTGCCTTACCTTTACAATATGCCGCAGGCGATGGCGATGGCGGACTTGGCGATTTTTCGCGCGGGAGCGACGGGCTTGGCAGAACTCACTGCGCGAGGAATCCCGGCAATTTTGATTCCTTATCCTTTTGCGGCAGAAAATCATCAAGAATTTAACGCGAAAGTTTTGGTCGATGGCGGCGCGGCAAAAATGATTTTGAACAAAGATTTAACGTCAGAAATTTTATCGGAGCAAATTGAAGAACTTTTGAAAAATCCCGCCGAATTAAAAAAAATGTCCGCCGCAAGTTTGAAACTCGGCAGACCTCAAGCGGCAGAAGAAATTTCCGATTTAATTTTGAGTTTGGCGAAGTAAAAAAATTTATCCTCGATTGCCAATTTTTCGCCTCTTTAAAAATTATAAAAAATAACATATAATCTTGCCGAAAAAAAATTTTACGTAACGTTGGCGAAAAAGATTGAAAAAATTTTTCAGATGAACGGAAGGAGGGGAATCAGATTTGGGAAACAGGATTTGGGGAATAAAAATTTTTGCCCCTGAATCACGGCTTCCTAATCTCTTGATAAATGCACATCAGAATTTTGGATAAATATATTTTTCGAGAAGTTTTCTTTTCGGCGATTTTCGGAATTTGCGCATTTTCGGCGGTCTTTATCGGCTCGGGAACTCTTTTTAAAATCGCCAGGTATATCACCGATTACGGCGCAAGTTTTTCAAGCGTCGTAAAAATTTTTGTGTACGGTCTGCCGGGAATAATTATGTGGACTTTTCCGATGTCGATGCTCTTGGCGACGCTTTTAACTTTCGGGCGGCTTTCAAGTGCCAGCGAAATAACCGCGATGAAGTCTTGCGGGATAAGTTTCGGCAGAATCGCCGCGCCTGCGATTTTTCTCGGCTTTATCGTGAGCATTTGCGCGATTTTATTTAATGAACACGTTGTGCCTTGGGCGAATTCGGCGGGCAACGATGTTTTTTACTACGAAATCGAAGGCAATACCGAAATGAAATCTCAAGACCACATAATCGTCAAAGAGATTGTCGGCGATAAAATTCAGCGACTGGTTTACGCGCGCGAGTACAGGGCGAGCGATGAAACTTTGCAGGGCGTGACTATGCAGGAATTTAACGACGAAGGCAAGGTTACGCACGTCGAAAACGCGACTTTCGCCGAATGGAAAAACGAAACTTGGATTATGCACGAAGGAATGATTTATGATATTTCTTCCGACGAATCGACGCATACGATGAGATTTAACAAACAAATTTTGCCGGTCAAAGCCAGCCCGCGCCAAATTGTTCGTGAACAAAAAAAGCCCGAAGAACTCACGATGAAAGAACTTCGCGCACAAATCGAAATTATGAAAACTCAATACATCAACACGGCGAAACTTGAAACCGAACTTTATCAGCGCGTGACGGTTCCTATGGCGAGTTTGGTTTTCGCGTTGATCGGCGTGCCGCTCGGGCTTCAACCGACGCGAACTTCCTCGTCAATGGGGTTTGCTTTGAGCGTCATAATAATTTTTGCGTATTATTCGATTATGACTTTATCGAACGCATTGGCACGCGGCGGAGTTATTGAGCCTTTTTTCGCCGTGTGGATTCCGAATATAATCGGCTTGACCTGCGGCGCAATTTTAATCAGACGCGCTTCAATGTAAGATTTTCTAAGTATTCGAATAAAAAAATCCCGACGTTTAAACGCGCAGGGATTTTTTTGTTTCACGTGAAAAATTTTTTCAATCTTTACATGCTATAACTTCTATTTCGCAAAGTGCGCCTGAAGGCAAATCTTTAACGGCAACACAACTTCGCGCAGGTTTACTGATAAAATATTGTTCATAAATCGAGTTAAACCTTTTAAAATCGGCAATATCGACAAGAAAGCAGGTTGTTTTGATGACATTTTCAAAATTCAACCCGACTTCATTTAAAATCGCGCCGATGTTTTTGCAACATTGTTCGGCTTGCCCTTCGATGTTTTCAGCAATAATTTTTCCTTGTGCGGGATCAATCGCAATTTGCCCGGAAGTATAAACTATACCTGAGATTTCTACAGCTTGACTGTAAGGACCAACCGCCGCCGGTGCTTTATCTGTATGAATAATTTTCATAAACAAATCTCCTGTTACTCATTTATGACGAAAGCATAACCCGCGTCGAAAGATTTTCCGGCGGCAAGAGTTCTGATTCCGTCTTTTTCACTGATATCACCTGCAAAATCGGCAAAATCCGCGTGACCATGCCACGGCTCAATGCAAATGAAAGGCGCGCCGCCTTTATCGGGAGTCCAAATTCCCCAGAATGGAAAACCTTTTGCAATCATTTTGATTGACTTTGAACTTTTTCGCGAACAAAGAGTAATTTCGTCAGATTTTAAATCGTCAAAAACAAGCGCGTCACCTTTGAAAATTTCGTAATTTAAATCAAATTCTTTGCCTTTGAGAGTAGGAACTCTGTCGCGAGAAAGAGATCCGGAAGGCAAAAGTAAAATTCTCGAAGAATTTTCTTCCCTGTCAAATTTCAGATAACAATCTTCAAAAGATTCCCCCTCAACAATCGGACACTTCAACGCCGGATGCGCTCCTATGGAAAAATACATGAGTTTGTCATCAATATTTTTCACGGTCCAAATAATTTCCACGCGATTTTTACGAAGTATATATGCGATTTCCAGCGAAAATTTATATGGATAAACTTTTAAAGTCTCCTCGCTCCAATTAAGCTGAAAAACAATTTCATCTGCCGCTTCGCGAATACATTTGAAATCAGAAATTCTGGCAAAACCATGTCCGGGCAGTTCAAATTCTTTTCCATTGACGCGATATTTTCCGTTCACCAATTTACCGACGATAGGAAAGAGAACCGGCGAAGTGTACTTCCACCATTTAGGATCGCCGTTGAAAATATATTCCGTGCCGTCAGACAATTCAGTAATTGACTTCAATTCTGCCCCATGATCTGCAACTGTTATTTCAATAAGTTCATTTTGCAAGGTATACAACATAAAAAACAACTCCTTTCCCAAAAATCAATCGAAATATTCTTGAACTGTATCGATAATTCCTGCCAAATATTTTTACAAACAAAAAAACTTCAGCCGTTTTTATTTTGCTGAAGTTTTTAGGTATACCTGCTTTTTTTATTTTAAACTACTGAAAATCCTTCCTCAAGATCGGCGATAATATCGTCAATGTGTTCAGTACCTATTGAAAGGCGAATTGTTGAAGGCGTAATTCCCGACTCCGCCAATTCTTTTTCAGTCATCTGCGAATGAGTCGTTGATGCGGGGTGTATAACAAGAGATTTAACATCGGCTACATTGGCCAGCAGGGAAAAAATTTTCAAATTATTAATAAACTTCTTTGCGGCTTCTGCACCACCTTTGATCTCAAAGGTAAAAATTGAAATTCCGCCATTGGGAAAATATTTTTCATACAGTGCATGATCGGGATGATTTTTCAAAGACGGATGATTAACTTTATCAACTTTTGAATTTTTATTAAGGTATGACACAACTTTTAAGGCATTTTCAACATGACGTTCAACCCTGAGCGAAAGAGTTTCAGTGCCTTGCAAAAGTAAAAACGCATTGAGAGGCGAAATCGCCGCACCCGTGTCCCGCAAGAGAATCGCTCTGATGTAGGTAACAAAAGCCGCTGATCCGAGTGACTTATAAAAACTTACGCCGTGATAACTTGGATTTGGTTCAACAAGCCATGAAAATTTACCGGATTTTTCCCAATCAAACTTTCCGCTTTCAATGATAATTCCGCCAAGAGTTGTTCCGTGCCCGCCTATAAATTTCGTTGCCGAATGAATGACAATGTCAGCACCATGCTCAAAAGGTCGAATTAAATAAGGTGTAGCAAAAGTATTGTCGATAACGAGAGGAATATTGTGTTTATGAGCAATATCCGCTACAGCTTGGATATCAATTAAAGTCGCATTCGGGTTGCCGACAGATTCAATAAAAATCAGTTGTGTATTGTCTTTTATAGCTTTTTCAAAAACATCTGTGCCTTTAGAAGGGTCAACAACAGTCGTCGTAATTCCATAATCCGGCAAAGTATGCTCAAAAAGATTAAATGTACCTCCATAAATAGTAGTTGCCGCAACGATATGATGACCTTTGTGAGCCAATGCCTGTACAGCGTAAGTAACAGCCGCGGCACCGGAAGCAACCGCCAATGCCGCAGAACCTTTTTCAAGTGCAGCTATACGACGTTCAAAAACATCCTGTGTAGGATTAGTCAAACGACCATAAATATTTCCCGCATCTCTAAGCCCAAAACGATCCGCCGCATGATCAAAATTGTGAAAAACATATGATGTAGTTTGATAAATCGGGGTAACTCGTGCATCTGTCACGGGATCGGGAGATTCCTGCCCGACATGTAACTGCAAAGTTTCAAACTTATATTTAGTATTTTTGCTCATCTCATCCACTCCTAAATTTTATTGAAACAAATCTGTCGAAAGATAGCGGTCACCTGTGTCAGGAAGAAGAACCACAATATTTTTTCCGACATATTCTTCGCGTTTGGAAATTTGAAACGCCGCCGCCAAAGCTGCTCCCGACGAAATTCCTACGAGAACACCTTCAGCGCGAGCAAATTCACGACCGAATTTAAAAGCCTCTTCATTGGTAATAGGCAACACTTCATCGTAAATTTTGGTGTCTAAAGTTTCGGGTACAAAGCCTGCTCCGATGCCTTGAATCTTATGAGAGCCTGCCGTTCCTTTGGATAAAACGGGAGAAGTTGCAGGTTCAACAGCGAAAATCTTAATTTTTGAATTCTTAGATTTCAAAAATCTGCCAACGCCCGTTATTGTTCCGCCGGTTCCTACTCCTGCTATAAAAACGTCGATTTCACCTGCTGTATCTTCCCAAATCTCGGGTCCTGTAGTTGATTCATGTACAGCAGGATTTTCTAAATTGGTGAATTGTGACGGAATAAATGAATTGGGAATTTCATTTGCCAGTTCTTCAGCTTTAGCTATAGCTCCCTTCATTCCCTTTGTGCCGTCAGTTAAAACAATCTCCGCGCCGTATGCTTTCAACAAATTTCGGCGTTCAATACTCATTGTTTCCGGCATGGTCAGAATTGCTCGATATCCCCTTGCTGCCGCAACACTCGCCAAACCAATTCCTGTATTTCCGCTGGTTGGCTCGATAATTACGTAATCTTGTCTTAATTTTCCTTCGCGCTCAGCTTTTTCAATCATACCTTTGGCGATTCTGTCTTTGACACTTCCTGCCGGATTGAAATATTCCAGTTTTACCAGAATTTTTGCGGAAATATTAAACTTCCTCGCAAAATTTTTGGCTTCAAGAATCGGTGTATGTCCGATTAAATCAGTAACACTTTGATAAATTTTACCCAATGAAAAAAACTCCCTTTCATTATTTAAAATTGTGTATTTTCACAGTTATATCTTCAAGAAATATATTCAATTTGATTTTTATGGAAATAATCCTCTATCGCCGCCCTAATTGCTTCCTCAGCCAAAACAGAACAGTGCAACTTATGGGCTGGTAAACCGTCAAGTGCTTCTGTAACGGCTTTATTTGTCAGATGCATCACCTCACTCAGATTTTTCCCTTTTATCAATTCAGTTGCCATTGAACTCGAAGCGATGGCAGAAGCACAACCAAAAGTTTCAAATTTTACATCTGTAACTACATCATTATCGATTTTTAAATAAATTCTCATGATATCGCCACACTTTTCGTTGCCGACTTCACCGACCCCATCAGCATTTTCGATGCTCCCGACATTTCTGGGGTTACGAAAATGATCCATTACTTTTTCGCTGTAAAGTGCCATATTTTCACCCTTTTCCAAAGTTATATCAGAAAAAATTTACGTTTTCCAGTTATTTTGTCTTTCCAAAGCGGTGAAAGATTGCGTAAATAATCAACAATTTCCGTGACTGAACGAACTATGTAACCAACATCTGCTTCACTAATGTTTTCGTCAATTGATAGTCTCAACGACCCATGAGCTACTTCGTGAGGTCTTCCAATTGCCAAAAGTACATGACTTGGGTCAAGCGATCCTGAAGTACAAGCGGAACCCGATGAAGCACAAATTCCCCTATCATCAAGTAAAAGCAGTAAACTTTCACCTTCAATGCCTTCAAAGCAAAAATTCACATTTCCGGGCAAACGATTTTTTTTGTCTCCGTTTAGTACACTGTAAGGAATTTTTGAAAGTCCGTCGATAATTTTTTCTCGCAATTCAATGAGCTTTTTATTGGATTTTGCCATGTTATAACAAGATTCTTTTAAAGCTGCGGCCATTCCCATAATAGCAGGAACGTTTTCGGTTCCGGCTCTTTTTCCTCTCTCTTGTGCGCCACCTTCAATTAGCGTAGTCAAAGGAACGCCTCTTCTGACATATAGTACGCCGATTCCTTTGGGACCGTTGAATTTATGAGCCGACATTGACAACATGTCTATGTTTTGCTCGACAACATTTATCGGTAAATGACCTGTTGCCTGAACTGCGTCGGTATGAAAAATCACTTTTTTATCATGACATATCCTGCCAATTTCCGTAATCGGCTGAATTGTACCGATTTCGTTATTGGCAAACATAACTGTTACCAAGCAAGTATCATTACGAATCGCGTCGCTAATTTGTTGCGGGAGAATGATGCCGTTTTCATGAACATCCAATAACTCAATTTCAAAATTTTCTTTTTCAAGTTTTTTAAGAGCATGTAACACGGCATGATGCTCAAAAGTCGAAGATATAATATGTTTTTTATGCTTTTTTGCTCCGATATTTGCTGCAGAAATAATCGCTTGATTATCTGATTCGCTCCCGCCGGAAGTAAAATAAATTTCTGCAGAGTCAGCTCCGATACATTCTGCGATAGTTTTACGTGCTTGATTTAATTTTTCTGCCGCATTTTGTCCGAAAGCATATAAGCTCGAAGGATTCCCCCAAAATTTTTCAATGCAATCAGTCATAGCTTCTATTGAGACTTTACACATTTTTGTTGTTGCCGCATTGTCCGCATAAATCATTGAACAAACCTCCTTTCTCACAACGGCGTTATGATATAGCAAATTACCTATTATGTCAATGGGTAATTTTCCTTGTCAAATTTAGCAGATTTGACTATAATAAAGCCTAAATTTTATTTATGGAGGTGGATATAATGATATCAACGAAGGGGAGATATGCTTTAAGAGTTATGCTTGATCTTGCCGCACAAGACCCCGAGAAATTTATTCCCTTGAATGAAATTGCGGAGCGGCAGGGAATTTCAAAAAAATATCTTGAAATCATTTTAAAATCTCTGGTACAACATAATTTTTTGAAAGGTTTGAGAGGAAAAGGCGGAGGATATAAACTTACACGCAATTCGTCAGAATATACGGTTTTTGAAATATTGGAACTTACTGAAGGTTCTCTTTCAATAGTGTCCTGCTTAAGCGACAAAGTTCCACCATGTGAAAGGGAATCTTATTGTCTAACCTTACCTATGTGGAAAAAATTTGACAGTATGACCTACGATTTTTTTTCTGGAATCACATTATACGATCTTTTAAATCCATCATAAATCATGCACAAAAAAAGATGCCTATAAAAATTTGGCATCTTTTTTTATAATCAGGTATAACTGTATTTTTAGGCAAGACAAATCAGGACAACCCATGTTATACCAGATAAAAAATCGAGAATTTTTATCTGGTATAACATTCAGGCCGTAATTTCAAAATTTTCACCGCTTTCCGAAAGATTGAGTTTTTTATTTTTTTTTGTAACCAACCTGTCGATAAGCAATTCGGGATTTTCAAAACGATTCCCCAAAATTTTTAAGTTCCAATCGCGAATATCATACAAAGAACGGACATCATCGTTTTTTATGTCGCGCACAACAAAGCAACCTTGAAAAAACTCCACATAACCTATCTGACCGTTGTTGAAGGAAACAATATCATCCTCGTAAATTTCTTTTCCGTTGCAATCCGTCAACCCTGTAAACTGTCCTATCGTTTCCGCTTCTACACGATAACCTTCATAGCCGTTTTCGTATACAAAAATATGCGCTTGAGGACCCGGATCGCCGTATGTACCGCGTTTCAGATAAAAACCATAAATCCAAATACTTTTTGTTTCCCCGCTGAATATTTGGAAAGTTTTTAAGCCGCGATATTTTATTTCACGCTCAGCCATAAGAAACACCCCTTTTTCAATATAAAGCGAGCTGCTATTCTGCCAGTTTTTCAATAATTATCATGCAATAAAAAATCTGTTGTGGTGAGATTTTTTATATCACCTTTGATTTTTATGGGTTCTTTTGAAATCAGTATTTTTTTCACATCGTCAGGTAATTTACGTAAAACCTTGAGTAATTTCCCTGCCAATTTTGGATTTTCTACAGGCAAAACTTGAATACAAATTCTATTTTTATCGGATACAGCAAAGAAATCTGCCGTCATCGTGCCAATTCGTGCGCAATAAACTTCATAACCGCGTCGCAAAAGCTCTAAACAGACGACATTTTTTATCATTGCAGTTTCGTTGAATGCGCCAAACCTCGAAAGAGCGTTGCATATACCATTGTCAGCACAGTAAAAATATTCTCCGCCATTTATAAGGATGTCATTTTGCACGTCGTATCTGGAAATTTTATAGAAGAAACCTGCATCACTAATAATATTTAAATAATTTTCCGCAGTAAATGGCGTTATCGGTCGATTTATATCATCAAAATATTTCTTGAGACGATTCTTTTTTATTGAATTTCCTGTGTTAATCGCCAAAAAATTCAACATTATTTGAAATAATCTCGAATTTCTGACAGAATACTTTATGATCACATCCTTAAGCAGAGATTCATACAAGACACCTTTAAGTAATTGTCGAGAAATTTTATCGTCATCAAAATATTTAAAAATACAAGGTAAACCACCGAATTTTAAATATTTTTCAAATAAATTTGTAATATTTGTACCCGATGATTGCACAAATTCCGAAAACGAAAGCGGATACATCCTTATGATGTCAAAATTATCGGGCAAAAGAGGAACTAATTTTTCAAGTAAAATCTTTTCATTTGAATCGGCTATATAAATTTCTACCGAAGCACCTAAAAAAAATGCATTCACTGCTTTTTCCCATCCATCGATTTGTTGAATTCCGTAAAAAATCAGATAAGCATAATCCAAGTTGGCAATTTTTTTGTTTACATGCAAGTACAACTGCTGAAAGTCCATAAAAGTATTGGTTTCCTCAAAATTTATGAAAATAATCTGATCCTCAGAAATTTCTTTAGACTTCAGGTACTCGATAAAATTTTTAAGCAACTCAAGTTTACCCGTGCCACGAAATCCGGTGATCAATTTCACCGAAAAATTTTCTCTCAAACTCAGCAGAGTATTCAGATACACCTCGATATACAAGCGCGTTCCCCCCTTTTTTACAAAACTCACGTTCTCATTTTACAACATTAGGTAATCATT
The DNA here is from genome assembly GCA_905236725.1 of uncultured Selenomonadaceae bacterium. Taxonomy (GTDB): domain Bacteria; phylum Bacillota; class Negativicutes; order Selenomonadales; family Selenomonadaceae; genus Quinella. Next base: position 16,926 of record CAJOCT010000011.1, on the reverse strand, counting down.
TTCAACATCTAAAAAACGTCTTCAAATAAAATTTTTGAAAATTTTTATTTGAAAATGTCGGGATAAACCAAGCGTGCCATATACTTCACCGCTTTTGGATAATCTAATCCCGGACTCAACAAAAACATGTCCTGTGGCAAGTAATAAAGCCGGTTATGTTTAATTGCTTGAAGCGATTGCCACGCTTCATTGGATGCTATCAGCTGATCCATTTTTAATTTTATTTCATCCGGATTTCCCATACTGGTGACGAAAATTATTTCCGGATTTCGTTCAGTCAAAGTTTCCATGCTATAAGCTATTGAATCGGTGTTTTCTTCTGGTGACAGTATATCCGATGTAATATTTTCCCATCCCAACATTTTTACAATATTCCCTGCAATGCTGTTATCTGTTTGAATAGACATACCTTGAGTGGTGCTATGAATAATTGTTACTTGTTTTTTTTCCTCAGGAATTTTATCAACAATATTTTGAATATCGTCATCCATTTTTTTTATCAGCTGTTCGCCTTTTTCGGGATTGTCACTTAATTTGGAAAAAATTTTTAAGGCGTGCTTGACTTCATCATACGTTTTCATTTTTATAACCAACGCAGAAATATCATTTTTATTAAGTATATCTAATATTTTTTCATTCATTCCTGCGTTTATGACTACCAAATCCGGATTGCATGCAAGTAAACGTTCCACGTCAATTTGATAGACATGACCTATGTTAGGAATATTCTTAGCCCATTCCGGAGCTTTATTTTTAGATTCGGGGTAACCCACAATATTGGCACCGACTGAATGAAGCGATTCCATAAAAGAGGCTGAAGTCACGACGATCCTTTTAGGTTTTTCCTTAAAAATAATTTCGTTCCCTAAATCATCTTCTATTGTCACGAAACTCTCTACGTTATTACGAACTGATAAAGAGCTGTCTTGACTACACGCAGAAAAAAAAATACACATCCCGAACGTTACAGCAAAAAAAATTTTTTTCATCAATTTGATCCCCTTGCTGTTTAATATTGTTGATTACGTCGAGTCAAAATAGTGGACAGATAATTTATTTTTTCAAATTTGTGTTCTTCAACGTTATTTATAATTTTTTCGCCGTTTAATCCGCATCTGCTAACCAAAACCGCTTCTTTTGACATATCTTCATTTTTGAGCATATCAACTATTTGATCAAAATTTTTATAAACCTTCATTAACACAGCTACATCTGAATTTTTTAATGCATTTGCAATCTTATTCGGATCAGCAGTAGAAGGAATTACAGTTAAAATATCGTTTCCAAATGAAAGAGGTTTTTCAATGTAACTTGAAATTGCCAAAAAAGAAGGTATACCTGCTATAGTCTTGATTTTAACACCAAGCTCTTTTAACAATCTAAAAATATATATGTAAGTGCTGTAAAACATCGGATCCCCAAGTGTCAGGAACGCAACATTTTTACCCGCCCTAAGAAAACGGAGTATCTCCTCTTTATTATGCTCGAAAATTTGAGGTAAGTCTTTAAAATTTTGTACCATAGGAAAAGTTTGGTAAACAATTTCCACATCTGGCAAAATATATGGTCTGGCAATAGACAGAGCTACACTCCCCTCTTTTTTTTCAGTCTTGGGAGCAATTACAACATTAGACATCTTCAAAGCATTAACTGCTTTTAATGTCAAAAGCTCAGAATCTCCAGGTCCCACACCAATCCCGAAAAAAGTACCTACCGTATCAAAATTTTTCATTTTTGTAATGATACCTCCAATATGGTAAAATACCCCCGTAGCCGTTCGATTCAACCGATATAACGCTCATACACGGTACATGATAACATAAAAAAATTTTTTTGTGAATATGGAGGTCATAATGAAAATTTTTTGGATTTTACTTTTTTTTACAGTTACAGCCGTATTTTTTACCGGAATATATAGAGCATTTTTAATTTCAAAGACTTCAGTGAAGTTAATTGAGAGGTATAGCTGTGATAAAAATAATCCGCAACTGATTGATGAAATTTTTGAAAAAATTTGTAATGATGTTTTTCTTAATCGTATTTTGAAAAAAAATCATGCTACAAAATCAGATATTCAAACATTACATCATAAACTTATGCAGTGGGGAGATTTTAGAAAGTACAACAGATATATTCCGATAACATCATTTTTTAACGTTTCAACTTTAGATTACTTATTGAAACATAAATCAGATGATGCCCTGTCTCTTACCAAAAGAATGATGAATCATTTCCATTTTTGATTTAAGTGCATGTTATACCTCGAAAATAGTGTCCTCGAGTAAAATTTTCGATTTCATTTCCACCTAACTTATAGGCAGAAATAACCTCCGCCATTTCTCCAAAATCCATGTCTCGACAATCCACGCGAATTTTTGCCACATTTTCAAAAGCTGTTCTGTGTTCAATCATAGATAAAATTTTTGAATTTAAAATGTGCATTCGGCAGAATTGATCTGTTTTGACAGGAAATAAGATATTTTTTCTATCTTTTAAGTAAAAGTTGTCGATTTTACAGATATGACTGCACTTTTTACCGTAATTTTTTCCTAAAAAGTTTCCAAGTACACAGTAAGAAGAAATCATCAGCTCTGTACGTCCATGCACAATACATTCAACAGGTAAACTTGATTTTTTGGTTAAATCTTTGATTTGTTCCAACGTCAATTCCGGAGAAAGAGTTACGCTTTTTACCCCGAGATTTTTAAAAAAATTTATCGTTAAGCTATTAAAAGTTGGCAACGAAAAATCCGAATGTATCGGCACCGAAACTAACTGTTTTACTAACCGCAATGTGGCAAGATTGTGAACATAAACCGCATCGAATTTTCCTAATTTTAGAACATTTTTTAAATCATCGATTTCTGCATCGCGAATAATTCGTGGAGTTGCCAGATAAAATTTTTTCCCTGTGGAATGGATTATATTCAAGGCTTCCAGAATTTCCTCAATTCCGACCATCCTGCTACAAAAATTTTCCCCTCCGTACAAAACTGCATCTGCACCATTTTCAATGGCAATGTTTAACTTTTCGAGGGTATCAATTTGGGCAATCAATTCCGTGCTTTTTGCATGATACGGCTCGAAAATCTTTAAATCTTTTGAAACAGGGATGAAAAATTTCTTATCAAATTTCTCAAGGCGATGTTTTTCAAGAGACTCTACAACTTTTCTGCGTACTTCATTTATTTCACTTAACGGCACCATTAAATTTGAACCGATTTTAGCAGTTATATCTGTTAAATTAAAGATTGTGTTACCTAATCTGCCAATTTGTTTTTTCAAGACGTCCAAAGTTAAAGGTGCATTTTTTGCGATTTCTGCAGAAAAATTTGTTTTAGATTCAGCCGAGTTTCCATCTTCATCAGTCATTACCAAAGTCAGAGGTTTGCCAATTTCGGCATAAACTTCAGCTGTAACAGAGATTTTTTTTATTGGCGATTCGTTCTTAAAAAATTTTCTTGCTTCAGATATAAGTTTAGCATCGAAAATTTTAAATACCCTGTCATGAATTTTAATCCCACGTGTGTCATTAATCTCAATGATACAAAGCTCATCTTCAAATCTAATTTTTTTTACTGTGAAATTTTTGCGACCTCCGACTTTTACCCAAATTTCAATTTGATCACCCTCGTTAATTTGTTCAACAAGTTTTAAAGCAAGTTCATTTTGCCGAATTTTCACAACTCTACCAGCTAAAATTCCGCGATTATTTGGGCGTTTGTCACTGATTAGATTTTTACCCGGATTTTTTTCAAGGTATGCTGTAGTAAAATCGCGATTAAATATTTGTGCAAGTTTTTTATTTTCTTCAGCAGTAACATTAAAAACTTCGCTTTTTCCACATCTGTCAATGGCATCGCGATAAATTTTTACAACGGTTGCAACGTATTCGGGTCGTTTCATCCTGCCTTCAATTTTTAGAGAAGTAACCTCTGTTGAAAGAATTTTGGGCAAAATGTTCAGTGTATTTAAATCTTTGGGGCTTAAAAGATATTCGCCCGCAGAATTTTTTAAAATATCATTGCCATTCGAGTCAACCAAAATATAAGGAAGCCTGCAAGGTTGAGCGCAACGCCCGCGATTTCCCGAACGTCCGCCGATCATACTGCTCATTAAACATTGTCCCGAATAACATACGCACAAAGCACCATGAATAAAAATTTCCGTCTCAATAGGAGAATTCTTAGATATATACTCAATTTCTTTCAAAGAAAGTTCTCTGCTCAATACCACACGGCTAAATCCCAATTCAGCCAACATCAAAACGCCTTCCAAATTATGAATTGTCATTTGCGTTGAGGCATGCAAAGGCATTTTCGGCGCAATTTGCTTAATGATTGACGCTGCTCCCAAATCTTGAACCAAAATTGCGTCGACGTTTGCTTGACATAAAAATTCGATATACCTTACAAAATTCGAAATTTCGTCGTCGGAAATAAGTGTGTTGGCCGTGACATGGATCGAAACATTTCTGAGATGTGCAAATTTTACCGCTTGTACCATGCTTTCTTGCGAAAAATTTTCTGCATATGCTCGCGCTCCGAAATTTTTTCCTGCCAAATAAACTGCGTCAGCTCCTGCCTCGACTGCGGCTTTTAACGCTTCGAAACTTCCTGCCGGTGCCAATAATTCTGCCAAAAAAATCCCTTCTCTCAATAAAAATTTTCGCCAATGATACCACAAAAAGAAATTATGTTACAATATAAAAAAATTCGAGGTGAATGAAATGGAAAAAATTTTGCCGCAACAACTTTTCAGTAAATTGATTCGTGCGGTAGTTGAATTTGATTTGATTCAAGACGGAGATAAAATTTTAGTCGGTTTATCGGGAGGAAAAGACAGTTTATTTTTAACTTATGCTCTGACAGTTTTGCGAGAAAAAATTGCGCGAAATTTTTCACTGTATGCGCTGACCGTTGACCCGCAATTCGATGAAAATTTTGAGCATACTTCTGAAAAATTAAAAAAATTCTGCGACGATTTAAAAATTCCGCACAAATATTTGAAAACCGATATTGCGGGGACGATTGCCGCACAAAAAAATAAAAAACCCTGCTTCACTTGCGCATATTTTCGACGCGCGGCAGTGAACAGGGTTGCCAATGAAATCGGAGCCGATAAAGTTGCTTATGCCCATCATCTTGACGACGCGGTGGAAACTTTTTTTATGAGTTTGCTTTCGTCGGGACAGCTGACAACTTTTTTGCCGAAAACTTTTTTGAGTCGAACGAATTTAACCGTCATTCGTCCTTTGATTTATCTGCGCGAATTTGAAATTGAAAAATTCGTCGAAGAAAAAAATTTTGAAGTCGTGAAATCTCCTTGCCCGATTGACGGAAAAACGAACCGGCAGACCGTGAAAAATCTCATAACCGATTTAAATAAAATTTTTCCCGATTTATTTCAACATTTGACCGCCGCAATGAGAAAAAATTCCGTCGGCGAACTTTGGGACGAAAAAAAATCTCGGCAGGATATGAAAAAAATTTATTATTCTTATGTAAAAAAAAATTTATGAACGCATAAGCGTCCAAATTTCGACAGGTTTTTCGACGGGAATTTTTATGAGTTGTTGAGCGTGCGGAGCTGAAAAAATTTCTTCACCGGTTTCCGCGTCGAACATTTTGGAAATTTTTTGTTGAAAAGTTTTTCCGTGCGGCTGAAAAAATTCAACAAGCTGATTAACTTCAAATTTACCGCGCTGTTCAATCAGTGCGATATTTTTTTTTGCGTCGAATTTTCTCACAATCCCCAAAAATTCCGAAGTGCGTTTAGGTTTCGACGTGTCATAAATTTGCGTCGACTGATTGTCGGAAATAAAAAATCCCGTCGTATACGGTCGATGAGCAACTTTGTCGAGTTCGGAAATCCATTCGTCAAAAATTTTAAATTCGGCGGGATTTTTCAAATAACTGTCAATCGCCGCCCGATAAGTTTTCACCACGCCCGCAACATAATTGACGCTTTTCATTCGCCCTTCAATTTTCAGAGAAGTTATGCCGCAATCAATAATTTTGTCGATATGCGGCAACAAACATAAATCTTTCGAGTTCATAATATATGCGCCGCGATCGTCTTCAGTCACGGAAAAAAATTCTCCCGCGCGTTTTTCTTCGACGAGAGAATATTTCCAGCGACAGGAATGAGTGCATTCGCCTTTATTTCCGTCGCGTCCCGTCAAATAGTGCGAAAGATAACATCTGCCGGAATACGAAATGCACATTGCGCCGTGAACAAAAATTTCGAGTTCGGCGGAAGTTTCGGACTTAATTTTTTTTATTTCGTCAAAAGTCAATTCACGAGCCAAAACAATTCGACTTGCTCCGAAATCGTGAAAAAAATTTGCCGCGCGATAATTCGTGACATTTGCCTGCGTGCTTATGTGAAATTCAAGATTTTTCGTCAAACTTTTCGCAAGCGATAAAATTCCCAAGTCAGAAATTAAAATCGCGTCAACTCCGCTTGAATCTAAAAATTTCAGCCAATCGGAAATTTTTTCAATGTCGTCGTTATGCGCGAAAATATTCACCGTGACATAAATTTTTTTCCCGAGCGAATGAGTAAATTCGACGGCCTGCAAAATTTCTTTTTCGGTGAAATTGTCGCCGTAAGCACGCAGACTGAAATTTTTTCCGCCGATATAAACCGCATCCGCTCCGTAAATTAAAGCCGCCTGCAGTTTTTCAAAATTTCCCGCAGGCGCAAGCAATTCAATTTTATTCAATTTTTTCTCCCGTTATCTGTATTGGTTGACCAATTCCATATGCTCTTCGTAAGTCGTCGCGTAATGATTGTGACCGCTCCTGTCCGCCACGAAATATAAATAATCAGTGTCCGCAGGATTTAAAACCGAGTTTATCGACTCAAGTCCCGGCGATGCAATCGGTCCCGGCGGCAATCCGTTATGCTGATAAGTGTTGTAAGGCGAATTTATCTGCGTGTCTTCGATTGAAACATCTTCCTTCGGTGTGTCCATCAAATATTGCAAAGTTGCGTCGGTTTGCAACGGCATTTTCATTTGCAGACGTTTCAAAAAAACTTGTGCAACGATCGGGCGGTCTTCAGGGTAACGAACTTCTTTTTCAACAAGTGACGCCAAAATCGTCAGGTCGTAAATTGATAAATTCATTTGCTCGGCTTTCTCACGCATTTCAGGCGTTAATTTTCTGTCGAATTCGTCGGACAAAAGTTTCAAAATTTCTTCGACGGATGCGTCGCTTTCAATTTCGTAAGTGTCGGGGAACAAAAAACCCTCCGCCGCGAATAAAACGTTTTTGTGCTTTTTCATGTAAGGGTAAGGCGTAAAATCTTTTGCCGCTTTCAGAAAGTCTTCTTTGTCCGCCAAGTCCGATTCATAGAGTCGCTCGGCAATTTTTTTCACGTCGAAACCTTCGGGAATTGTCAACGTCACGATATATTTTTCACCGCTCAAAATTTTTATGAAAACTTCCTCGTAACTCATATTCGTCGTAAAAATGTAAGTGCCGGGCTTCATCTTGTCATCATATCCGCGCAGTCTCGACAAAATTCTGAACTTCAAACTGCTGTTGATAACGCCTTTTTCTTCAAGCTGATCGGCAATTTCGCCGGTGGACATTCCGCCGGTAATTTTAACGTGAACGCGCTTTTCTTCTTCAACCGCGGCAATATCGCGTTTAATCGGCTCGGTTGTGTAAGAGTCGGCGAAAAATAAAACCGCGCCGATTACCAAAACGCAGAACAACGCGCCGCCCGCCACAGTCAAAACGTATTTCAGAGAAATTCCGTCAAAAAAATTGCCGATCTTGCTTTTAAAGCCGTCTTCGTTGATTGAATCAAGAATTTTTTTGTCATCGGAATTTTTTTTCTCAACGTCGAAATTTTTTTCTTCAGCGTCAGATTTTTTCTCTTCAACGTCAGAAATTTTTTCTTCGTCAATTTTTTTTTCCGGTTCAGTACTCATCTGCCTCATCCATCAATTTTTCATAAGCCTGTTGAACTCGCTCAAATTCTTCATCGGTCGGCTCAACATATTCTTCTTCGCCGTCCTCGTTCAGAATAATTTTCGCGATAATAACTTCGTCTTCGTCTTCAAAAATTTCTTCGTCATCCTCGTGAATGGCAATCAGCAACGCAAAATTTTCGCCGTCAACCGGAATAATCATTTCTTCGGAATAAAGAAAAACATTTCCGTCCGTGTCCGTCATTTCGACAAGAATATCGTCGTCAAAATTTTCCTCGACATTTTTTTTTGCCATAAATTTTTCCCCTCCAATAATTAAAAATGCGCAATGCGCAACGAATTAAGCATTACGCATTGCCCCAAGGCTGTCCAAAAATCCTTGTAAGATGTAAACCGCCGCCATTTTGTCGATAACTTTTTTTCGCTTTTTTCGGCTGACATCAGCCGCTATTAAATTTTTTTCCGCCGCAACAGTGCTTAATCTTTCGTCCCAAAAAATTTGCTTGACGTCGGGAAAAGCCGCGCCGATTTTTTCCGCAAATTTTTTTACAATCTCGCAACGTTCCCCTTCAGTGCCGTTCATATTTTTCGGCAGACCGATTACAAAAGTTCCGACCTCAAATTCAGAAACAATTTTTTCAAGCTCAAGCAAATCATTTTTGTTTGAAGTGCGCTTGATGGTTTTGATTCCCTGCGCGGTAAGCCCAAGCAAATCGCTCGCCGCAACTCCGATTGTCTTGTCCCCGACATCCAAAGCGGCGTACCTCAATTTTGAATCTCCGCTCTTTCAAGATAAGTTCTGACAAGCTCTTCAAGAAGTTCGTCGCGTTCGACTTTGCGGATTTTGCTGCGTGCGTCCAAATGACTTGTGATATAAGCCGGATCGCCGCTCAAAAGATAACCGACAAGTTGATGAACGGGATTATAGCCTTTTTCGTTCATGGCCTGGCAGGCGGTTTTAATAACTTTTGCGGCGCGGTTTTCTTCCACGCCGAAACTGAACATCATAGTTTCATCGCTGACCATAAAAACACCCCCGATTTTAAACGCAAAAAATTTTTATGTCATGTCAAAAACTTAAGAAATTTAACGGGGGAATTATATCAAAAGCCCTTATCGTTTTCAACAGAAAAACACAGTCGTAAAAATTTGCATAAAAAAAAAGTTCGACGAAATTATCGAACTTTTTTAGAAAATCGACGTGATAAAACTTGTTAATTCTGAAACAAATTTCTCACAAATTTTTTAACTGATTGATTCGCGATTCGACGGAAGAAATTTTTTCTATTGCGATAGAAAGTTTTTCGCGTTCGGCTTGAACGACTTCGGCGGGAGCTTTTGAAATAAATTTTTCATTCTTGAGTTTATTTTCGGTCGAAGCGATTCCCTTGCGCAGTTTATCAAGTTCTTTCGTCAGGCGGGAAATTTCTTTGTCCGTGTCGATTAAATTTTTCAGCGGCAAGAAAATTTCAACGCCTTCCGCAACTCCGCTCAAAGCGTGATCGGGTTTTTCGTCGGCGAAAGTTACGGGGGCTGCGGCGGCGAGGTCTGAAATATATTTTTTGTTCGACTTCAAAACTTCGGCAAGTTCGGCGTTGGAAATTTTTAAAATGACTTCGGATTTTTTACGCGGCTCAACTCCGATTTCGTTTTTCAAATTGCGAATGACTTTGACGACTTCCATAACCGCGCCCATTTGATTTTCCGCAACTTCGTCAACTTCTCCGCCCGCAAACCAGTCCGCAAGCATAATCGAGCCTTCTGCGTTGGGAAGTTTTTGGCGAATGATTTCGGTTAAGAACGGCATAAACGGATGCAGAAGCCTTAAAGATTTTTCCAAAACCGTCATCAAAACATAAAGCGCGGTTGATTTCGCCTGCAAATCTTCGCCGTAAAGTCTTGCTTTCGTCAGTTCGATATACCAGTCGCAAAATTCCGACCAGATAAATTCGTACATCAGCCGCGCCGCTTCGCCGAGTTCAAATTTTTCGAGATTTTCCGTAACACCCTGTGCGGTTTTATTCAGTCGAGAAATTATCCATCTGTCAGCCAAAGTTAAATCTTTTTCGGCAGGTTTGAAATTTACGTCGAAGTTTTCGAGATTCATCAGCAAAAATCTTGACGCATTCCAAATTTTATTTGCGAAATTTCGAGCCGATTCAACGCGCGATTTATAAAATCTCAAGTCGTTGCCGGGAGTGTTGCCCGTGACGAGCATAAAGCGCAATGAGTCCGCGCCGTAAGTTTCGATAATTTCGACGGGGTCAACGCCGTTGCCGAGAGATTTCGACATTTTCCGCCCGAGTTCATCGCGAACAAGTCCGTGAATGAAAACTTTTCTGAAAGGAACTTCGCCGCGGAATTTTAAGCCCATCATAACCATTCGCGCAACCCAGAAGAAAATTATATCGTAACCCGTGACCAAAACACTCGTCGGATAATATTTTTTCAACTCCGCAGTTTCTTCAGGCCAGCCCATTGTCGAAAAAGGCCAAAGTCCGCTCGAAAACCAAGTGTCCAAGACATCGTCGTCTTGAGAAATATTTGCGCTGTGACAATGTGCGCATTCGTGAACATCTTCGCCGACAGTCATTTCTCCGCAATCGTCGCAATAATACGCGGGGATTCTGTGTCCCCACCAAAGTTGCCGACTTATGCACCAGTCGCGAATATTTTCAAGCCAGTTGATATAAATTTTCGTAAACCTTTCGGGAACAAATTGAAGTTCTCCGCTTTTAACCGCTTCAATCGCAGGTTTCGCGAGACTTTCCATTTTAACGAACCACTGCTTGCTGACTAACGGCTCAACAGTCGTGTTGCAACGTGAACAATGACCGACTGCATGCTCATGGTCTTCGACTGAAACCAAAACGCCCAGATTTTTTAAATCTTCGACGAGAATTTTTCTGCATTCGTAACGGTCGAGACCGGAATATTTGCCGAGACCTTCAGCCATCGTGCCGTCATTGTTGATAACTTTAATTTGTTCGAGATTGTGACGCAAGCCCATTTCAAAGTCGTTGGGATCGTGCGCGGGAGTGACTTTAACCGCGCCCGTGCCGAATTCTTTGTCAACATAATCATCGGCGAAGAGGGGAATTTCACGGTTGACGACGGGCAAAATTAAAGTCCGCCCGATAAATTTTTTATATCTTCCGTCGTCGGGGTGAACTGCAACGCCCGTATCTCCGAGCATTGTTTCGGGGCGAGTCGTCGCAATTTCGATAAATTCGTCGCTGTCTTTGAATTTATAGCGCAAATGCCAGAGGTGACCTTTCTCCGTGACGTGTTCGACTTCAATATCAGATAAAGCCGTGTTGCAGTGAGGACACCAATTTGTTATGCGGGTGCCGCGATAAATCAAGCCTTCGTTGTAAAGCGTGACGAAAACTTTTTGAACGGCACGACTGCAACCCTCGTCCATCGTAAATCTTTCGCGATCCCAGTCGCAACTTGATCCCAAAGTTCTAAGCTGATAAGAAATCCGATTGCCGAATTTTTCTTTCCACTGCCAAACTCTTTTCAAAAATTCTTCGCGCCCGAGTTCGTAACGATTGGTATTTTCCGCCCGCAAAGATTCTTCGACTTTCGCTTGAGTGGCAATTCCCGCGTGATCCGTTCCCGGCATCCACAGAGTATTGTCACCTTTCATTCTGTGATAGCGAATCAAAATATCTTGCAAAGTTTCGTCGAGTGCGTGACCCATATGAAGTTGCCCCGTGACATTAGGCGGCGGAATGACGATGCTGAAAGATTCGCCGGGCTTATTTACGTCGGCGTGAAAATAATTATTTTTTTCCCACTGTTGATAAATTTCTTTCTCAAAAATTTGCGGCTCATAAACTTTTGAAATATTTTTTTCGTCCAAAATTTTTTCCTCCAATTACTCTGCAAAAACTTCGTCCAAAATTTTTATAACCTCGTCAACTTGCTCGTTCGTGATAATCAGCGGCGGAATAAATCTTAACACCGTGCCGACCGTGCAGTTGATAATTGCTCCGCGTTTCATACATTCGTTGACGATTTCCACGCCGGATTTTTTCGAGTTGGAAAGTTGCACGCCCAGAATTAAACCCTCGCCGCGAACTTCAGAAATTTGTTCGGGATATTTTTTCTGCAAGTCGATGAGTTTATTTTTGAAATAATTTCCGACTTCTTCGACGTGAGACAAAAATTTTTCGTCGGGAACTGTATCGAGAACAACATTTGCCGCCGCACATGCAAGAGGATTTCCGCCGAAAGTCGTGCCGTGATCTCCGGGGTGTAAAGCATTCGCAACTTTTTCCGTGCAGATAAATGCGCCGATCGGAACTCCTCCCGCCAGACCTTTCGCAAGCGTGACAATATCGGGCTTGATTCCGTATTTTTCGTAAGCAAAAAATTTTCCGCTCCGTCCGATACCCGCCTGAATTTCGTCGAGAATTAACAGCGCATTATTTTTGTCGCAGAGTTCACGAACTTTTTGCAGATAATCGTCTTTCGGCGTATAAACTCCGCCTTCGCCCTGAATTGTTTCAAGCATAACCGCGCAGGTTTTATCGGAAATTTTTTCTGCAAGCTCGTCGATGTCGTTGTAATGAACGTAATCGAAACCTGCGGGCAACGGCTCAAAACCTTTGTGATATTTCGGTTGACCCGTCGCGGTTAAAGTTGCAAGCGTCCTTCCGTGAAAACTGTCCCACGCGGTTATAATTTGCGTTTTGTCTTCGGAAAAACTTTTTGCGAACTTGCGGGCGATTTTAATTGCGCCTTCATTTGCCTCCGCGCCGGAATTTGCGAAAAAAACTCTGTCCAATCCGCTCAAATTTACAAGTTTCGCCGCCGCATTCGCTTGAGGCTCGGTGTAATATAAATTTGAAACGTGAATGACTTTCGCCGCCTGATTTGAAATTGCATCGACCAAAGGTTTGCAGCCGTGTCCCAAAACATTTACGGCGATTCCCGCAAGGAAGTCGATATATTTTTTCCCGTTGATGTCGTAAAGATATGCGCCCTCGCCGTGATCCAAAACAATCTTGTAGCGATTGAAAACCGGCAAATAATTATTGTCGTCGCGCGCAAAAATTTGTTCCTGCGTTTCCATAAAAAATTCCCCCAATCTTTAAAGCTGAATTATATTAAAGCAATTATATTTCGGTCAAGTTATAAAGCCGATTTTTTTGTCTTCGTCCCAAACAAAAATTTTTTCGTCAAAATCTTCCGCCTTGAGCGTTAAAAGTTCATCGCGGGAGATTTTTTTGTTTTCGCGCAAAATTCGTTGAGATTGATTAAAAATCGCCTGTTCCAAAAGATTTCTGACAAAACGCCCGTTGCCGAAATTTTTTTTGCGATAAACTTCAGCAAAAATTTTTCTGCATTTTTTTTCAACTTCCGCAGAAATTTTTAAATTTTTTTCTCGTGTCATAAATTTTAAAATTTTTAAAAGTTCGTCAATATTGTAGTCGGGAAAATTTATCACAAAAGAAATTCGACTTTTCAAACCCGCGTTGCTCTCAAGAAAATTTTTCATCGGCTCCGGATAACCCGCGAAAATTACAATCGTATTTTTTCTGCGAAGTTCCATTTGCCTGACAATTTCATTTATTGCCTCGTTGCCAAAATTTTCGTCAAGCAGTGAATAAGCTTCGTCGATAAACAAAATTCCGCCGCGTGCCTTTTGAAAAATTTTTTCGACATTCGGCGCGGTCCAACCTACATATTTTCCGACCAAATCCGCACGGCTGCACTCGACAAAATTTTTCACGTTCAGAATCTGCGCGAAAAGTCTTGCGACGGTAGTTTTCGCCGTGCCGGGATTTCCGATAAAAACCATATGCATATTTTGACGAAAATTTTTTAAGCCAAATTCCTCCCGCAACTTTTGAATTTTAAAATTGTCGATAATTTGCGCCAAAATTTTTTTAGTTTCAGTCAAGCCGATAAGATTCTGCAAAGTTTTATAAGCGTTAAAATTTTCTTCGACGCGGGGAAAATTTTTGTAATCGACGTAAATTTTTCTGCTTAAATGTTCCTCGCGAAGTTTCTCAAAAATTTCATAAATATCGGACGGGCAGAAAAAATTTTTTTCTCCAAGCGCGTCAAAAATTTCCGCATCGTTATAGCTCAAAATTTTTTCCGTCAAAAGATTTTTCAAGAAAATAAAACTTTCTTCGCGGTTGAGAAAATTTTCTTTGAGTTCTACAATTTTTAAATCGCCGCAAAAATTTTTTTCGCCGACAAAAATAAATAAAACTTCGCCGCAAAATTTTTTGACAAGTTCGCAAAAAAATTCGTCGAAGTTTTTTAATTCGATAATCACCGCAGAGCCCGCCGATTGCCGAAAAATATTCTCAACGTCGATTTCGGCAAATTTAACGTCATAAATAAAATTCACGCAACCGCCGACAAGTCGATTATTTTCATAAAGCGCACGGCAGAGAATTTTCGCAATTTCCTTCGCGCCGTAAAGATTTTTCGCGGAAATTTTATAATGAACGGGGTGACCGAAAAATTTTTTCGGGTGATTCGGCGAATAAATTCTTTTCAACTCTTCCAAAAAATTTTTATCGACCGCAAAATTTTTTATCGCCGCAGAAAAATTCAACGGTTCAAAATCAAGCAAAATTTCTTCAATTTTTAAATTCGGGTTGTCCAAATAATCCAACGAAAAATTTTCCTGCCCGCGCAGATTATTTTGAACGTGCGCAAGATAACTTGAAATAAAATTTTCGCGCTCGGCTTTCAGCAAAAATTTTTTTGCCTGCGAAGGAGTGATTTCACGCAAAAAAATTTCTTTCACCGTGCAAAACTTTTCAAAAATTTTTTCGACCTGCTTTTTATCGATTCTTTCCAAAAAATCCGCCAGAATTAAAAATTTAAATTGATTGACAGTTTCAGAAAAAATTATCGGCAAAAATTTTTCGTCGGCAATTTTTTCATTAAGCTCAAAAAAATCTTCCGCGCAATTCTCAAAAATAATTTTTCCCTCGTAAAATTGCATTTGTCTCGCCTCCGCAAAAAAATTTGTCGAAATTTTAAACCGCAAAAAAATTTTTTAGCGGCAAATCTTTGCACTCTTTAAAGCGAATCACTGCAGAATATTTTTGGTTTCGGGCAATTAAAATTGAAGGAATTATCAGATTTTTTGGCGAACTATCTTTTTTATTTGTATGGAAACGGGCGCAAAGGAGGTTGTCATGAAGAGAATTTTTTTGGAGGACGAGATTTCCGAAAACATAATCATCACGGGCAGAGACGCTCATCATCTGGCGTATTCTTTGAGGGCGAAAAAAGGCGACAAAATTATTGCGGTTGACAAAGCCGGAAACACTGCGACGATCGAACTCATCGACTTTGACAAAGAAAAAATTTTCGCCAAATGCGTGAGCGAAATTAAGAAAGTTTCAACAACGGACACGATTAAAATTATTCATCGCGTCGGCAAAAACAGCGCTACTGAGGAAACTCATTCAAACGGCGAAAAAATTTACAAGAAAAAAATTACGCTTGCCGAGTGTCTTCCCAAGCAAAATAAATTTGACATCGTGGTCGAAAAGGCGACTGAACTCGGCGTTGACAAAATTGCGCCACTGATTTCCGACAGAACAATCGCAAGACCGGGAAATTTTCGCGCAAAAACTAAACTTGAGCGTTGGGCTCGTGTTGCCAAAGAAGCCGCCGAACAATGCGCCCGCGACACTTTGCCGGAGTTTGGAGAAATTCTGGAACTTCGCGATTGGCTGAAAAATATTGAGCCGACTTTGGGGCATTTTATCGAAAATAAAAAAGGCGAAAAAATTTTCGACTGCAAAGGCGCGTTGTTACTTTTCTGTTACGAAAAAGAAATTGAAGAAAAAATTCAAAATATCTTGCGCAAATATAAAATTTCCGATTGCGACAAAGATATAATTATTTTAATCGGACCGGAAGGCGGTTTCAGTGAAAAAGAAGTCCGCGAAATAAAATCTGTCGGCGGCGTGAGTGTTTCGCTCGGCAAAAGAATTTTGAAAACTGACACGGCGGCAATTTCCACGCTTGCAGTTGTTCAATACGAACTGAGTTAGTTTAAAGGAGGTTATTTATTAAATGATTCACAAATTTAGTAAGTCTTATGCCAATATGTGGACTTTCAAAGAAAATTTGACGGCTGACAATGAAAATTTGGTAAAGCACAATGACAGACTTTATCAAATTTACAAAGAACAGCCCGAACGCAAATTTTGCAAAATTTGTCACGGCACAGAAAAGCGTTGGCAGTTTCATTCTCATGGCGTAACGTATTTTTGTTGCGACACCTGCGGCCATATCAACGGCAGCCATGAGGATACGGAAGAGTATTGCCGCATGCTTTACGAAAATGATGACGGATGTTTTGGAAACACTTACGAGGATTCCGAAAAAGCGCGTTACCTTCAGAGAGTAGAGACGATTTATCTCCCCAAAGTAAAATTTATGAAAGAAGTACTTACCAACAGTATGGGGGGGGGGGTATAAATTACTCCGCTCTGAAATTTTTGGATATTGGCGCGGGAACAGGTCATTTTGCCTTCGCGATGCATAACGAGGGATTAAATGCGCTTGGAGTAGAAGTAGATGTCCATCAAGTAAGGTACGCACAAAACATATTGCCTGAAGGGCTGCTGATACATTGTCCTTCAGAAAAAATTTTGGATTACATTGAAAAATCTGATGCAAACGTACTTACCTGCATTTACGCCTTTGAACATATAATAAATGTTGTTGAAGTCTTCGACGCAATACAGAGAAATTCAAATATTCGTTGGATTTATTTTTCCGTTCCGATGTTTTCGCTTGCAAGTATCATAGATACCCTTATCCCTGAAGTTTACCCGCGTACTCTTTACGCTACTCACACTCATATTTACACCGAAGAATCTATTTCTTGGCTTTGCAAAAAGTATAATTGGAAACCTTTGGGCGAGTGGAGATTTGGAGCGGACGCGGCTGATCTTTTGCGTAACATTATGGTGACTGCGGAAAAT
>CAJOCT010000010.1 GCA_905236725.1 uncultured Selenomonadaceae bacterium | reverse complement strand
T
Source organism: uncultured Selenomonadaceae bacterium (assembly GCA_905236725.1). GTDB lineage: Bacteria > Bacillota > Negativicutes > Selenomonadales > Selenomonadaceae > Quinella. The sequence goes on along the minus strand of CAJOCT010000010.1, from coordinate 34,554 downwards.
ACTGATGTTTATGTTTTCGGCGGCAAGGGAAATGATACGATTTCAGGATACGCCGATTACGCCACGATTAACGGCGGTGCGGGTAGTGATATTGTTTCCCTCAGCTCTCACGGCGATTCAAAAAATAATTTGATTCAATATGCGTCGGGTAACGGCAACGATACTATTTTCGGCTTTGATTCAAATGATACGCTCCATAATACCAAGGGAGCTTATTCAACGACAAAAAGCGGTTCTGATTTTATTATCACCGTCGGCAAACAAAAAATCACTCTCAAAGATGCCGTCGATGACGATTACGATAAAGTCATTATAAAAAATTCTGCCGGAGAAATTTCAACTTACAACGACTGGTCTGTTAAGTCAGGTGTTCATAGCAACAGTGCCAATGATGTCAAAATTACAGTAAGCAGCGATTACAGCGGATATATATACAATTACAGCGGTGATAATGTCACCTTGCAGGGCGACAAAAGTTCGGACAATCTTACAAATTATTACGGCGATAGGGTCACAATGTTCAGCGGGGCAGGTGCTGACCGGCTTACAAATAGACAAGGCAGTGCCGTTACACTGACGGGCGGTAAGGGTAATGACACAATAAAATTGTATGGTGGCAGTAATGTTGTGACTTATGCTTCGGGCGACGGAAATGATTTGGTTTACGGATTTAAAGCCGGCGACAGTTTGAAAATTACGAGCGGCACTTATAAAGCTTCTGTAAGCGGCACAAATGTTATCATAACGGTCGGATCGGGAAAAATTACTTTAAGAGGCGCGGCAAGTAAACCTGTTACAATTATCGATTCGAAAGGCAAATCTTCCACAAAAATTTACGGCAGTTCGACTTCCGCACTTTTCGCAGAAGGTAATTTTGCCACTGCGGACAATCTCGATTCAATCGTCAAAAATAATTTGAGCGCGGTCGATTATAAAATTGAAACGCAGAATTTTGAAAATCTCACTCAAGAAAATTTAATTACCTTTGCAGAAAAATAATTTCAGAAAGAATTTTTTTCGGCTGTCCTTTGCGGACGGCTGTTTTTTTTGCCAATTTTTAAAAACGTGATATAATTCCGTGAAAAATTTTGAAGGGAGAACTTTTTATGATTAAAGAGGCAATTATTAAAATAGTCAGCAAGGGAGATCTAACTTATCGCGAGGCTTTTGATTCGATGAATGAAATAATGAACGGCGAGACCACTCCGACGCAAAACGCCGCATTTCTTTCCGCGCTATCGACTAAAAGCGCGAAGGCTGAAACCGCCGACGAAATTTTGGGTTGTGCGGACGCGATGAGAGCCCACGCGATGAAAATTGACGCGGGCATGGAAGTTTTTGAGATTGTAGGCACGGGCGGAGATAATGCGCAGAGTTTCAACATCTCGACAACTGCGGCGATAATTGCGGCGGCGGGAGGTGTAAAAGTCGCCAAACACGGAAACCGTGCCGCGTCGTCAAAGTGCGGGACTGCGGATTGTCTTGAGGCGTTGGGAGTAAATATTTTGCTTGAGCCTGACGACTGCGTGGAACTTTTGCGAGAGGCGGGAATTTGTTTTTTCTTCGCGCAAAAATATCACACGTCGATGAAATATGTCGGAGCACTTCGCAGGGAGTTGGGTTTCAGAACTGTTTTCAACATTCTCGGACCTTTGACAAATCCCGCGTCCCCGAAAATGCAACTTCTCGGCGTGTACGATTCATATTTACTTCAACCGCTCACAAAAGTTTTGATCGACTTGGGAGTACGTCGCGGAATGGTTGTTTTCGGACTCGACAAACTCGACGAAATTTCAATGAGTTCGCCGACTGCTATTTCTGAATTTCGTGACGGCTGGTATAAAAATTATACGATTTCGCCTGAAGATTTCGGAATGACTCTTTGCGAAAAATCCGAATTGAAAGGCGGTCAACCTGAAGAAAATGCTAAAATCACCCGCGCGATTTTGTCCGGCGAAGATAAATCTTGCAAGCGCGATGCAGTTTTGTTGAATGCGGGCGCGTCTCTTTACATTGCCGAAAAAGTTCCTTCGATGGCGGATGGAATTGAACTTGCGAAAAATTTGATTGAGTCGGGCGCGGCGATGAAAACTTTGCAAAAATTTATCGAAGTCAGCAATCGTTAGAATTTAGTTGTCAGTGGTTAGTTGTCAGTTGTCAGATTCCGGCGACTAAAAACCGGCAACTGACATCTGTTTTAGGAGTGAAAAATTTTTTATGAAAAAAGGTCGATTCGGAGATTTCGGCGGACAGTACATTCCCGAAACTTTAATGAATGCGGTTATCGAACTTGATGAGGCGTATGAAAAATTTAAGAACGACGAAAATTTTAATTCCGAACTTGAAAAACTTTTCAACGAATACGCGGGCAGACCGTCAAAAATTTATTTCGCGGAAAAAATGACTGAAAATCTCGGCGGAGCAAAAATTTATCTCAAGCGCGAAGACTTAAACCACACCGGCTCGCATAAAATAAATAATGTTCTCGGTCAAGCTCTTTTGGCGAAAAAAATGGGCAAAACTCGTTTAATCGCCGAAACGGGCGCGGGTCAGCACGGAGTTGCAACGGCGACTGCGGCGGCACTTTTAAATATGGACTGCGTAATTTTTATGGGCGAAGAAGATACCAAACGTCAAGCCCTGAACGTTTACAGAATGAAACTTTTGGGCGCGGAAGTTTTCGCCGTCAAAAACGGTACGGGAACTTTGAAAGACGCTGTCAGCGAAACTTTTCGAGAATGGACGCGCAGAATTTCCGACACGCATTATTGTTTGGGCTCGGTGATGGGTCCGCATCCTTTCCCGACGATTGTCAGAGATTTTCAGTCAGTCATTTCAAAAGAAATTAAATCGCAAATTCTTGAACGCGAAAAAAAATTGCCCGATTATATAATTGCTTGCGTCGGCGGCGGATCTAATGCTATCGGGAGTTTTTGGCATTTTATCGGCGACGAATCCGTAAATTTAATCGGTTGCGAGGCGGCGGGTCGAGGGATTGACACTTTTGAAACTGCGGCGACGATTTCGACGGGGCGAGAGGGAATTTTTCACGGTATGAAAAGTTATTTTTGCCAGGACGAATTTGGCGGAATTGCGCCGGTCTATTCGATTTCCGCGGGGCTGGATTATCCCGGAATCGGTCCCGAACACGCAAATTTATATAAAATCGGTCGCGCAAAATATTTTCCGATAACCGACGAAGAGGCCGTCGAGGCGTTTGAATATTTATCGCGGACTGAAGGAATTATTCCCGCAATCGAATCTGCTCACGCCGTCGCCTATGCAAAAAAAATCGCGCCGAAACTTCCTCCCGAAAAAATTATCGTGATAACTCTTTCGGGGCGCGGCGATAAAGATTGTGCTTCGGTTGCAAAATATCGGGGCGTTAATATCGACTTATGAAAAATCTTGACATTTACGACATAAATTCTTATGCGTCAAATATTCCGCAGATGGTCAAAGGTTCTCAACCGACGGACGGCGGAAATTTAATTTTGTCTCCCGATGAGCGCGAAGAACTTTTAAAAAAATGTCCGCAGACAGAAAAATATATTCGACCTTTCATGGGCGCGGAGGAATTTATTCACAACAAAAAAAGATTTTGTCTTTGGCTGGTCGATTGTCCGCCGAATGAGTTGCGAAAAATGCCGCCGGTTTATGAGCGGGTGAAAAAAGTTCGAGAGTTCAGACTTAAAAGCAAAAAAATTTCCACGCAAAAATTTGCGGACACGCCGACACTTTTTACTGAAATTCGTCAGCCTGACAAAGATTATATAATCGTGCCGAGTGTAAGTTCAGAACTTCGCGATTATATTCCGATCGGTCGGGTTGATAAAAATGTAATCTGTTCAAATTTAAATTTTATGATACCCGACGGCGAAATTTATGACTTCGGAATTTTGACTTCGAGAGTTCATATGGCTTGGACGAAAACTTTTTGCGGAAGATTGACAAGTCGATTGAGATATTCAAACACTCTGATTTACAATAATTTTGTTTGGATGCAGCCGGATTTTGACACGATAGCAAATATTTGGTTGAGTGCGTGGGAGATTTTGCAGGTGCGAAAAAAATATCCCGACGCGTCACTTGCCGACCTGTACGATCCTTTGGCGATGCCGAAAGATTTGCGCGACGCTCACAAGAAAAACGACAACTTGGTTATGGATTTTTACGGCTTCGACCGCGATATGACCGACACCGAAATTGCCTGTGCTTTGGCGGAGCGTTATAATTTTTTGGTGAATTATTTGAAAGAAAATAATTTGGAGTGAGAAATTTTTTTAAATGTTACTTTTCTTTGTGCCGACAAAGAAAAGTAACCAAAAGAAAACTCGTCCGCTTCGTTCGCGTCACGCTCACTAGGCGGACAGTGGCGCACGTCCTGTGCGCCGGGGTTACGATAAAAAAATTTCGGAAAAATATTTTGAATCTGCAACAAATTTTCGGTGAAATAAATTGGAGTGAAATTTATGAGTAAAATTTCAAACGCTTTTTCAAACGGGAAGGCGTTCATACCGTTCATAACTTGCGGCTATCCCGACTTGGAGACGACAGAAAAATGTATTCGCGAAATGGTGAAAAACGGCGCGAGTTTAATTGAGTTGGGCATACCTTTTTCCGACCCGACCGCGGAAGGTCCCGTCATTCAGGAGGCGAATTTAAAAGCACTTCAAGGCGGGGTGACGACTGAAAAAATTTTCGACTTCGTGAAAAAAATTCGCGCGGAAATAAAAATTCCGCTGGTTTTTATGACGTATGCAAATGTTGTTTTCGGTTACGGCGCGGAAAAATTTTTATCCGCCTGCAAAGAAATTGAAATCGACGGAATTATTTTGCCCGACGTGCCTTTCGAGGAAAAAAATGAATTTTTGCCGCTCTGTAAAAAATTCGGCGTGGATTTAATTTCGATGATTGCGCCGACTTCAGAAAATCGAATTGCGAAAATTTCTTCCGAGGCTGAAGGATTTTTATATATCGTGTCGAGTTTGGGAGTGACGGGCGTGAGAAGTGAAATTAAAACCGACTTGGCTCCGATGATAAAAATTGTTCGAGAGAATACAAAAATTCCTTGCGCGATCGGTTTCGGAATTTCGACTCCCGAGCAGGCAAAAAAAATGTCCGTACTTGCTGACGGCGTAATTGTCGGCAGTGCGATTATAAAAATTTTGGCGAAAAATGAAAAAAATTCTGCCGAGCTGGTCGGAACTTTCGTAAAGAATATGGTTAACGCTTTAAAATAATTTTTTTTGGCGGTGAAAAAAATTCAGATGATTAAAATTAAAAATTTAAAAAAATCTTTCGGCGAGCTGGAAGTTTTGAAGGGAATCGACTTAAATATCGACGAGCGCGAAGTTGTTGTTATAATCGGTCCTTCGGGTTCGGGCAAGTCGACTCTTTTGCGCTGTATAAATTTTTTGGAAGAGCCGACGGGCGGCACGATTACGGTTGACAATATTCCGATGAACAACGAAGAAAATATTAACAAAGTTCGCGAAGAAGTCGGCATGGTTTTTCAAAGATTCAATCTTTTTCCGCATATGAGCGTTCTGGACAACATTACTCTTGCGCCGATGAAAGTTCGTAAAATTGAACGTGAAAAAGCCGAAATGACTGCGCAGGAACTTTTGGACAGAGTAGGACTCGGTGACAAGGCTGAAGCTTTTCCCAACCAACTTTCGGGCGGTCAACAACAAAGGGTTGCAATCGCCAGAGCGTTGGCAATGCAACCCAAAGTTATGTTGTTTGATGAGCCGACGAGCGCACTTGACCCCGAAATGGTCGGCGAAGTTTTGGACGTTATGAAAAGACTTGCCGAAAGCGGTATGACAATGGTTATCGTTACGCACGAAATGGGATTTGCGCGCGAAGTCGGCACAAGATTATTATTTGTTGACGGCGGTTATATCGTCGAAGAAGGCGTTCCGAAAGAAGTTTTTGAAAATCCTAAGGAAGAACGCACAAAATTATTTTTGTCGAAAATTTTATGAGTTTTTAAAACTCTCGACAGAATTTATTTTCACTCCGAGGAAAGCCGCCGCCAAAGTTTTCATCACGTCGCCCGGGATATATGGCAAAACTGCCATTGCCGCCGCCTGCCAAAGTGTTATATCCAAAAGAAAATACATTGACAGCAAACCGCCTGCGTAAGTTATAGGCATTGTCAAAAAAATATTCGCGAGTGCATAGCGTTTTAAATTCGGTTTTTCGCCTTTGAAAAAACTTAAAATCGGATACGCCAAAAGCCACGCGAAATAAAATCCGCCGACGGGGCTGAAAAGTTTTCCGACTCCGCCACTCCCCGCAAATATCGGAAGTCCCGCCGCGCCGAGTAAAATATAAATTAAAATTACCAAAAAAGTCTGCTTGGGCGGCAAAATGTAGGCTGATAAACTCATTGCCAAAGTTAAAGCCGTCACCATGCCGGGCGTAAACGGTAACGGAAAATAAATAAACGACGCCACGCAACAGAGCGCAACGCACATTGAAATTTTTGTGAGTTCGGCTGTTGTGATTTTTTTTTGCGAATCCTGTTTCATAAATTTAATTTTAATTATTTTCCTGCATCATTTCAAAAAATTCGTCGAACAAATACATATTGTCAGTCGGGCCGGGCGAGGCTTCGGGGTGATATTGCACAGAATAAATCGGCAGTTCTTTATGTCGCATTCCCTCAACTGTGCCGTCGTTCATTGAAATGTAAGTCACTTCGAGCGGCAGGTCTTGCAGTGATTTTTCGTCCACCGCGTAACCATGATTTTGTGAAGTGATATAAACTCTTCCCGTCCGCAAATTTTTTACCGGCTGATTTGAGCCGCGATGACCAAATTTTAATTTGTAAGTGTCCGCGCCGAGTGCCAACGCCAAAAGTTGATGACCGAGACAAATTCCGAAAATCGGTTTCGCGCCGATTAACTTTCTCACTTCGTCGATAATTTCGGGAACGTCTTTAGGGTCGCCGGGGCCGTTCGACAAAAAAATTCCGTCCGGATTCATAGACAGAATATCATCTGCGGACGTGTGCGCGGGAACTACTGTAATTTTGCAGCCGAGATTGTTCAAGCTGTCCAAAATATGTTTTTTAACGCCAAAATCCATCGCCACGACGAACGGCGCATTTTTTTTATCTGATTCAAGCGTGTAATGGTCGCGAGTCGTCACATGTGCAACAACATCATTTTCGAGCGGAAGAGACATCATTTCGTCAACAGTCTGCTGGGAAGTGTATTCGCTTACGATAACGCCTTTCATTGTCCCCGCCGAACGAATTTTTTTTGTAACCGCGCGAGTGTCAACGTCATAAAGGCAGGGAATTTTTTCGGACGCCAAATATTCAGCGAGAGTTTTTTCACAACTTGAACTGCTGGGAATGTCGCAAAGTTCGCCGATTATCAAGCCGCCTACAAAACTTTTTCTGCTCTGGTCAAAAATTTTCGCCGTGCCATAATTTCCAATCAGCGGATAAGTCAAAGTCACAATTTGCCGACAATACGACGGGTCTGTCAAAATTTCTTGATAACCCGTCATACCCGTGTTGAAAACGACTTCGCCTTCAGCATTTGCATTCGAGCCGCTGAAAATTTGCCCGCGAAAAACACTTCCGTCCTCAAGAATCAATTTTCCTTTCAAATATTTTCACCTCAATCAAAAATTTGTTAAAATTATAGCACGTTTGCAAGATTAAGCAAAAAATAATTTTTTTTCAAAAGGAGATTTTTTTATGGGAAATTTAATTGAAATTTTTTCGTCGATTCAAGGCGAGGGAAAATATGTAGGTTGCAGACAAATTTTTGTCAGACTTTCCGGCTGTAATTTGCATTGCGCTTACTGCGACACAAATTTTCATCGCGCAGATTTTTGCAAAGTCGAAACGCAGGCGGGCAGTATGAATTTTTCGCAAATAAAAAATCCCGTTTCCGCTGAAAAAGTTGCCGAGATTATAAAAAATTTTCACGAACAAATCCCAGCTCATTCGGTGAGTTTTACCGGCGGCGAACCTCTTTTGCATTGGAAATTTATTTTGGAAGTTGCCGAACTTTTGAAAAATTGCGGACTGAAAATTTTTCTTGAAACGAACGGAACTCTTGCAGAAGATTTTAAAAAAATTTTCGATGCGATTGATATTGTCAGCATGGATATTAAATTGCCGAGCGTTATCGGGGAAAATCTTTTCGACCTGCACAAAAAATTTATCGAAATTGCCCGCGAAAAAGATTTGTATATAAAAATCGTCATTTCGAAAGAAACTTCGACGGAAGAATTTTGCGCGGCGATTGATTTAATCCCAAAAAATATTTTGCTCATAATTCAGCCCGTCACGCCGTTTGGAAAAATAAAAAAAGCGACTGCGGAAAAAATTTTATCCCTGCAATCGCTCGCACTTAAAAAAATTTCTGATGTCCGCGTAATTCCGCAAACTCATCGAGTGATAAATGTTTTTTAAAGTTTTTTTTGCAGGGAAAATTTTTCAAGCGTCGAAAATTAGCACGCATGAAACAAGTAATAGTTACTTTCGGGCGGAGCTGTAAAATTTTCCTGGCAGTCGCCGCGATTATGATCATACAGTTAATTTCTAACGGGCAATTTTTTTTGTGCGGTTCGGTTTTAATCGGCGCGTTATTGACTTTTTTTTGGTTTGTCTCAGGCGCGGCAAGGTTAGAAGCGGCGGCAAAAAGAAATTCCGCTCAAGCAAAAAAAGTTATGCTGATTGGTCTTTTGTTGCGGCTGGCGATGGTTTTTATAGTTTTGGCAGTTGCGGCGCGCATATCGACGGAGCTTTTTTTGTCAACGTCGGTATGTTTTATTGCTTTTTATGTGACTGCGCTCGGAGCTTTGATTTATCACGGGAGGAGGAGTTTATAAAAAATATTTTCAGGCGTTAAAAAGTTTTTAAAGGAGGTGAATGTATGGAACATATCGGAGTCCGCGAAACAGTAAATTTTATGGGGCTGACTTTCAACGTTGAAACTATTTGCATGACTTGGTTGGCGATGTTTATTGTAATCGTCGTTGCGGGTCTCGCCGTGAGAAGTTTAAAAGTTATTCCGACCGGCTGGCAAAATTTTATTGAAATTGTCGTCGTTTGGTTGCAAGGTCAAATAAACAACATGATGGGCAGACGCGGAAAAATGTTTGAGCCGTTTATCGTGTCGCTGTTTTTATTTTTGCTGACAAGTAATTTGCTCGGATTGATACCGTTTATGGCGTCGCCGACAAATGACTTGAACACGACTTTGGGACTTGCGCTCTTGGTGGTGTGTATGGTGCATTTTTTCGGCTTGTACTTCAAAGGCACGCACTACATCGCGCATTTTTTCCAGCCGTTTGCGCCGTTCGTGGTAATCAACATGATCGAAGAGATTGCAAAGCCGATAACGCTGGCTTTTCGTCTATTCGGCAACATTCTCGCGGGCGAAATTTTAATTATCGTTTTACTCCACTTAATCCCGATTTGGATGCCGATTCCGTCCGTTGTCTGGTTGGCGTTCAGTATTTTTATCAGCTGTGTTCACGCGGTTATTTTCACGATGTTGAGTATGGCTTATTTGGGCAATGCGGTTAAGGAGTAAAAATTTGTGCCGGAATTTTTTTCGGCGCATTTGAAAAATTTACTTTCAACGAAGATTTTCATAAGTCTTCAAACTAAAAATTTTTAACTGATTTTATTGGGAGGTATTTTTTAATGGAACAGGCAATTATGGTAGCGGCAGCTCTTATCGGTGCAGGCATTTGTATGGGACTCGCAGCAATCGGCGCGGGCTTGGGTGACGGTCTTGTCACAAGCAAATTTATCGACGGCATCACTCGTCAACCTGAAGCGCAGGGAACTCTTTTCACCAACACTCTTATTTCCGTCGGCTTGATCGAAGCTATGGCAATTATCGCCGCAGTTGTCGCGTTGATTATGCTCTACGCCAATCCGCTCATCGGATAGTAGATCAGTAGATCGACAGATCGATAGATCGATAGTTTTTTTCTACCGATCTATTCACTACCGATCTGCCCATCTGAAAAGGGGGGAATTTTCTTTGATAGAAATTAACGCAACAATGATCGCGCAAGTGCTGAACTTTTTAATTTTGGCGGCAATTCTGCGCGCGTTGGCATACAAGCCGGTTGCGAGACTTCTTCAACAGCGTTCAGACAGCATAAAAAATTCTATCGAAAAAGCCGAGGCGGATAAAAAAGCTGCCGAAAAAACTTTGGAACAATACAAACTTCAACTTGCCGAAGCCCACAAAAAAGCTCAAGATATTGTCGATAAAGCCGAAATCACCGCAAGACAGGAGCGCGAAGCACTTGTCGCCGAAACTAAACGCGAAATCGACAAAATGAAACAAACTGCGCAGGAAGAAATTCAAAACGAGCGCAATCGGGCTTTTGAACAAATGAAATCCGAAATTGTTACCTTGAGTTTGGCGGCGGCTGAAAAAATCGTCGCGAAAAATCTCGGCACGAAAGAAAACGATAAACTTGTCAGCGATTTTATCGCCAATCTCGATAAAGATATGCTGGAAGATGTGAAGTAGGAGGCGGGCTAAATGTTAAATATTCAGCTTGCCAACAAATACGCACGGGCAATTTTTGAAATCGCGCAGGACGAAAGAAAACTTGACGCTTATGACAAAGACTTGAACAAGGTCGCGGAAGATGTTTTCAGCGTCCCCGAAGCCGTCAAATTTTTCCAAAATCCGCTCGTCCCGCACAAAGCGAAAAAAGATTTGCTCACGAAGGCTCTAAAAAAAGAAGTTTCGGAAACCGTTATGAATTTTTTGATGTTGCTGGTCGATAAAAGCAGAATCGGCATTTTTTCCGCGATTTACGAAATTTTCACCGCGCTGAAAAATAAGGCGCAGGGAATTTTAATCGCCGATGTCACTTCAGCTTTTCCGCTCACCAAGCAACAGGAAAATCTTCTAAGTAAAAAACTTGCGAGTTTGACGGAGAAAAAAATCCGCATTCGCAAGCACGAGGATAAATCTATTTTAGGCGGACTTATTGTAACAATCGGAGACAAACGAATTGACGGCTCTGCCGCAGGTCGTTTGAAAAATCTCAAAAGTTCCATGACGGTTAAGGCGTAAACGGTGAACTTTATGCTGAAAAAAATTTTGCTTTCGCTGTGTATTCTCGCAACGTTCATAACTTTTCAGTCAAAAGTTTTCGCGCAAGATGCTTGGGTTTATGCAAAGGGCGGCATTGAATATTTCGTTATGAATGAAACTGCCGTCGATAACAGTCGGCCCGGTCATATTCTGATTGACGTTAAAGTAAAAAATGTCAAGCAGGGCGAAACTCCCGAACTCGAAGGCATCCACGATTATCATTTTGAATTGACGGAGGGTTACTCTCGTTATTCAATCGACGGCGCAAAACATAATGACTGGATTCACAGCGATATTGTTACGCAAAAAGTTTGTGTTTACTGCTTGAATTATCTTGGAATAAATGTTGGAAAAGTTCTTCGTATGACGGATTAAAACTTTCTCGACTCTAATATCAGAGGTGAAGTAAAAGACATGAAAATAAATCCTGATGAAATTACTGCCATAATCAAGAGTCAGATTAAAAATTACAACGTCGATTTAAATGTTGACGAAGTCGGTACGGTCATAGAGGTCGGCGACGGCATAGCGCACATTCACGGACTGGATAAAGCTATGGCGGGCGAACTTTTGGACTTTGGCGACGATATTTTCGGTCTGGTCTTGAACTTGGAGCAGGATAACGTCGGTGCGGTTATTCTCGGTCGTGACAATGAAATTAAAGAGGGCGCGACTGTTAAACGCACGGCAAAAATTATGCAGGTTCCCGTCGGAGAAAATATGATCGGGCGCGTTGTCGACGCTCTCGGTCGTCCCATCGACGGCAAAGGACCCATCGAAACAACTCAATCAAGACCTGTTGAGTTTAAAGCTCCCGGCATTGCGGACAGAAAATCTGTTCATGAGCCGTTGCAAACAGGGTTAAAAGCTATCGACGCACTTGTTCCTATCGGACGCGGACAGCGTGAGTTGATTATCGGTGACCGCGGTATCGGTAAATCCGCTATCGCAATCGACACGATTATCAATCAGAAGGGACAAAATTGTATCTGCGTTTACGTTGCAATCGGTCAAAAGGCGTCGACGGTTGCCCGCGTCGTGAAAACTCTCGAAGATCACGGCGCAATGGAATATTCAATCGTTGTTGCGGCGACTGCTGCGGATTCTGCTCCGCTCCAATATCTCGCACCGTACGCAGGCGTTGCAATGGCTGAATATTTTATGTATGAAAAACACGGTCATTGCCTTTGCATTTACGACGACTTGACGAAACATGCGGCGGCTTATCGTGCAATGTCACTTTTGCTTAGAAGACCGCCCGGACGTGAGGCATATCCCGGCGACGTTTTCTATTTACATTCAAGACTTTTGGAACGTGCCGCAAAACTTTCTGACAGGCTCGGCGCAGGCTCGATTACAGCTTTGCCGATTATCGAAACTCAAGCGGGTGACGTTTCCGCATACATTCCGACGAACGTTATCTCAATCACGGACGGACAAATTATGCTTGAAACAGACTCTTTCTATTCAGGCATTCGTCCCGCTATAAGCGTCGGTCTTTCAGTCTCCCGCGTCGGCGGAAGTGCACAGATTAAAGCTATGAAACAGGTTGCGGGTACAATGCGCCTTGACCTTGCCCAGTATCGTGAACTTGCGGCATTTGCTCAATTCGGCTCGGACTTGGATAAAGCGACGAAGGCACAACTCGACAGAGGTGCGCGAATGGTCGAAACTCTTAAACAGTCTCAATATTCGCCGCTTGCAGTCGAAGATCAAGTTTTGACCATTTTCACGGCTGTCAGAGGATTTTTGGCAGATATTCCCGTCGATAAGGTCGTCACTTTCCACAACGATTTTCTTAAATTTATGCACAGCAACCATCCCGACATCGGCAAGAAAATCGCTGAACAGAAAAAACTTGATGACGCTCTTGAAAATCAAATTAAAGCGGCTATCACGGAATTTAAGGAAACAGTCACTTATAAAGTTGCGGAATAGGCGGTGGAGTAAATGGCAAATTTACAAAATATCCGCCGACGCATTAAAAGCGTCAAAAACATTCAAAAAATCACCAACGCAATGGACATGATCGCCAGATCAAGATTCAACGCGGCTCGCGACGCACTTTTAAATAACCTGCCTTACGTCGATAAAACTCGCGATATTATTCGCCGACTTATGACGCAAATGCACGGGCAGGAAGATAAAAGCCCGTTCATCATGACGCGAAAACAGATGATTGAGGAAGAACAGCACGGTAACGGCAAATTTTTATTCCTCGTCATTGCGTCCGACAAAGGTCTTGCGGGTGCGTATTCCAGCAACGTTTTTAAAGAAGCTCACGACACAATCGAATATGACGGTTCGCCCGATGATTCAAAGGACGCAACTGAAGAAAATTTCCACAAGAAAAATTTCGACGCGATAAAAGACGTTCGCGAAGCTCCGAAAACAGGACAGATGAGGGCGGCAAGAGGGCATGTCAGCGCGACGGGTGCTTCACGCCCGAAAACCGGCGGGTCTGCTCCATCGACTGCGAATTTGTCCGTTGCGAAAGAATATCATGACGCGGACTATGTCGACGGAATTGAACTTATCACCGTCGGCAGAAAGGCGACAAGTCATTTTCAACAGCGCGGTTACAACATCATCAAGCACTATCACGGAATAAGCGAGCGTCCGAGTTATCAATACGCTAAGGAAATTGCCGACTTAATCGTCGAACGTTTCATGAGCGGAGAAATTACCGACGTGACCATGATTTATACGCGCTTTGTTTCCGCAATCAGTTGCGTGCCGGACGACGTGACTTTACTGCCGATTACCACCGATGACTATGTTGCAGAAAATATTGCGACGAAGGAAGAATACATTTATGAACCCGACGCAGTTTCTGTTTTAAATGATTTTCTTCCGCGCAGACTTGCCACAAGAATTTACGGCGCGATGTTGCATGCGGCGGCAAGTGAACTCAGTTCGCGAATGAACGCAATGAGCAATGCGACGGATAACGCGCAGGAACTTGTCGGCAAACTCAATCTTTACTATAACAAAGTTCGTCAAGCCGGCATCACCAACGAAATCAACGAAATTGTCGGCGGTGCGAATGCGCTTGAGTAGATCGACAGATCGACAGTTAATCAGATCGACAAAGGATTGAATTTTTATGACTTTACGAAGTTACAAGGAATTTACGGTTTGGCAAAAATCGATGGACTTGGCGGTTGAGATTTACAGACTTGTAAAAATTCTGCCGAAAACGGAGACTTACGCACTTTCAGATCAAATGCGCCGTACAGTTGTTTCTATACCTTCAAATATTGCCGAGGGTCAAGGCAGAAATTCAACCCGAGAGTTTATAAAATTTCTCGCCATTGCTCGCGGTTCACAAAGCGAACTCGAAACTCAGTTGCAACTTTGTGTAAGAATCGGCTATGTAGACGAAAGCGAGATTTCCGTTTCTGTAGGTCTTTGCAATGAAGTCGGCAAAATGCTGAATGTATTGATTAGAAAATTGACTCAAACACTCGCCAAAAACTAGCCATCTGTCGATCCGTTGATCTGTCGATCTCAAAAAGGAGTTGAAAACAATTTGGCTAAAGGAAAAGTAGTTCAGGTAATCGGCGCAGTCGTCGACGTGGAATTTCCGCCCGGCGAACTGCCCAAAATCTTGAACGCAGTACATATAACAGGCAAATCGGGCGACGTTCAAATTGATTTAATCGCCGAAGTTATGCAACACCTCGGCGACAGCGTCACCCGTTGCATCGCAATGAGTTCGACTGACGGACTTGTTCGCGGAATGGAGGCGGAGGACACAGGCTCTCCTATTACCGTCCCCGTCGGCGAGGCTTGCTTGGGGCGTGTCTTCAACGTTCTCGGCGAAACAGTCGATAACAATCCCGAACCCGTTCATAACAAAGAGCGTTGGCCCATTCACAGACCCGCGCCCAGTTTTGAAGAGCAGGAGACTTCGACGCAAATTCTTGAAACCGGTATCAAAGTCGTTGACTTGATTGCGCCGTATTCAAGAGGCGGTAAAGTCGGACTGTTCGGCGGCGCAGGTGTCGGAAAAACAGTTTTAATTATGGAACTGATTCATAACATCGCGACGGAGCACGGCGGTTATTCCGTCTTCTCGGGCGTCGGTGAACGTACTCGCGAAGGTAACGACCTTTGGACGGAAATGACGGAATCGGGCGTTATCGACAAAACCGCGCTCGTTTACGGTCAGATGAATGAGCCGCCCGGTGCTCGTATGCGCGTCGGCTTGACAGGTCTTACAATGGCGGAATATTTCCGCGACGTGCAAGGGCAGGACGTGCTTTTGTTCATTGATAATATTTTCCGTTTCATTCAGGCAGGTTCCGAAGTTTCCGCGCTGTTAGGCCGTATGCCTTCCGCCGTCGGTTATCAGCCCACTTTGACAACGGACATCGGCGCACTTCAAGAGCGTATCACCTCGACGCGCAAAGGCTCAATTACTTCGGTTCAGGCGGTTTACGTCCCCGCTGACGACTTGACTGACCCCGCGCCCGCAGGAACTTTCACGCACTTGGACGCAACAACCGTTTTGAGCCGTCAAATTGCGGAGCTCGGAATTTATCCCGCCGTAGATCCTCTCGACTCTACTTCAAGAATTTTGGACCCGCACGTCATCGGGCAGGAGCATTACGAAGTTGCTCGCGGAGTTCAGGCTGTTTTGCAGAAATATAAAGAACTTCAGGACATTATCGCAATTTTGGGTATGGAAGAACTTTCAGACAAAGATAAATTGACTGTTTCCCGCGCAAGAAAAATTCAGCGTTTCTTGTCTCAACCTTTCGCAGTCGCCGAAGTCTTCACAGGTTCGCCCGGCAAATACGTCGCGCTCAAAGATACCATCCGCGGCTTTAAAGAAATTCTTTCCGGCAAATATGACGACTTGCCCGAAAATGCTTTCTACATGGTCGGCGGTATTGAAGAAGCTGTTCAGAAAGCGGAGAAACTCAAGGAGGGTTGATAAATGGCAACAATCCGACTTGATATTGTCAGCCCCGATAAAGGCGAAATTTTTTCAAAAGACATCAATATGTTAATCGTTCGTTCGACTGCGGGTGAACTCGGAATTTTGCCGCGCCATGCAAACCTTTTGACGGAACTTTTGCCGCACGCCATGAAAATAAAAATGGACGGCGGAGAAAATTTAGTTGCACTCGGCGGCGGATTTATGGAAGTCACGCCCGAAAAAATTACCGTCCTTGCGGATTCGGCGGAACTTCCCGAAGATATCGACGTTGAACGCGCTCAAAGGGCCAAACAACGCGCGGAAGAAAGAATCGCTCAATACAAGCAGACGACGAAAGAAACGCTGATTGACATCGACCGCGCCAACAGAGCACTTGCAAGGGCAAAGGCTCGCCTGCTCGTGAAAAATGCTTTGATGAATTGAAAAAATTTTTTTAACGAAAATCCCGACGATTTTTTTTACCGCCGGGATTTTTTAATTTGCAATGTAAAAATGCTTATGATAATATTTTTTTAGGCTTGTGCTTAAGGAGTAGTTTTTTCGACAAACGGCTTTTAAAGTAAAAAGATGTTGGAACTTACTTTTCTTTGAGCCGCCAAAGAAAAGTAAGCAAAAGAAAACTCGCCCGCTTCGTTCGCATCACGCTCACTGGGCGGGCAGGTGCGCGCGTCCGTGCGCGCCGGTTCAACAATTTAGTTTTTTAAACACATATTTTTTCAAAAATAAATTTGCGGGAGGAATTTTTTTTGGCAAATAAAAAAGTTTGTGAAATTTGTCCGCACCATTGTCAACTTGACGTCGGGGAAATCGGTAAGTGTCGCGCAAGATTTAATGACGGTGAAAAAATTTTCGCGCTGAATTACGGCAAAATAACTTCTCTTGCACTCGATCCGATTGAAAAAAAACCGCTCTATCATTTTTTCCCGAAAAGTTTTATTTTGTCCGTAGGCAGTTACGGTTGCAATTTAAATTGCCCCTTCTGCCAAAATTTTGAAATTTCGATGGCTGATTCGACTTTCCCCGCGAAAAAATTTTCTCCCGAAGAACTCGTCAACCTCGCCGTCGATCTCATTCCGAAAAAAAATATCGGAATCGCCTTCACTTACAACGAACCTTTCATAAGTTACGAATTTATCCGCGACACTTCCGAACTTCTGAAAAAAAATAATTTGAAATCTGTTCTCGTTACGAACGGAAATATTTCCGGCGGCGCACTGAAAAAAATTCTGCCGCTGATTGACGCAATGAATATCGATTTAAAAGGTTTCAGTCAAAAAATTTATGACGAACTCGGCGGAGATTTTGAGACCGTCAAAAATACAATTAAAACTTCCGCCGAAAGTTGCCACGTCGAAGTTACAAGTTTAATCGTGCCGCAAATGAACGACTCCGAAGCCGATATGATTCAAGAAGCGAAATGGCTTGCAAGCATTTCAAAAAATATTCCCCTGCACGTAAGCAGATTTTTTCCGCGTTATAAAATTTTGGATCGCCCCGCAACCGACGTTAAAAAAGTTTATCGGCTGGCGGAAGTTGCACGAAATTTTTTGAATTTCGTTTATACCGGCAACTGTTGAGGAGGAAAATTTTATGTGGAAAATTTTTTTCGCACTGATGATTTTTTTGCCGAATTTTTCGACGGCGAGCGCGGTGGAAATTGCCGAGACGAATTATTTGGGCGATGAAAATTTGGTTTATCCTTTTGTAATCGTGGAAAATCACGAAGTCGAGAAAAAAATAAACACCGAAATTTTTTGCGAAGTGGAAAGATTTTTGGCGGAGGTGAAAAATACCGCGAAGGAAAACGATGCAAAAATCGGGGCTGTTGCGATAAATTTTGAAATCCCCTGCAATTATGAATTCGGAATTTTGAGCGTGATTTTAACCGAATACGTTTATTTTGAAAAAGCCGCTCACCCCGCAACTTACCGCCGCGCCTTAAATTTCAATTCGGATTCCGGCGAAAGAATTTTTGCGCAAAATTTAGCCTTTGTTGCCGACGAAAAAAAAGGCGAGTCCGACTATTCGCCGAAAAATTTAACGCTCAAGCTCAAGGCATATGCAAAAAAAAATCGAATTCCGCTTTACAGAGATTTTCAGCAGTTAACAAAAATTCCCGAAGATTTTTATTTTGACGAAAATTTGCGCGTGCATTTTATTTTTCAGCAGTACGAAGTTGCGCCGTATGCGGTGGGAATTATTGAGATAGAGTGTTGACTTCAAAAGAATTTTTTATTCTGTCCAAAAAAATTTCCGCCATCCGCGAAAAAGTCGGATATTTTTTCCAAACCAAATATATTTTCGTTTCCAACTTCGGATCGAGCGGACGAAAAACCAAGCCGCTTTTTTCCGAAACGTCGATTAAATGATTCAACGACAGAAGATAGCCGAGTTTTTCCTTGACGAAAATCGAGCCGTTATAAGAAAGCCGAAACGATCCCTCCAAAAAAAGTTTTTCGATCTGCCCGTTGCACCACTTCGCAATATCTTTTTTCCAGCCCTGCCCCGAACAAAAAAGCGGCAGTCCGATTAAATTTTCAAAAGAAATTTTTTCAAGCCGTGCAAGTTCATCGTCAGCCGGCAAAATAAGTCCCCATTCGTCGGCTTGCGGAAATTCCAGAAAATTATATTTTTGAAAGTCGGGATTTTCTGCCAAAACCGCAAAATCCAAAAGTCCGCTGTCAAGTTTGTCAATTACCTGTTCAGTATCGCCGCTCGTGATGTGATAGTGCAAGTCGGGATAAAAATTTTTCAAGTTTTTAATCTCCCGCGCCAAAAATCTGATTTGATAAGATTCAGCCAGCCCGAAATAAATTTCGCCGCCGGTTATTTTTTTTGCGGTAAATTCTTCGAAAATTTTGTCGGATAAATTTACGAGTTCTGCGGCGCGTTTGCAAAGCAACTTTCCCGCGTCGGTCAATTTTATCCCCGAATTTTTCCGCAAAAATAATTTCGTGTCGAGTTCTTCTTCCAAAAATTTTAATTGTTTCGACAAAGCCGGTTGCGTGACATACAAAATCTGCGCGGCGCGTGTAAAATTTTCTTCCCGCGCAACCGTCAAAAAATATTTCAAAACCCTTACGTCCATAACTCCCTCCGATATTACCGTCAAGAATATTTCATTATGAATAATAGCTGTTGGCAAAAATTTTTTCAATCGTTTAAAATAAATTCATCAAAATCAGAACGAGGTGATTGAACTGAAAAAATTTTTCGCATTGATTTTAGGTTTGATTTTAATTTTTTCAGTCGGTTGCAGTGCTGAAAAAAATTCTGCGGAAAAAGTTGAGGCGGTCGAGATGAAAATAAAAATTTCTGTCGGAGAAAAAATTTTTTATGCGAATTTGGAAAATAATCCTTCGACGCAAGAGTTTATAAAAAAATTGCCGCTTGAAGTCGAAATGACCGAACTCAACGGCAACGAAAAATATTATAAATTCGCGGAGAATTTCCCGTCCGATGACAAAAATATCGGCGAAATTCACGAAGGCGATTTGATGTTGTACAGTTCAAGTTATATCGTGCTTTTCTACAAAAATTTTTCGACTTCTTATAGTTACACTCGGCTGGGAAAAATTGAAAATCCCGAAAATTTATCAAAAATTCTCGGCGATAAAAATGTTACGGTCAGATTTGAAAAATAATTTCACGGAGGCGTTTTAAATGAAAAAAACTTTGAAAAAAATTTTGGTCTCTGCAATGTGTTTGGGAGTGATGGGCATTATGAGTAACGGAGTTGACGCGGCGGCAAAAATTCCCGCCGATGCAAGTACGGCATCTTCCAGCGTCATTCAAAAAGAAAATTTGAAACTCGTCAGCGAATGGGATAAAGTTTTTCCGAAGAGCGATAAAGTTGACCACAAAAAAATAACTTTCGTTAATCGTTACGGAATAACTTTGGCGGCGGATATGTACACGCCGAAAAATATTTCGGGCAAACTTCCCGCGTTGGCAGTTGCGGGAGCTTTCGGCGCGGTCAAAGAACAAATTTCCGGTTTTTATGCTCAACAAATGGCGGAGCGCGGATTTATTGCAATCGCCTTCGATCCGTCCTTCACCGGCGAGAGCGGCGGTTATCCTCGTTTCGTTGCATCCCCCGACATCAACACCGAAGATTTTCAAGCGGCGGTAGATTTTCTTTCGACTCAAAATAATGTTGACGCTGATAAAATCGGAATCATCGGGATTTGCGGTTGGGGAGGTCTTGCGTTGAATGCGGCGGCGATTGACACGCGAATTAAAGCGACCGTTGCAACTACTATGTACGATATGAGCCGCGTCATTGCGAACGGCTATTTTGATTACGATAAAGACGAAGCGACTTTGAAAAAAGAACGTCAGCAAAATCGCGAAAATTTAAATAAACAGCGCACTGAAGATTATCGCGCGGGAAAATATTCTCGTGCGGGCGGAGTTGTCGAAGACCCTTCAACTTTCCCGCAATTCGTCAAAGATTATTTCGACTACTACAAAACCGAGCGCGGTTATCATAAGAGAAGTTTAAATTCAAACGACGGCTGGAATGTTACAAGCGCATTGAGTTTTATGAATATGCCGCAACTTTCCTACATCAGCGAAATTCAAAATCCCGTGCTGATTATTCACGGCGAAAACGCTCATTCGCGATATTTTTCCGAAACCGCCTTTGAAAATATGACCGGCGTTAAACGCAACGGAAATGACACGGTTGCGGGGAATAAAGAACTTTTGATTATTCCCAGCGCGAATCACACCGATTTATATGACGGCGGAGGAAAAAATTTTATCCCCTTCGACAAAATTGCGGATTTCTTCAAAACCAACTTAAAATAAAAAAAATTCCTTGTAAAAAAAATGATGCGGACAAAATGAAAATGCCCGCGTTTTTTTTATTTTCAGAATATTGCAGAATGATAATTTTTATTGTACAATGCGAAAAATTATTACGGGGGAATTTTTTTAATGAGACTGGACAGACGCATGGCAGACGAAATGCGAGAAGTTTTTCTGCAAAGACGCTTTCAACTTTATCCTGCAGGTTCTGCGTTAATCGAAATGGGCAACACGAAAGTTATCTGCGCGGCAACCGTTGAGGACAGAGTGCCATTCTTTTTAAAAGGTTCGGGAACAGGCTGGGTCACGGCGGAATATTCACTTTTGCCGAGCTCGACGACAATCCGCGCACCGCGTGATACGGGTTTCAGAGTCAACGGACGGACTTTGGAAATTCAAAGACTTATCGGAAGAGCATTGCGGGCGGTGACGGATTTATCGGCGATAGGCGAAAGAACTGTCACGATTGACTGCGATGTTATTCAGGCGGACGGCGGAACTCGAACGGCGGCGATAACCGGCGCATTTGTCGCGTTGGTTGAGGCTTGCGAAACTTTTTACGAAGTTGGAAACGTTTTTCCCGTCAAAGACTTTTTGGCGGCAATTTCCGCAGGAATTTCCGAAGACGGCGAAAAACTTTTGGACCTGTGCTTTGAAGAAGACTCTCACGCTTTGGCAGACTGCAATGTTGTCATGACGGGAGCGGGCGAATTGGTTGAAGTTCAAATTACCGGCGAAAAAAAATCTTTTACTCGTGCCGAATTGAATGAACTTTTAGATTTAACGGAAGGCGGAATAAAAAACTTAATCGATTTGCAAAAAGACGCTCTCGGCAGAGAATTGGTTTGGCGCGTTGGGAGGGTCGGTTAATTGAAAAAAATTGTTATCGCTACAAAAAATCAGGGAAAGTTACGGGAAATTAAGGCGGCGTTTGAAAAATTGCCTGTGGAAATTTTATCTCTTGCCGACTTCAAAAATCTTCCCGACGCGGTTGAGGACGGAAAAACTTTTGAAGAAAATGCGCGAATCAAGGCAAAATTTTTTTCCGAACAAACCAAACTTGCCTGCCTTGCGGACGATTCGGGCTTGGAAGTTGACGCTTTGAACGGTGCGCCCGGAGTTTTTTCCGCAAGATTTTCAGGCTGTCACGCAAGCGACGGCAAAAATAACGAAAAACTTTTGGAGGAGTTGGAGAAAAATCATATTGAAGAATCTGCGGCTGATTATCGTTGCGCACTGTGTTTTTATGACACGAACGGCGAAGAAATTTTAACTTCGGGAATTGTTAAAGGCACGATAAAAAAAATCCCGAAAGGCTCGGGAGGTTTCGGATACGATCCGTATTTTTATATCGATGACAAAAAAACAATGGCGGAATTGACGGCGGAAGAAAAAGATTCAGTCAGTCATCGCGGCGAGGCACTGCGGCAAATGGTGCCGAAATTGAAGGAGCGGTTATCATGAATATCGGAATAATCAGCGACACGCACGGAAATTGGTCATCGATCGACGACGTTGTCAGCAGGGCGCAAAAAATGGATATGTGGCTGCATTGCGGCGACTGCGTTCCCGACGCAGAATATCTTCAAGAATTGGTCAGCGTTCCTGTTTACGGAGTTGCGGGAAATTGCGATTGGCCGACCGGTCAAACTTGTTACGAAAGAATTATCGACGCGGCTGGACATAAAATTTTTTTGACGCACGGGCATAACTACGGAGTAAGGTACACGACGGAATATATTATGGAGGCGGCGGAATCTCAAGGCGCGGACATTGCAATTTTCGGACATACTCACGTCGTTGAATATGCGCCCGGCTCGCCGTTAGTTTTAAATCCAGGCAGTGCTTCGCGTCCCCGTGACGAGCGGCAAGGCTCGTTTATGATTATGGAACTTAGCGAAAACGTTGCGCCGAAAGTCACGGTCATCAGAATTTAATTTTCATCATAAAAAGAGATTTAGGAGTTTTCGGACTCTTAAATCTCTTTTTATTTCACAGTAAATTTTTCGCGTAGTAACCGTCGATTTTTTTGCAATCGTCTATGGTATTTTCGCCGCGTTCAAGTGCGATAAGTCCCGTGCGGATAATTTCCAAAACCCCGTAAGGTTTCAAAAGTTGAGTGAACGCCGTGACTTTTTCGTCGTTGCCGGTGATTTCAAAAATTAAATTCGTCGGCTGAACGTCAACCACGTGAGCGCGAAAGAGTTCCGCCATCTTCAAAACGTCCAAGCGATTTGTATCATCTGCAGAAACTTTTATCATCGTCATTCCGCGCGTCACTGCCTTTGACGAGTCCAAACGCTGAACGGCGCGAACAATCGGCATTTTTTCCAGCTGTTTAATCATCTGTTCGATTAAAGACGCGTCACCATACACGACGACGGTTATTCGCGAAAATTCCGGCGATTGAGTAACGCCGACCGATAAGCTGTCAATATTAAATTCTCGACGGCTGAACATGCTCGCCACGCGAACCAAAACGCCTGGCTGATTTTCCACATAAACCGATAAAACATGCTTCACGACAAAAATCTCCTTAAAAAAATTTCCGCGCAGAATAATAACATTCATTTTGCGAAGTTTCAACAAAAAATTTTGCAGGAATTTTCTTGTTTTTGAAAGAATAAACCGCCCTGCAAATTTTTTGCTTATTTTATTTTGAGGAGTGATTTTTGTGGTTATTATCATGAATCCCGAAGCGACTGCGGAAAATATTTCCGAGGTCATAAAGGCGATTGAGGGCGCGGGTCTTGAAGCAAAAATTATGGAGGGCGCACAACAAAAAATTGTCGGTGTAATCGGCGACAAAACAAAAATGGCATCGGTTGCAATCGGCGCGATGCCCGGCGTTGATCACAGCGTTGAAATTTCCAAAAGTTACAAACTGGCCAGCCGAGAATTTCATCCGCAATCGACAACTATCGATGTTGACGGAATAAAAATCGGCGGAGGCGAACCTGTCGTTATGGCGGGACCGTGCGCGGTCGAATCTCTTGAGCAACTATTAAGTGCGGCGGAAATTGTCAAAAAAGGCGGCGCAAAATTTCTACGCGGCGGAGCTTACAAGCCGAGAACTTCGCCATATTCTTTTCAAGGTCTGGAAGTCGAAGGGCTAAAAATTCTTGCAAAGGCGAGGGAAAAAACCGGACTAAAAGTCATTACCGAAGTCACGACGGTTGAAGGAATCGCGCCCGTTGCCGAATACGCGGACATTTTGCAAATCGGCGCGAGGAATATGCAAAATTTCGGTCTGCTGAAAGAAGTCGGCAAGTGCGGAAAACCCGTTATGCTCAAACGCGGACTTGCCTCGACGATTGACGAATGGCTCAACGCGGCAGAATATATCATGAACGCCGGCAATCCCGATGTAATTCTGTGCGAACGCGGAATAAGAACTTATGAAACTTACACGCGAAATACTTTGGATTTGTCGGCAGTTGCGGCGATAAAACATCTGTCACATTTGCCGATAATCGTCGATCCTTCGCACGGCACGGGCAAATGGCGAATGATAAAACCGATGGCATTTGCGGCAATCGCGGCGGGAGCTGACGGCTTAATGATGGAAGTTCACCCGAATCCCGCAAAAGCTCTTTCGGACGGCTCACAGTCATTGACGAGCGAAAATTATTTTGAAGTTATGCGCGGAGTTCAAAAACTTTCAAAACTTATGCGCGAAGAAAATTTAAATCCGATTGTCGAATAAAATGCGGCATTCACGATAAATTTTTCAAAAATAAAAAAATTGTCCCGAAAAAATTTTTTCGAGACAGTTTTTTTTGTGAAATTAAAATTATTTTTCAATCACGCCGATTTTTGCGAGGTAAGTATAAATTCCGCTGTCGTCGTTTGAATCTGTGACGAATCGCGCAAATTTTCGCACGCCGTCGGGCGCATTCGCCATCGCAACGGAGCGCGGAATATATTTCAACATTTCAATGTCGTTGTAATTGTCGCCGAACGCAATCGCCTCATCTTTCGACGCGCCGTAATGATTCAGCAAAATTTTAATTCCTTCCGCCTTCGAGACGCTTTTATCCATAACTTCCAACAAATGCGGAGCGGAGCGAACGACGTTTAAATTTTTAAATTTTTTGCCGAGTTCAAACTCCATTTCTTCGCAAATTTTTGGGTCACAGCGGACAAAAATTTTATTCGGCAAAATATTTTTTTCGAGAAGTTCGTCGAAATTTGAAATTTCGGTCTGCACTTTCGTCGATTTAATTTCATATTCGATTCTTTCGTCAATTTTTTGCACAAACCATTTTCGACCGCTGTAATAACCGACGGAAATATCGTCCCAGCCCTTAAACATTTCTGACAAAATATTTTTTGCGTCAACGGCGAGAATTTTTTTATCGTTCAAAATTTTTTCGTCTTCCGTCAAAATCAGTGCGCCGTTGTAACTTATGACGGGAATTTTCACGCCGATTTTTTCTGTGATGGGATAAATTGCCTCGGGCATTCTTGCGGAAACCAAAACAAATTTTAAATTTTTTGCGATAATTGATTTAACGGCCTGCGCGGTCAAATCTGTGACTTTTTTTTGACTGTTTAGAAAAGTTCCGTCAATATCGGAAAAAATAATTTTAATCGCCATAAAAATTTCTCCTCAATCGTTTTTCAAAGTAACGGTGGCGAGTGCGGCAACTTTATCGTCGGGCTTGGTTTTCATCAGCGTTACGCCTTGAGTGTTTCGACTTATGACGGAAATATCTTCGACGTTCATTCTGATAACAAGTCCTTCAGTCGTCACCAACATCAATTCTTGATCGGGGCGGACAACTTTAATTCCGACAACGTCGCCGGTTTTTTCGGTAACTTTCATGGTGATTAAGCCTTTGCCGTTGCGCGATTGCGGGCGATAATCTTCAGTCGGAGTGCGTTTTCCGTAACCTTCCGAGCTGACGACCAAAACTTCGGCATCTTTTTTGAGTTTATCCATTCCGACAACAAAATCGCCCGGCTGAAGATTGATTCCTCTTACGCCGTGAGCAGCCCTGCCCATTGAGCGGACTTCCTCTTCGTCGAAAACAATCGCCTTGCCCTTCGCCGTGCCGAGAATTATATTTCTTTCGCCTTCGGTAAATTTCACGCCGATAAGTTCATCACCCTTGCGAAGTTTGAGAGCGATAATTCCGCGCTTGGGCATTGAGCTGAATTCTGAAAGTTGAGTTTTCTTGACCATTCCTTTTTTAGTCGCCATAAACAAAAATCTTTCGGGGTCGTACTCTTTAACTTTAATCAGCGCGGTGACAATTTCATTCGAGTCCATGGGAATTAAATTGCTTATGTGCAGACCTTTCGCAGTTCGTCCCGCCTCCGCAATTTGATAAGCCTTGAGCGGAAAAACTCTGCCCTGATTCGTGAAAAATAAAATTGTTTGATGATTCGTCGTTATTAAAATATGTTCGACAACGTCTTCCGCCTTCGTACTCATTCCGGTAATCCCGACGCCGCCGCGCTTTTGATTTTTATAAGTACTCAAGCCGATTCGTTTGACATAACCGCCGCGAGTCAAGGTGACAACAATATCGTCGTCGTGAATTAAATCTTCCGCAGAAAATTTCTTCGCGCCCTCTTCTTCGATAATTTCAGTGCGTCTTTCGTCGCCGAATTTTTCTTTGACGGCGAGAAGTTCAGATTTAATAATTTCGAGAATTTTATTTTCGTCGGCAAGAATCGCGTTGAAATTTTCGATGGCGATTTTAATTTCTTTATATTCGGTCTCAATTTTTTCGCGTTCAAGACCCGTCAATTTTTGCAAACGTAAATCTAAAATCGCCTGCGCTTGAATATCGGTAAGAGAAAATTTTTCGACGAGTTCGGATTTCGCGCTTAAAGTGTTTGAACTTTCGCGAACGGTTTTAATAACCGCGTCGAGATTTTCAATCGCCTTTGTCAAACCTTCGAGAATGTGAGCGCGAGCCTTAGCCTTTTTCAAATCGTATTGAGTGCGGCGGGTGACGATTTCTTTTTGATGCTTTATGTAATTTTGCAAAACTTGAATCAGCGTCAAAACTTGCGGCCGTCCGTTGACGAGAGCCAACATTATAACGCCGAAAGAATCTTGCATGGGAGTATGCTTGTAAAGTTGATTAAGTAAAATTTGCGGATTGGTGTCGCGGCGCAAGTCGATGACAATTCTCATTCCGTCGCGATCGGATTCGTCTCGCAGATCGGTAATGCCCTCAACAGTTTTTTCGCGGACTAAATCGGCGATTTTTTCAATCAGTCGAGCTTTGTTGACTTGGTAAGGCAGTTCGGTAACGACAATTCGCGGTTTGCCGTTCGATAAAGTTTCGATTGAAGTTTTCGCCCGCATTTTAATCGAGCCGCGTCCCGTGCTGTAAGCGTCCAAAATTCCGTCCGTGCCGAGAATTTGCGCCGCCGTCGGAAAGTCGGGACCTTTAATTTTCGTCATAAGTTCGGAAAGCCTCGCGTCGGGATTATCGATTAACATCAAAGTCGCGTCGATAACTTCGCGCATATTGTGCGGGGGAATATTCGTCGCCATACCTACAGCGATTCCCGAAGTGCCGTTTACCAAAAGTTGCGGGAATTTTGCGGGAAGTACTGAAGGTTCATTCAAAGATTCGTCGTAATTCGGCACAAAGTCAACGGTTTCTTTTTCAATGTCTTGCAACATCAATTCGGAAATTTTCGACATTCTGACTTCGGTGTAACGCATTGCAGCCGCCGGGTCTCCGTCAACCGAGCCGAAATTTCCGTGACCGTCCGCAAGTTGATAGCGCATTGAAAAATCCTGCGCCATTCTGACAATCGCGTCATAAACAGAAGTGTCGCCGTGCGGGTGATATTTACCCAAAACTTCACCGACGATACGCGCGGATTTTTTGTAAGGCTTTGTCGAAGTCATACCCGCTTCCTGCATCGCGTACAAAATTCTGCGGTGAACAGGTTTCAAGCCGTCGCGAACGTCCGGCAGAGCCCGCGAAACTATAACCGACATCGCATAATCTATGTAAGAAAATTTCATCTCGTGTTCGAGATTCACGGGGACAATATTCCCGTGCATATATTCCAATTCTTCCACATTCTCACCCCGTTATTTTTTTATACCTCGGGCAAAAAAAAATTGCCGATTGTATTAAAAATAATTTTAACACAACTTTTTCGGCAGTCAAGGAATTTTCGCTCAAGAAATTTTTGTGCGGTCATTCAAAATTTTTTTCAAATCCTTGTAATGCGCTTTTAATTCAGAAAATAAAATTTCGCGTGCGTCGTTTTTGAAAAAATTTTCGCAGATTGAGAAAAAAACTTTGTCGATTTCCGCGAACCTGCCGCCCGGTCGAATTAAAACGCGATACATATGCTCCGAATACATTTCGCCGGAATTTACGAGCGATTGAAATTTTTTCGGCGTTTTCAAGAGCGATTCAAATTTTTTATAAAGTTTTTCGTTGAGTTTCGCGCAATCCGCCGCAACATTCCAAATCATCGCGGCAAGAGAATTTTCGGTTTGATAGAGTGTGCACCGATAAAAATCGATCAGACTTTTCGCGGGGAAGAAAAAATTCAGCGCGGCGGCCCTGTAACTCATCCAGATATGATTTTGACCGCGAACGACGGAAAAATCGGTGATTTTATTTTTTGCAGAGGCACTCAAAAAGCCGTCAATTTTCTGTTCGCTCAAAAAAATTTCGTAATCGCCGTAAAATTCGTCAACGCGCGTGTACATTTCCTGAAACTCTTCGCGCAAAAAATCGACGATGTCTGCCGCCAAAGGTTTATGCCAGTGCAGAACTTTCAAAATATCTTCGTCATCACGAAAAATTAAAACGTCTCGATTTTTTTTGAGAAAAATTTTTTTTATCGCGTCAAGACCGACGGGCGAATCTTCATCTTCGTCCTCAACGTCCGCCATAACAAAAAGCGTCGCGGGATAATTTTTCATCAACCGCGCAAAATTTTCTGTCGATTCCTTGCCGAAGGGAAACATTTCAAAAATCGCGCAGTTGTCAAAATTTTCCGTGTCAAAATTTATCTCGTCGGAATAAGTCGGCAAAAAAATTTCAGTTTTCGGCGGCAAAAAATAACTCGACAAAATTAAATTTCCTTCGCCGGAAATTTCTTGCGAAAAAATTTTTTCTCCGCGCCGAATTATCAAAGTTTTTGCGCCGTCAATTTCTTCAATCGGAATTTGCAAAAGTCTGCTGATGAAAATAAATCTTGAATCGTCGCCCAAAAATATCCACTTCGCCAAAAAAAATTCCCCTTTCGAAAAAAAATAGTGATCAGCTTTCAAAAACTAACCACTAATCACTGTCCACTGTCCACTAATCACTACTTCACATTCGTTTTGTCGATAATTTGCGGCGTGCAAAGGTAGGCGGGGACGGTGATAACGCCGTTGTTGTAGGTCGAAACGTCATTGATGTCGGGTTGAGTTCCCTCGACAACGGCTTTAATCATTCGCACGCATTTTACGGTCAAAACGTCGGGGTCTTTGTTAATCGTGAAAGTTTGCAGACCGGCTTTAATTCGCTCATAAGCGGCGGGGTCTCCGTCAAGTCCGGAAATCAAAACGGGAGGTTTGCCGGCTTTTTGAATTTCGTCGATGATAACGCCTGCAATGTCGTCATTCGGGCTTAAAACGACGTTCAAAGTTTTATCCGCGTAGTTTTGCGCGAGAATTTTTTGAATGCGCGGACGAGCGTTGGCACTGTTCCAGTCGGCAACGGCACAAGAATTAAAATCTTTTTGCCCGGACTGACAAACAAGTTGCCCGCTCCTGAAATACGGCTCAAGAATTTTCATCGTCTGACTGAAAAAAATATGCGCGTTGTTATCTGAAGGACCGCCCGCAAAAAGTTCAATGTTGAAAGGTCCCGCGCCACTCTTTAAATTTAAAGCGGCCTCAATGTAAAGTCCCATTCCTTCGCCGATTGCGTCGTTGTCAAAGCTGGCGTAATAACTGACCGCGTCCGTTCCCATAATAATTCTGTCGAACGCAATGACGGGGATATTACATTCTTTCGCCTTTTCAAGAGTTTCGGCGAAGGCGGCGGAGTCAATCGCGCCGACTACAAGGCATTTCGGTTTTGTTTCGATAGCTTCGGCGACCTGGCTTTTCTGCTGATTTACATCGCCTGCAAATTGAATGTTGACGGTGAAATTTTCGTCCTCAAGAAGTTTTTTGAGTGAATCGCCGTTACGTTGCCAACTCGGCGTTGTATTCGGAAAACAGACTGCAACAGATTTTTCGCCCGAATCTGCCGAATCGCCGATACAACCGCCGACAATCGAACTAAAAATCAAAATCAGTGCGGCGGTAAAAATTTTTACAAAATTACTTTTCATCTTTCCATCTTTCCATCTTTCCATCTTTTCACCTCAATCATAATTTTTAATTCGATCCGCGCCCTTGAAAATTTTAAATTTCGCAGTGGAATCGGTGAGAGCTTCGGCAAGTTCGGAAAGTTTTTGACTTGCACCCGCAACCTCGTCGATTGAGGCGGATTGTTCTTCAGTTGCCGCGCTGACGGATTCTGTCTCCGCGCTGACATCTTTACTGGATTTATTGAGTTCGTCCATAGTTTCAACAAGTTTATCGACGCGGGTGGAAGCAACCTGCGCGTTGTTCAAAATTTCTTCGGCGTGGGCGGTCAATTCGGTTATTGCGTCGTTAATGTTTTTGAAAGAATCGCCCGCCGCCGCGACAACGATTTTGCCACTTTCAACTTCATTGTTGCCGCGCTCCATTTGTTCCAGAGCCTCTTTCATCTCGTCTTGAATAGTCGTAATAAGTTCGGCAATTTGTGACGCGGCAAGGTTGGAACCTTCAGCAAGTTTTCTGACCTCGTCCGAAACGACGGCAAAACCTCTGCCGTGTTCACCTGCACGCGCCGCCTCTATCGCCGCATTCAACGCCAATAAATTCGTCTGCTCGGCGATGTTTGCAATGGTCGAACTTATTTCGCCGATTTGAGTTGAACGCTCGGAAAGTTTTTTAATAACCTGCGCGGAAGTTTCGACGCTGTCCGCAACGGCTGACATTTGATCAACTGCCCCGCGAACTGCCGCGCGTCCCGACTCCGCGATGTCTTCAACGTGTTTGGCGGAAGTTACAGAAGAATTTGCCTTTTCCTCGAAGTCTTGAAGAAGTTTTGCGAAGGCGCGAATTTCTTCAGTCGATTGTTCAACCGCCACGCCCTGTTTATTCGCATTGTCCGCAACGTTGCCGATTGACGCGGCGACCTGTTGAGTGGCAATCGCGCTTTGAGAGGCGTTTTCGTTGAGTTGTGCGGCGAAGGTTGATGCATCCTTCGCGTTATGTTGAATGTTTTCGATAAGTGAGCGAAGTTTTTCAATAGTATTGGCGTAAATTTCCGTGAGTTGTCCGAATTCATCATTAGTTTGCGCCTTTGCCTCGACAGTCAAATTTCCGTCCGCAAGTTCTTTTGAAACGTCTGAAAGATAGTTAATCGAAGTCAAAATAGATTTCGTGAGCGCAATCGCCATAAAAATCGAAAACAAAACGACGATAACAATGCTGACGATTAAAATTATTCGCGTCTGATTATATTTTGCCGAACTTTCGACAACTTCAGCGTGAATGAAATCTTTTCGGTTATCAAGAATTTTATTCAACTTCGCGCCGATAATCGTGTATTTGTCGATTGAAGTTTCGACAAGTCGTCGGGCTTCGGCGACATTTCCTTCTTTGGCAAGGTCGATGACTTTGTTGGAATTTGCTTTGTACTGATTCCAAGCATCGCGCATTTCGTTAAAGTCCCCGACAATTTCGCCCTCAAGATTCGGCTGAACAGAATCAAAAGTAATGTCGATTTGATCCGCCAATTTTTTCGTCTGTTGTGCGGCAAAAATTCTTGCGGGCAAAGTCGTCGCGTCAATGACAGCGTATTCGCCCTGACGATAATCACTCATTGAGCGGCTCGACTCCGAAGCGGATATAACGCCCTGCAAATGTTGCGTCGCAATTCTCAACGCGCCGTCATTTATCGACGAAAGACTTAACGCCGAATAAACGCCGTTGCCGATAAACGCAATTATCAGCAAAATAAAAACGAGAAACAATTTTTGCCGAATGGTTAAGTTACTCATTTAAACCCTCCTTTTAATAACGCGCAGTAAAAAAAATTTCGTCACGTAATTTATTTTAAAGATTTTTCCTTGCAAAAAAAAAATTTCCTGCCGCTTGCAAAAAATTATTTGCGACAGGAATTTTATTTATTTTTTTTAATTAACCGAGTTTGTAAATTGTTTTTGATGTAAAAGTTTCGCCGGCTTTTAAAATCGGTTTGTCGAAATTTTTTAAGTTAATCGCGTTGGGATAAAACTGCGACTCAAGAGCAAAACCCGTACGATTCAAAATTGCCGCGCCGTTTTTGCCTGCGGGATTTCCCGAAAGCCAATTTCCCGCGTAAAACTGAAGACCGGGCATTGTCGTAAAAACTTCCAGCTTAATTTTTCCGTCAGAACTTTCGGCAAAGGCAACTTTTTTCATTTCGCCGAGCTTGCCGACGCAAAAATTATGATCGTAACCGTGACCAAAATTTAATTCGTCGAAGTCGTCGTCAATGTGTTCGCCGATTTTGTGAACTTCGCGCAGATCCATCGGAGTATTTTCGACAGGTAAAATTCTGCCGTCGGGAACTGATTCGGCATTTGCCCAAGTGTAAGAGTCCGCGAAAATTTGAATTTTTTGACTTAAAATATCTCCGCCGCCGTCCAAGTTAAAATAACTGTGATTGGTCATATTGCAGAGGGTATCCGCGTCCGAAGTCGCCGAATAAGAAATTTCCAGCGCGTTTTCTTCCGTCAAAGTATAAATGACAGTCGCTTTTAAATTTCCGGGATAACCGCCCTCGCCGTCCGGACTTTCGACGGTTAATTTTAAATTTTCGCCGACAACTTCCGCCGACCAAATTTTTTTCTCGAAACCGTTAAAACCGCCGTGCAGGTGATTTTTTCCCGCGTCGTTTTTGTCGATTTCATAAATTTTGCCGTTCAGTTCAAACTTCGCGCCGCCGATTCTGTTCGCGCAACGCCCGACAAGTGCGCCGATATAAGCCGCGTCTTTTTCGTAC
This sequence comes from uncultured Selenomonadaceae bacterium, assembly GCA_905236725.1. GTDB lineage: Bacteria > Bacillota > Negativicutes > Selenomonadales > Selenomonadaceae > Quinella. The sequence continues at coordinate 1,615 of CAJOCT010000010.1, read as the reverse complement.
CCCGCAATCGTGTCATAACCGAGAACGACATCAACGCCGTTAAAAATAAAACTTTGAACCCTTCCGCCGTAAGTGATAATTTTCGCCGCCGTGCCCGCAGAATTTTTCAGTTCATAAATATCAACCGCACGACCGTCCGAAGTTTTGCCGAAAAAATTTTTTGTAATCATCTTAAATGCCTGACCTTTCTTTTAGATTTTAACAAGGGCTCCGAGAAATTTTCGTTGAAGAATTGAACAATCGGGCCCATCATAAACGCCGTTATCACCGTGCCGACTCCGATGTCTGCGCCGAAAATAAAGCCGAATATTACGCAGAAAATATCGGTTGCGACGCGGCAAACTCTGAACTGCGCAATTTTGTATTCGTTCGCCGCCATCAGCGCAATTGCGTCATAAGCCGAAACGCCCAAATCCGCCGTAAAATACAGGGAAGATGCCCAGCTCAAAACTATAACGTTCACGACGAGCAAAACTATTCTGAAAATCATACTCGGATCGCTGAAAAGACTTTCCATCAATGCAAGCGTCAGATCCGCGATGATTCCGATTCCGAACAGGTTTATAACCGTCGCGATTCCCAAGTAATGGCGGTGCAACAGGAAAACTATCAAAAACAGCACGGCGAAGACAATCGGATATGTAAGGCTGTACGGTGCGCCGAAAATGTTTGAAATGCCGACGATCCATGATGTGCAAGGGTCAGTTCCGAGTACGAGCCAACGAAACACGCCGACATTTATGCCCGTGACGCACACGCCGACGACCGCCATTATTAAGCGCAATTTTTTTTCGCTCATTTTTCACACCCTTCCAAAAAAAATTTTTTTTAGTTTAACAAAAAAAATAACACTCCGCAATGAATTTTTGCAAAGCGTTATTTTTTTTATTAAACCGATTTAATTTCAAGGCTCGTAATTGATGAGTATTTTGCCCGAAGGATTGTAAATATTTATTGCCCTGTCTGCGCCCTGCGCGACTAAAATTTGTCCGCTGCCAACCTTGAAGATGACATTATTGTTTCTGTCGGAAGTCACATTGGAAACAGTGCCGCTTGCCAAAATAATTTTATCGACAGTCGCTTCGTAGCCAAAAATTGTATCATTGCCTTCGCCGGTGTTGTAGTAAAAAACGTCCGTGCCGTTTTCGCCGTAAAGTTCATCATTTCCCGTACCGCCCCAGAGCGTGTCATCACCTTCTCTGCCGTGAAGTTCGTCGTCACCTTTTCCGCCGAGAATCGAGTCACTGCCGTCGCCGCCGTAAATCGTATCTGCACCTTTGCCGCCGTCTATCGTGTCATCTTGAGCGGTTCCGATAATTCTGTTTGAAAAATTATTTCCCGTGATACTTAATTCGAGGAGAGCCGCCGAAGCGTCAACCGTCACTGCTGAAGAATATTTTCCCGAAAGTGAAAAACTGTCGTCGCTGTAATCTGAAGTGAGAGTGATTTTTTTGCCGCTGACCTTAACGCCTGCGCCCGAAGTTTTTTTCGTTCCCGTGATATTGACATCGGAAAAATCTGCCGCGCCGACAAGAGTAATTTTTCCGCCGTCGTCCGTAGAAACTATAAGATCATCCCCGCTCGTCACGGTCGAATAAATTCCGTCGCCGTTCGT
>CAJOCT010000009.1 GCA_905236725.1 uncultured Selenomonadaceae bacterium | reverse complement strand
CATAAAAATTACCGCGACTATCACGTTGACTATCGCGAAAATTCCTTGACGTTGCACAAACCAAAATCTTTCTTCGCTCGGGTTGTTTACGTGCGTCGCGCTGCTGATTATCACCAAGCTGTAAATTATTATTGCCGCCGACGCGATGAGTAACGGAAAATCTATTCGAGTAAGCAGGCGTTTTGTGTCCGCCGCGATTATTTCCAAATTTCTTACCGCCAAAATTTTTCACTCTCCATTCGGCAATAATATATAGCAAATTTTTTTTTTGCACAACAAAAATTTTTTCACCAAAAAAGCCGCCAAGTTCTTCGCTCGACGGCTTGTTATTTTCTTTATGGTCGGAGCAACAGGATTCGAACCTGCGACTTTCTGATCCCAAATCAGACGCTCTGGACCAAGCTGAGCTACGCCCCGTAACTTCGCAGATTATAAACTTTCCTAAAAAAACTGTCAATCTTGCCGCCTTATCAGAAATTTTTCAGTAAGTGAAAAAAATATTTTTCGCGTCAATGCGACATTTGCGCCTCATTCTGAAAGTCAAATGAAAAAACTTAAAAAATTTTTTAAAAAGTGCTTGACAAAGAAAAAAATTAGCAGTACAATTCGCACGTCTTGAAGATGAGGCGCAAGAAAAAATTCAGAGGAAACATGGAAACTCAGAAAAGTGCTTGAGCCGAGTCACAGAGACAAAAGAAAATTTTCATAAAGTTCATCTTAAGGAGGATGTACAAACATGAAAAAATCAGTTGTTTCTGCGTTGACAACAGCTTTGGTTGTCGGTGCAACCGCTACCACTTTTGCGGCAGCGAATCCGTTCAGCGATGTTCCTGCGGGTCATTGGGCTTACAATTCTGTAACCAAACTTGCGCAGGAAGGCGTTATTGAAGGTTACGGCGACGGAACTTTCTTGGGCAACCGCAACATCACCCGTTATGAAATGGCTCAGATGATTGCAAAAGCTATGGCGAAAAACCCGAGCGGCGCAAGCAAAGCCGAACTCGACAGACTCGCGGCTGAGTTCCGTGAAGAACTCGACAACTTGGGCGTTCGCGTTTCCGAACTCGAAAAACATGCCGACATGGTCAAATGGACCGGCAAAATCGAGTACACCTACAACCACCACAGATACAGTGGAGCTGGTACAGGAACCAACAGATCGACCGGTCATGACGGCGTGTTCCGTCTTGAGCCGAGAGCTGAAGTCAACGAACACTGGACTGCAAATGCTCGTTTGGATGCTACTTACAACGGTAAAGACGACGTTACCGGCAATGATCGTACTTATCGTACCGGCACGACTTCTCACGACAACGTCAAACTTAAGAGAATTTTCGCAGAGGGCGATTATGACAAATTTAACGTTAAAATCGGTCGTTTCGGTTTCTGCCCTGATCAAGAAGATGGTCTCGCTATTGATACTGTTGTCAGCGGTATTGACCTTAACTTCGGCAGCAAGTGGAAAGTTGACTTGGTAGCAGGTCGCATCGGTGCTGACAGTGACGAAGCTCACTTCGGCGGAGCTGCCGGCGATGATACCGATGTTGTAAGACTCGGTGTACAGTATGCTGATCCCGGCGACAAAGGTCTCTTCGGCGGTGTTGCTTACACTTGGGCAAAAGATGCCGATTATGCTGTTATAAGCAAAGATTTCACCGGCGACAAAGCGTACGTCTTGTCCGGAACTTTGGGCTATCGTTTCAACGATATGTTCAAACTCTGGGGCGGCGTTGCCAACAACAACAAAGCTGCTGACAACAAAACCTCTTGGCAGATTGAGGCTCGCTATGGTAACTACGGCGACTATGCCAACAAAGGCGACTGGGCTGTTTGGGCAGGATATTCCAAATTCTCCGCCAGCACGGCTGTTGCTACCGATCAGGGTGATGACATCGCGACCGGCGAAAAAGGTTGGCACATCGGCGCGGCTTATGCACCGTTCAAAAATGTCGGTATCCTCTTGAGATATGCTGATGCAAAAATTATCGACACCGACATCAAAGATCGTCACTTCTGGGGACGTGTTGAGTTCTTCTTCTGATAACTCACAAGTTTTTAACTGAAAATTTTTTAAGGCCACAGAAATTTAAAACAATCTAAATCAAAGTTCATGACCCACCAACGTGAACTTCAGAAAGAGTCTTCGAGAAATCGAAGGCTCTTTTTAATTTGTAATGTGGAGTGAGGAATTAGGAATTTTTATATTTGACGGTGCGAAAAAATTTCTGTAAAATTATCGCGGAGTTGAGGAGATGGACGTAAATTTTGAGTTAGGCGAGTATAAATTTGTTTGGGACAGCGAAAAAGCCGAGATTAGCAAGAGAAAACACGGCGTAAGTTTTGAGATTGCGATACGTGTTTTTTTGGACAAAAACAGCATTGATGAGTTTGATGAAATTCACAGCGATTTTGAGGACAGATATAAAATTATCGGCAAAGTCAGAGAAATTTTGGTTGTGATTTACACTGAACGCGGCGACAGGAACAGAATTATTTCTGCACGACAAGCTACAAAAAGAGAGGAGACCGATTACTATGAACAATTTTATTAAAAAAGAAATTCCGCCATTGACGGAAGAACAGATTGCAGAGCTTGACGCATTAAAATACAGAAAAATTGATTTAAGCGATATTCCTGAAATTACGCACGAAGAATTTGAACGCGCGATAGCAAAGAAGCGCGCAAAACTTCGCGAAAAAAATTTAAAAATCGCATGAAAAAAAACCTCCGACAAAATTTTTCTGCCGAAGGTTTTAAGAAAAAAAGATTTTCACGTTTTCAATTTAGCCACGTCAACCCAGCCCGCCGACTTAATATATTTTTCAAGCTCAATCAGATTTATTTTAACGATGCTGTTGGACGAGCCCGCCGCCGGGTAAATGAAATCAAAACGCTTCAAAGATTCGTCGAGAAAAATTTTTACGCCGTCATTTACCGCGAAAGGACAAACTCCGCCGACTGCATGCCCGATAAAATTTTCGACTTCTTCAATCGGAATCATCTTTGGACGTGTGCCGAATTGAGCTTTAAATTTTTTGTTATCAAGTTTCATATCGCCGCCGAGCAAAATTAAAATCGGTTTTTTGTCCGCAAAGACCGAAATTGTTTTTGCAATCCGCCCGACTTCGCAATTCAAAACACTTGCCGCCTCTTCCGAAGTTGCCGTCGATTCGTTAAACTCAACGACTTTTTCAGGCTCGCCGAGTTCGGCAAAAAATTTTTTAACTTTTTCTACTGACAAAAAAATTCTCCTTTCAATGCTGATAATATCTCGTCAAAAAATATCCTCCGCGAAGGAGGAATTTTTTTATAAGTTTTCGTTTTCGCGTTCTTCAATCAATCTTTTATAAGGACCGTTGTGCAAAATCATATCGCGATGTTTGCCGCGCTCGACAACTTCGCCGTGATGTAACATTATAATTTCGTCCGCGTCCCGAATTGTCGAAAGTCTGTGAGCCACGATTAAGCAACTGCAACCGCGCCGCCGGATATTTTCCAAAATTTTTTGTTCAGTCATCGGGTCAAGCGCACTTGTCGCTTCGTCCAAAATCAAAAGTGAAGGATTGGTCGCCAACGCCCGCGCAATTTCCAAGCGTTGACGCTGTCCGCCGGAAAAATTTAATCCGCCTTCCGAAACTTTTGCGTCGTAGCCGTCGTCAAGTTGCAAAATATCTTCGTGAATACAAGCGTCCTTGGCGGCTTGTATCACGTCAGATTTTCTTATCGAATCGTCGAACAGAGTTAAATTTTCCGTGACGGTGCCGGTAAGCTGAAAAATATCTTGGTCAACTGCAGAAATTGAATTTACAATCGACGCGCGAGGAATTTTTCTGCGAATTTTTCCGTCAAATTTTATTTCCCCGCTCCACTCTTCATATAAACCGGTGACAATTTTTGCAACGGTCGATTTGCCCGAACCGCTCGCGCCGACGACTGCCACCCAGTGTCCCGGCTTTATGTGCAAATTGAAATTATTGAGCAGAGGTTTTTCAAGCGGCGAATATCCGAAAGAAATATTTTTTAATTCCAATTCGCCCGAAAGTCTTTCGACATTTTCAGAAACTTTTTCGTCCGCGCAATTTAAATCGTCAATTTCATATCGGCGCACGTCATTTAATCTTTGCATTTGCATTTCAGTCGATTGCAAAGTCGAGCCGAGTCCGAGTAAAGCATTTACGGGAGCTTGAAAACTTCCCATTAAATTTTGAAACGCCATGAACATTCCCGCAGTCATTGCGCCGTCCATTATCGAAAAGCCGCCGAGCGTCATTATCAATGCGCCGTTAATTCCGCCCAAAAGAGTCGGGATTATTGTCGCGGTCATTTGCCAAAGTGCAACATCTTGACTTGCCGAGAGAACTTTTGCGCGGTAACCTGCCCATTTCGTGAAAAAATCGTTTTCGTTGCCGTTCGCTTTTATCGTCTCAATCATCGACAAGCCGTTAATCGCAACGCCGTAACCTTTGCCCGCGTCCTGCTGAATTTTCATATTTAAATCGGTCAAATGCCTTCTGAGCGCGAAAAAAATTATTATATCGATGCTTGAAAATACAACGCCGATTATTGTCAAAGTTACGTTGTATTGCAGGAGCAGGAGCAGATAAAAAATGGCGACGAATAAATTTAAAACTGACAATGCCGCCGGGCCCGACAAAACTCCCGCGATTGATTCGTTGAAGTTTACACGACCTGCAACTTCCGCCGCGTATCGCTGATGAAAAAATTGCATCGGCAGGCGAAGTAAATGCCAGAAAAATTTTGAGGAATCCGACAAAGTTAATTTTCTCTGCCAGCGCGTTAAAATTACAGCCTGCAAAAAATTCATCGCGCCGCAAACCAAAAATGAAACCGTCATCGCCAACATAAAATTAAACATCCAGTCGGGGTGTTTTTTTGTCAAAATATCGTCCAAAAAAATTTGACTGAAAACCGGCGACGCAAGTCCGGGAATTATCATTCCTAAATTTAAAAGCAATACAAAAAGTACCGCCCATTTGTCTTGCGCAAGTTTTTCTGCGACGGCTTTAAAAATGTTGTAGCGTTCGCCTTCGGGCTTAAAATTTTCGTCCGGCTCAACGTTAAGCGCAACGCCCGTGTAAGAAGTTTTAAAATCTTTCCATTCAACAGTGCGCCGCCCCATCGCAGGATCGTTCAGAAAAACTTTTTTGCCCTTGATTCCTTCCAAAACGACGAAATGATTAAATTCCCAGTGAATTATCAGCGGATAAGCTCCGATTTCTTTGAGTCTGTCCGCATTCCACTTGTAACCGTTCGCCTTGCAACCGCGATTTCTTGCCGCGCGAAGTACGCAACTTGCCTTTGAACCGTCACGATTTACGCCGCATTCCTGACGCAATTTTTCAAGCGGCAACCACAAATTATAATGCGCCAAAATCATCGACAAACTTGCCGCACCGCATTCGGTCGCTTCCATTTGCAAAATTGTCGGCACTTTTACGCGCGAATTTTCCATTCCAAAAAAACTTTTTATTTTCTCAAAGAAATTCATTTAAACGCCTCTCAATAAGAAATTTTCTGCATTATAGCAAAAAAAAAAATTTTTATAAATGTTCGCCGATAATTTTTTCCATCCAAATCATATCGTACCAACGCCCGAATTTATAGCCGCATTTTTTAAATCTGCCGACAAAATGAAATCCCATTTTTTTATGAAAAATTTCGCTGTCGTCATTCAAAAATTCGTCCGCAACTTCAAGAGAACCGATACACGCGTACAAATTCAAAATCCCCATTTCGCGCAAGATTTTTTCCAGCTCGGAATAAAGTTTTTTTCCCGCGCCTTGACGACGAAAATTTTTGTCAAGATAAATCGTCAGTTCTGAAGAATATTTGTAAGCCTCGCGCAAAATAAATTCGTGGGCATAAGCATAACCGATAATTTTTTCTCCTCGCACGGCAACAAGGTACGGATATTTTTTCATTGACCGTTTCATTCGCAAGATAAAATTTTCAAGCGTCGGCACGGTCCATTCAAAACTTATCGCGGTTTTTTCCACGTAATAAGAATAAATTTCCAAAATTTTTTCCGCGTCGTCAAGCGTTGCCAATCTTATTTTCATTTCCATTCTCAACATCTCCGTCAACGTAAACAGTTTTCTGATTGGTAAAAATCACGAAACCGGGCTTTGAGCCGTTGGGTTTTTTCACAAATTTAATTTTCGTGTAATCGACGGGCACTTTTGAAGAACCCGCCGCCTTAGAAAATTTCGCGGCAAGTTCGGCGGCAAAAAATAAAGTTTCGTCGCTCGGATTTTCGGCGCGAATTATCACGTGCGACCCCGTGATATTTTTCGTGTGCAACCAAATATCTTCAGGCGCGGCAATTTTGAAAGTCAGTCGATCGTTCTGCAAATTATTTTTCCCGATTAAAATTTCCGTCCCGTCAGGCGAAAAAAATTTGAACGGCTCGGATTTTTTGCTTGAGGCGGTTTTTTTTCGATTTTCTTTGAAATATCCGCCAGCGATGAGTTCGGTTTTAATTTCGTCGATTTCCGCCAAAGTTTCGCAGGAATTTAAAGAATGTTCGACGCTCTCAAGATAAAAAATTTCTTCGCGGCATTTTTCAATTTGTTCGGTGATAAAAATTTTTGCGCGCTTGAGTTTGTCATATTTTTTGTAAAAATTTTGAACGTTGGCAGCGATTGTGATTTTTTTGTCGAGCGGGATTAAAATTTTTTCGCCGATCTCGCTGTAAATATTCGGCACGGAAATTTTTTCGTCGGCGTGGTCTTTGAATTGATAACGGTAAGTCGAAAGATTGTCGGCAAGAATTTTGAAATCTTCGGCGTTTTCGGAGGCGGCAAGTTCATTTTCCAGCACAGAAATTTTATTTTTGGCGCGTTTCAGTTCGTTGTGAATGAGTTTCAAAAATTTTTCTTTATCGGGCGGGACAAAATTTTTCATAATTTCGTCGGCAGTTTCGAGCATTTCGGAAAGAGTTTCAAAAAATTTTTTTTCGCCGGGCAAATAATTTAAATCAATCGCGGAGATTGCGGAAATTTTTTTATTTTCTTCGACAAAACAGGGCGTCGGATTTTTACAGTTTTCGCGAATTTTTTCAAGAGAATTTTTTAAGCCGACAGATTCGGACAAAAAAATAATTTCTTGAGTGGTCTGCGGTCCGAATCCTTGAAAAAAATTCATAATCGATTTATCCGCCTGCAAATTTTTTGTAACTTCGTCGAGGTCGGCAGAAAAAATATCGAATTTATTTTGAGCGGGCGGCATTTGATAAATCTGATTCGGCAGGACAGTTCTGACGCGGCTTGAGTTCGTGCCGATTTTTTTCAGCGCGTCAATAATTTTTTCTTCGGAAATTAAAATCAAATTGCTGTATTTGCCGATGAGTTCGCAAGAAAGCGTAACGGTTTGAATTTTTCCTCCCGCGCCGATTGAATCAACGTCGATAAAAATAATTCTATCGAGTTCAAACTGTCGAATTTCGGCAATTCGTCCGCCTTCAAGATTTTTTCTTAAAACCATACAAAAAGTTGACGGTTCGGGCAAATTTTCCGCAGATTTTTTTACCAAATACATCGCGGGGTTTTGCGGCGCGACGGAAATTTTCAGCAAAAAAGTTTGTCCCGGCTGTCTGATTGTGATTGTAAAAGTCACTTTATTTTGTTGAGAAATTTTATCTATTCGTCCGCCGACCAAAAATTTTTTGAGTTCCAAAGTCAGCGGGCGCATTGAAAATCCGTCTAAATTCAACTTAATCACTCCCAAAATTAAAAATCCCCTCGATTTGCCGAAGAGATTTTTTACATTGAATATTTTCAAAAAAACTTATTTTCGCTCAAGCTGTTTTTTTGTCATCTGCTGAACAAGTTCGACTGCGCCGCGTCCGAGTCCGGTTTCTCTGGCGACTTCTTCAACGCTCATTCCCGATAAGAGCATTTCGCGAATATTTACATTTTCCGGCTTGACGGGTGCGGGTTCGGGAACTTTGTCCGCGATATTTTCCGCGCGTTCTTTGAGTGCCTGAAGTCGTTCGGTTGTCTTGAGTTCTTCGGTTGAAGGCGGGATTCCGATTGTTTTTTCAGTTTCGACGGCGTTTTTTATGGCCGCCATCGCCGCCTTGCGAATTTCTGCCGAGCGTTCGGAAGTTTCGACTTTTTTTTCTGCCGCGCGATTTTTTCTTTCTGCCAAAACTCGCGCCTGTCTTTCGGCGATTGATTCGAGCGGCTCTATTTTTTTTCGCGTCGATTCGATTTTGACAGGTTCAGCCGCCACAGCTTTTGCGGGAGTTTTTATTTCGCGCGAAAGGACGATTGAGTTTCTGTCCGGCGGTGCGGGAACTCTGACGGGTTTCGGCGCGGGTTCTTCTTGCATGGTTTTTTCCAGGACTTTTGAAAAATCTTCGGGAGGTTTTTTTTCCTCGACAACTTTTTCGACAGGCGGCGGAGGAGTTTGCACTGGCGTTACGGGCGGGCTGATAATCGGCGGCGGCGTGACAATCTGCGCGGGAATCGGATTTATGACGGGTTGCGGTATCGGTTGAGCTTGAATGAGCGGATTTATAACAGGCGGCGGCACGATTTGCGGCACGTTGCCCAAAACTGAAGGTTTCGGGATTTGCGCGTTGATTGCGGAATTTATTTTTTTCTCAATCGCGTCCATTTGTTTTTGCATTGCGTCAACGTCTTCAACCGCGTCGTCCAATCTTTCAAGTAAGTCGCGGATTTCGGTTGATTGATTTTCCGTGCGTTTCAAAAGTTTTTTCAGTTCGGTGACTCTGCCTTCAAGTTGTGCGCGATTTCTTTCGGAGTCGTCCAGCAAACTTTCCAAATGATTGGCCTGCGTTTCCATTCGCCCGATAATTTCGTTGGCGGTTTTTTCAAGCTCAATTTTAAATTCGTTTGCGGATTCCGCGACCTCCTGACGATCCTGTTCGACGCGCTTTCTTTTTTTTGAATTGGTCCACACGACCAAAATAATTCCCGCGCCGACCACCGTCAATATTAACATCAATTCGGTAATCATTTTAGTTTATGAGTCCAATGCAGGTAAAAAATTCATAATGAAATGTCAAGATAACGTCCTCTTTTCGGGTCAACCGCAAATTTTTCGGGAGTTTCCTCTTCGCCGTCGTTTTGCTTTTTTTTCTTGGAACGGTTGTAATAATATCCGCCGCCGCGCTCACGACGATCGGGCTCATCTTTAATTTTGCCGCCCTCCGCGTTGTCTTTATTGCGAACTTGCGACTGTTTAAGGTCTGCGTCTTCTTTTTCTTTCTCCGCCTGCTCCGCCTGTTGAACGTTTGCCGCGTGATTTAAGTTGTGCTGAACTTGCCCCGCATTATTCGCATTGGCATAAGTCATCTGTATTCCTACCGGCGCAATATCCATAAAAGACACCTCCTGAATAGTGGTTAGTGGACAGTGGTTAGGGATTAGAAATTAAAACGTACCGAGAGAAATTTCGCCTTCGTTGAGTGACATCGTGCAATGGCGATATTCTTCCTGAACGTTTTTGACGACGGAATTTATTGAAAGTCGCGCACCGGGGTACATCACATCGTCGACGCGAATTTTGCCGTTTTTCATTTCGGAAAGTTTTGTTTCAAGTTCCAAAATTTTTTGCTCATCGCGTTTGAGTTGCCCGGCGATTGGGAATTGTGAACGGGTAATGGCGTTAATTTGCGCCATTCTTTCGGGGGGAAGTTTGCTCATGTCGATTTTTGCAAGCGTGTTTAAAGTCTGCGTAATATGAAGGAGTTTTTTCTTGCCTTCTTTGTAACTTTTGCAAACCTCGTGATATTCTTTTTGAAGATTCGGGTCAACGCCCACTGAAACGCGCGTGATGACAAAAGCATCGTTGCCGATAACTTTCGCGGAAACTTCTTCGCCCGAAACAGTCAAACCTCCGATAATTTTTCCGCCCTTGCCCTCGACGATAATTTTTTTGCCTGCCCGCAAAGTCGAATGTAAAGCAACATCGGCAATATAAATATCTCGTCCTGCCTCGACAATCGCGTTTTCCGCAAAAGCCGCGCGAACGTCGTGGACGGCCTGAACTTTTCCGCGATTCGCGCCCGTAATTCCGCCGCTTATGATGATACTGCGCCCGTTGACCTCGCCGCCGTTGACAGAGCCTTTAATTTCAATGTCGCCCGTCGCTTTGACGGAAAAACCCTGCTTAACGTCGCCGCTGATTAAAACACTTCCGTCAAAATCAATGTCGCCCGTCGCCACACCGACTGAACTTTTAATCTCAAGTCGCGGATCGACGCTGATTTTATTTCCGGTGTCCACAATCTGCCCGTTAATTGTCGCAATGAGTTGATTTTCGCCGACAACTTGAGTATTTTTTCCGGCGGGCATTGGGATAGGTCTGCCGTTTTGCGCGGGAACGGTATCGCCGAAAACATTCGTACCCGCCGTGCCTTTTGTCTGCGGGATGCGAATTGCAAGGGTTTCATTTGCTTCAGCCAAGACGAATAAATTTAAATTTTTATAATCGACACGATCATATTGGTCGACGACGGGACGACCTTTAACGCCCAAATCAAATTTTCTGTCGATGTAAGCATTTTCGCCCGGTATCGGCGGTTTGCCCTGCGCGGCAACGAACGGCGAAAGACTTTCGATCCCGCGTTTAATTTCATCTTCGTCAATTCCGAACTTTACGCCCTTTTCAGTCAATTCCGCCATAACCATGTCAAAGGTCGGGAGTTTAGAGCCGTTTTTCGTGTCGTATTTGACGGTTGCTTTCATTTTGTCGCGGCTTATATCGACGATAAGTCTGGCGAAAGCCTCGTCTTGATTGAGATTAACCGGCTCGCCGTCGGCAATTTTCTGCAAAATTTCTTCCGTCATTTCGACCGGCTCGGCGATTTTTTGCGCCCTGCCCGAAGCCTCTCGCATTGTCCTGGACAAAAGAGCCACGTCATAATCAATAACGCCGCATTCTCGCAAAATCTGCCGCATGTCGGAAAGTTCAAACATAAGAGATTCCGATTCGGCAGGATATATTGTCAAATATACGCCGTCTTCCCTGAACTCATATTTATACCCCGAATCAAATCCGCCAATAGTCGGTGCTGCCATTCGGACTCCCTCTCTTTCGAAAAATTTATCTCAATAAAAAGTTTCTTTCATTCGTGCAAGGTAATTTCTCATTCGGAAAATAGCTTTTGTGTGCAGTTGAGAAATTCGCGCCTCGCTCAGATGAAGGATTAAACTTATTTCTTTCAACGTCAATTCTTCGTAATAATAGAGCGAAACGACCGTACGTTCTTTTTCAGGCAGTCGGTCAATCGCTCGCGCCAAAGTGTCTTTTAACTCAAAAAATTCCGCCGTGTCCGCAGGATTTGCATCGACTGCTTCCGGCGCATCTGTTTTTAGATATTCTTCCAGCGGGATAATTGTTGCCGCGTTGCATTGGCTGACCAAAATTTGCAGTTCGTCAAGCGAAATGTCCAATGCTTCGGCAACTTCGTTATCGGTCGCGCTTCTGCCAAGTTCGGTTTCCAGTCGATAAACGGTTTGCTCATATCTGCGAATTTTTTGACGCATGGTGACGGGAATCCAATCTTTTGAGCGCAAATAGTCAATCATCGCGCCGCGAATACGTACGCCCGCATAAGTTTCAAATTTGATGTTGCGCGTGATGTCGAATCGATCTATCGCGTCCATCAAGCCGAAAAAGCCGCTGCTCAATAAGTCGTCGCGATCCAAATGAGGCGGCAGACTCACGGCAAGCCGCCCGCCGACAATTTTAACCAACGGCAAGTAATATTCGGCAAGCCTGTTGCGAAGTTCGACGGATTTACTCGCCTTGTACTGTTTCCAAAGTCCGATTATGTCAATATCTTTTGCGTCGCTTTCCATGTCTTTCACCCCGCTCCATGCAAAATTAGTGGGCAGTTGTCAGTGGGTAGTGGGCAGAAATTTTCCGGCAACTAAATTATGCTTGAGGATAATCGCCGGGATTTACCGGTTGAAAATTTCCGTGTGTATTATCTTCCGCCGAAGGATTTTCAGCCGCGGAATTTTCTTCATCTGTCGCAAGTTCTTTTGCAACCTTTTCAACTTCTTTTCGCCTGCGTTCGTCGTACATTTCAAAAATCATCAAAATAAAATACGTCAACGCAGTTGTCACGCAAAAAGCGATAAAACTCCGCAAAGACAACGTCCCGAACCGCACGACTCCGCTCATCATTCCCGAAATGAATACAATTATCATGGAAACTGCGCCCAACGATAATGCCATCAATATTGTTGACACAGTAATCACCTTTTTCAGACAGACAATCTGCCAACTTTAAATATCTTTTTCGCCGCGGTCAATGGTTTTGACTTTGTAAACGCCCGTGTTCAAGTCAATTTGCACAGTACGCCCGTAATTTCCGCCGGTATCTTCCGCGATGACTTTAATGCCGTTGCGCCGCAAAATTTGTTTGACTGCGTCCGCATTACGATTACCTACGCGCATGATGTCGGTTGCATTTGCGAAGGCGAACATTTGCGCACCGCCCGCAATTTTCGCAACCAAACGACTTCTGGACGCTCCAAGCGCAATAACGTCATTCAGCATAAGGGGAATACCTGTATCGGCGAATTTGGCGGGATTGTCGCTTGCTCTAGCCTGTGTGCTGTCAGGTAACATGATGTGGAGCAGACCGCCGATTTTCGTTTGCGGATCGTACAGGGAAATACCTATACAAGAACCCAAGCCGTAACTGATGAGCGTTGACGGACTGCGCCCCACCTTGTAATCAGCCATACCAACCTTTATGAGGTTTGCCATTATTACTCAACTCCTACTGCCTCAATCAAAATTCCAAGTGAACCCGGATCAGGCACAAGGAAAAAATGTCCGCTGATTCCGTCATCCTCTGCCAAAAATTCTGTCTCGATAACCATTGCCTGGTCTCCCATTTGCCCGAGTTGTACAAGAATTATGTTTAGAATTGCGCCGGCCATGTCCATTGCAAGCGCGGGAATTGACGGCAACATCGAAATATGTGTAAAGCTGAAAAATGCGTTTAAGTATGCACCGGAAAGAATGTTGCCGATTTCCATGAGTGCCGACTCGTCCATAAAATCAAGCGTTTTAGTTGTGCCGTGCTCCCGACCCATGAGAGTATCGACGAGGTAAAACGCACTTTTTTGCGGCATGAGAAATAAGACATTGCCCGGGGCTCTGCCGTAAATTCTCAAAAATACGCCGACAACAATGGCATCGGGACCGCCGACCAAATCGGGAACGGCTTCAATCGGCACGAGCGCAACTTTCGGCACGTTCATATCAATTCTTTTGTTTATAATCTGTGAAAGTGCGGTTGCGGAATTTCCCGCCCCGACATTACCGATTTCCCGCAACGCGTCGAGTTGTATCGGACTCAAATCGTATTCATCATTCATCTAAAACAAACCTCACTTCAGTTTACAGGTGGAACTCATAACCAAAATTATTCAGCCTGAAACTCCGACAATTTCTTCTAAATTTAACATAATAACCAATCGCCCGTCAATATTTCCGATACCGCTCAAAAATTTGCTGATGTCTTTTTCGTTAATTGCTTTTTTTGTATCGACTAATTTTGAACGAATGGTCAAAACTTCCGTCACCGCGTCGACGAGCATTCCGACAGGCAAATCTCCGACCATTACCGTAACAATTCGCGTGTTTTCGGTGTAAGGCATTTGCTCAAGACCGAGCCGACTTTTTAAGTCGATGACCGGCAGAACACTTCCGCGCAAATTGATAACGCCTTTTATGTAACTTGCGGCAAAAGGCACTCGCGTTATATCAACGAGGTTGCGAATTTCCTGCACTTGAAAAATATTTACGCCGTATTCTTCGTCGCGCAGTTTGAACGCCACAACCTGCATACCTTCGTTTAAATTTACTTCTTCGCCGAGATCATTGATCATGGTATCTCTCGCCATAAAATTTTACCCTCCCCTTTTTTCAATTATTGAAGCATTGTAGCAACGTCCAAAATTAAGGCAACACGACCGTCGCCGAGAACCGTCGCGCCCGAGAACATTTTCAATCCCATGAACAAATTGCCCAGAGTTTTGATAACGATTTCCTGTTGACCGATTAACTTGTCGACAACCAAGCCGGCTTTTGCTTCGCCCGCGTGAACGACGACGACAAAAAGTTCTTCGGAATCTTTGACGTGCGGCACGAAGAGTGTATCTTCCATGCGAATTATCGGGATAATTTCGCCGCGCAAAACTATGACTTCGCGATTTTGAACTGTTTTAATGTCTGAAAGTTGAACGTTGATTGTGCTGTCAATCGAGCCGAGCGGAATTGCGTAGATTTCTTCTTGAACCTGCACGAGCATCGCCTGAATAATTGCCAAAGTCAACGGCAATTTAATTTTAAAGACCGATCCTTCGTTGACGTGCGTTTCAACATCGACGTGACCGGAAAGCGATTCAATTTTACTGCGAACAACGTCCATGCCGACGCCGCGCCCGGAAATGTCACTGATTTTTTCTGCAGTCGAAAAGCCGGGCAAAAAGATAATCCTTACCGCGTCTTGGTCGTCCATCTTGTCGACTTCTTCTTGACTGTAAAGACCTTTCTCAACGGCCTTTGCGCGGATTTTATCGGCATCAATTCCCTTGCCGTCGTCTGTGACCATGATGACGACGTTGTTGCCTTCGTGGCGTGCGATAAGACCGACTTCACCGACGCGTGGTTTGCCCTTCGCCTCGCGCTCATCGGGCATTTCAACGCCATGGTCAAGAGAATTTCTCAAAAGGTGCATAATCGGGTCGCCGATTTCATCGATAACCGTGCGGTCAAGTTCTGTTTCTTCACCTTCGATTGTGAGGTTAATTTCTTTATTGAGTTCTTTTGTAACGTCGCGAACCATGCGCGGGAAACGGTTAAAGACTTGGCTGACGGGAACCATGCGGACTTTCATGACGATGTTTTGCAAATCCGTTGTGACGCGATCCATTTGCTCAAGAGTTTCGGTGAGTTCTGAAAGTCTGTGAGTTTGCCCGATCTGTTCGAGACGAACTTTATTTATAACGAGCTCGCCCATCAAGTTCATGAGCGTGTCGAGTTTATCAATGTCAACGCGGACGGACTGACTTGCATGACTTTTTTTGGAAGCCGCGCCGCCGCCTGCAGGAGGTTTCGCCGCCCCTTTTGCCGCGGGAGCTTTTGCCGCAGGAGGTTTCGCCGCAGGAGCGGGAGCATTTGCCGGAGCCGAAGCCGCAGGAGCCGGTGCAGGAGCGGGAGCCGCCGCAGGAGCCGGTGCAGGAGCGGGAGCCGCCGCAGGAGCCGGTGCAGGCTGTGCGTTCAAATCGATAATCGAAGTTTCGGCTTTTTCGACTTCGGAAATATTCGTAACGGCCTCAACGACTGCGGATTCTTCAACCGCCGTGACCAAAATAACTTCAAATGAGCGTTCAAATTTTTCTTGCTCAAGGTCTTCGGCTGGCGGAATTGATTTTATAACCGTGCCGATTTCGTCCAGCGCATTCATAACCATATAAGAACGCGCAGATTTCAGCAAGCAAGTTTCGGCAAGGGAAACGGTCAAATGTATTCCGCGCATGCCGTCTTTTTCCGCCTCTTTGATGACGGTTTTTTCAGTTTCGGTTAATTCCTGAACGATTGCACTTGCCGCAGAAGGAGCCGCCGCCGCAGGTTGAGCCGCCGCCGCAGGTTGAGCCGCTGCAGGTGCAGGAGCCGCCGCCGCATCGCCGCCCTCAACAGTCTTGCCGCTTAAAATTGCACTCAACTTTGCAACCAAATCCGAAACGTCGATTAAATCTTCGGGATCGCCGTTTGCCACGTTGTCAATCATCTGTTCGAGGGAATCGACGCATTTAAAAAGCGTGTCGATGATGTCTTCGCGGACTTTAATTTGTTCCTTGCGAAGAGCGTCCAAAACGTCTTCCATCTCGTGAGTGAGTTCGGCAATTTTATTATATCCCATAGTTGCCGACATACCTTTTAAAGTATGAGCATTTCGGAATATTTCGTTAAGAATAGATAAATCGCTTGAATCATCTTCCAAGCCCAGCAAGCCGTCGTTCAAGGATTGTAAATGTTCGTGCGACTCGTCCAGAAACATCTCCATATACTGATTAGTTTCCATTCATACTCCTCCAATTTTAGTTGGTAGTTTGTAGTTTTTAGTTGTTAGAAAATTTCTGTCTGCTACACACTGACAACTATAAACTAAATATATATCAACGTCGAACAGCTTCAACGATAGCTTCGGCGATTTTTGTAAGAGGGCGTACCTCGTCGGCAAGTCCCGCGTCCACAACGGCTTTGGGCATACCGTAAACTACGCAACTCGGTTCGTCCTGCGCGATTGAGTAGCCGCCGTTATCTTTTATTTTTTTCATGCCCTTGCAACCGTCGCTGCCCATTCCCGTCATAATCACGGAAACTAAATCTTTGCCGAATTGCGCGGCAGAATCGAACATGACATTGACAGCCGGTCGATGATTTCCTACCGGCGGATCTTTGCTTAAGAGAATTTTTCTTTCCCCGTTCAATGCAGGAGCGATTCTCAACTGAAAATCTCCCGGGGCGATGTAAACTTGTCCGGGCTTAATCAGTTCATCGTGTTCCGCTTCCTTGACGGCAATTTCGCTGATTGAATTTAATCTTTCTGCCAAAGACTTCGTAAAACCCGCCGGCATATGCTGAACGACAACAACTCCGCAAGGCAAATTTCCCGGCAATCGAGTTATGACCGTTTGCAAGGCTTGAGGTCCGCCCGTCGAAGTTCCGATGACGACAAGTTTTTTTCCCGTGCCGATACTCGGGGCGAAAGTTGTTGTTATCGAACCCGGTGACTGCGAAGGAATTTTATTTATGACGGGTTTTTGTCCGAGAACAAAACCTGTCTTTCGTTTGACTTCAATTTGTTTCAGCGCGGGGGGATCGGGCAACCTCGGTCTGTAACTTACGGGTCTGGATTCGGAAGCTCTGAATTTTGAAACATGCGCTTTTGCCGCCGACCGACATTTATCAAGCAATTCATCAGAAATTGTGTCGATTTTTGAAATCGGTCCGCCCGCCTTGCTGATAAAATCCACCGCGCCCAACGCCAATGCTCGAATTGTTGCGTCCGCTCCTCTTTGAGTTGCCGAACTTACCATGACGACCGGCACGGGATTTTCTTCCATGATTATCGCCAGTGCGTTCAATCCGTCCATAACCGGCATCGTCACATCCAAAGTCAGCAAATCAGGCTGAAGTTTTTTTACTTTATCAACAGCATCTTTTCCATTGATTGCCGTCCCCGCAACTTCGAAGTCGCTTTGCTTGTTGAACAAATCAGACAAAACTTTTCGCATAAAAGCCGAATCGTCAGCAATCAATACACGAATCATCAGCGTCACTCCTTTGGGGTTCGAGAAAATTTTTCAATACTCGCGTTATTGTCCGAAAAATAATTGTTCCTCTTTTTATTCGCCCGACTTGAAAAAGTTCCTTCATTAGCCGAAAAAAATATCTGCTTAAATTTAGTGGGTAGCGGATAGGGGGCAGGGGTTAGTTGAGATGCGAAAGAATTTTTTCAGGCACTTTAAAAATTACTTGCCGTTGCAAAAGTCAAGACAAAAACTTTTTCCGCACCGTGATTTTTTAAAACCCGCGCACATTCCGAAGCAGTTGCGCCCGTCGTGAAAATATCATCAAGCAATAAAATTTTTTTGCCGTTTAAATTTGCGCCTTCGACGACTTCAAAAGCGTCTTCCAAAAATTTTTTTCGCTCGGGGAAGTCGAATTTGTAAAGTTTCGGCGTAGATTTTTTTCTGATTAGAAAATTTTCAATCGGCAAATTTTTTTCGGTCAAAAAATCTCTGAAAATTAAATCGGTTTGATTGTAACCGCGTTCTTTAAATCTTTTTTCATGGAGAGGTACGAAAACTGCAAAATCGGCTTGAGCGATAAATTTTTTTAAATTTTCATCATCGGCAACCATCGACAAAATTTTTTTTATCGGCAAGAGGGCAGATAATTTTTTTTCAAACTTCAGCTTGAGCAATAAATTTTGTGTACCGCCGTGATATTTCGTCAGACAAAAAACCTCATCCAAAATTTCGGGAAAATTTTTTTCAAAGTGCATAAACCAAATTTTTTTTATGCAGTCGGGGCAAAATTCCCCGCGCTCGTCGACAATTTCTTTGCACACCGGGCACAGCGGCGGAAAAATCAGATATATCAGCGTTGTTTTCATAAAGTTCAGCATTTTTCTGCTCCGAAATTTTTTTTTTATTATAATACAGAAAATTTTAACTTGCACGTTTAAGAGCATAGAAATATAATTTACGCGGGAGTTGATAAAAATGGAAGTTGATATTCAAAATTCGGAAGAACAAATTAAATTCGATGAAGATAAAAAAAATGCGCCGGAAAAAACGCGGATAATTATTGTGACGGGGATGAGCGGCAGCGGCAAAACTCAAGCCTGCAGATTTTTGGAAGACTTGGGATATTTTTGCGTGGACAATTTGCCGCCGGTTTTCATTCCGAAATTTGTTGAACTTTGTTCGCACGCCGCCAATCACGTCAGCCACGTGGTTTTGGTTGTGGACACGCGCAGCCGCGAATTTTTCGACAACTTGATTCACGTCCTTGAAGAAATGGACAGAAACGATCAAGATTACGAAATGCTTTTTATGGACGCGACAGACGACGCGATTATTCGCCGCTACAAAGAAACTCGCCGCCGTCACCCGATGGCTCCTTCCACAAGAATTTCCGACGGCGTTGCAAAGGAGCGCGAAAGACTTGAGGGCGTTCGTAACAAGGCGACTTACATTATCGACACTTCAAATTTGACGAAAACTGAACTGCGCGAAAAAATTAAACAGCTTTTCGGCAAAAAAGAAGGTATCGGAATGAATATTTCGGTCTTGAGTTTCGGCTTTAAATTCGGGATGCCTCTCGACGCGGACATGGTTTTGGACGTGAGATTTTTGCCCAATCCGTTTTATATCGAAAGTCTTCGGCACAAAAGCGGGAGCGTTCAAGAAGTTGCAGACTATATTTCCGAAAAACCTGTCACGCAAGAATTTTTGAAAAAACTCGATCCGCTGATTGATTTTCTTGTGCCGCAATATGTTCGCGAAGGAAAAAGTCAGTTAGTCATTGCGGTCGGTTGCACGGGCGGCATGCACAGGAGCGTTTTTATTGCGAAACATATTTTTGAACTGCTCGTCAAAAAAGGTTTCACGGTAAATCTTGAACACCGCGACTTGATGAAAAACGATGTCCGGGAAGTTTAAATCAATGCGTAATTAGTAATGCGTAATGCGTAATGTTTGATGAGGAAATTAAATGTTAAATCTTTTAAAATGGCTGTATCCCGGAATGAAAATGAAACGCTGGCTTTTAGTCTTTGCAATCGGCGTTTTGTTGGTAAGTTTCGGGGCGGCACTTGCTTTGAATTATGAATATCTCGGGCGTGCGGAGGAAGAAATTTTCAGATTCGTTTACATGACGGTCGGCAGTTACAATTATCAATTTACCATGGCGGCAGGCGTTGTTATTGTCATAATCGGCGCGTGTTTGATGATGTTTTCCACGCGCTCAATTATTCGTTCGATTATTGCCGTTTTAATTCCCGATCGCTCGGAAAAAATTGTTAATCTGATTTATCAGAAGCAAAAATTAAGTCGCGGTCCTGTCGTCACGGTTATCGGCGGCGGTCATGGCCTGTCGGTTTTGTTGCGCGGAATAAAGGAATCGACAAGCAATGTTTCGGCGGTTGTAACGGTTGCGGACGACGGCGGAAGTTCGGGAAGACTGCGCGAAGAACTCGGAATCATTCCGCCCGGCGATTTGAGAAATTGTCTGGTTGCCCTCGCGGATACTGAACCGCTGATGGAAAAACTTTTTCAATATCGTTTCAAAGGCTCGACGGCTCTTGCGGGTCACAGTTTCGGAAATTTATTTATCGCGGCGATGAACGAAGTTACAGGAGATATGGAAACTGCTTTGAAAGAATCGTCGAAAGTTTTGGCGGTGAAAGGGCGCGTCATTCCCGCAAGCAAAGTTTCCGTCCGTCTCGACGCGATTATGACTGACGGCACGGTTGTCGAAGGCGAATCTCAAATTCCCGAAGCTCACAAAAAAATTCGTCGCGTTCAACTTTTCCCGAAAAAAGTTCCCGCAGTTCCCGCCGCGATTGAAGCCATTGAAAATTCCGACGCGATTATTTTGGGTCCCGGCAGTCTTTATACTTCGATTATGCCGAATCTTTTGGTTGAAGGCGTGGCAAAGGCTCTGAAAAAGTCGAAGGCGATAAAAATTTATATTTGCAACGTGATGACTCAGCCGGGCGAAACCGATAATTATTCTGCCTCCGCTCATGCAAAGGCAATTCTCGACCACACGGGACGCGGCGCGATTGATTATGTTTTGGTAAATTCCGCGCCGATTCCGAAAAATTTTTGCGAAGAGGGCGGCTCTCAACCTGTGGAAGTTGACGAAGAAAAAATTAACGCGCTCGGTTGCGGACTGATTAAGGCGGATTTAATCAGCGAAACCGATTCGGGCAGACACGACCCCGATAAACTTTGCAAGGCCGTGATGAAAATTATTTACGAAATGAGCGGCAATTTCGGCGCATAAAAAAAACTCTCGCAGAAAATTTTTTTCTGTGAGAGTAATTTTTTTTTATAAAATTTTATTCGATTTCAATCGGGAATGTGACAACTTTTAAAGCCGAAAGAGTTTTTGCCGCGCCTTCCTCAAGTAAATCAAGTTCGCGACGTTCGCTTTCATTCGCAACTTTATGCCATTTGTCCTCCGCGTCTTTGAAGTACATTTCAAATTCCAGCTGAAAATGTTTTTCGTCGGCGTATTTCACATGAAATTTTCCCGCGCTGTACTGCAGACCGTTCTTTTCGTTTTTCTCGATAAGCTCGGCAAGTCTCGGCATGGCAACTTCTTTTATATCCTCAATTTTCATATTCGGTTTAAGCAGATTTTTAAAAAAGTCTTTGACGGACTCGACCACAACTTTCGCCGACCCCAATTTTTCTTCCGCAACGACTTTTGCCACTTCAATCGTCTGATCCACCGTTTCTTTTGTCAACGCCATTTAAATTCACCTCGCTCAAACTGTCAATTCAAGTTCTTTCTCGTAACGTTCGGTAACATCAGTTTCTTTCGCGCTCAAGCCGACTTTTGCCCATTCGGGAACTTGCGACTCGTCAATTTCGCGCGTGGTAGTTTTTTCAATCCACTTGCCGTTTTCTTTGTAATAAAGTTTGTGAACCAGACGAAGTGCGCCGTCCTCAATGCTTGAAAAAAGTTTCGCCGCATAATCGCCGATGCCCGTGCTTTTCAAAACTTCTTGGATTTTCGGCAGGAAATCCTGAAGCCATTTGGTAACTTCTTCCCAGTTGGTGACGACCAAATAACCGCCGACCAACGCGCCAATTCCGAGTAAAACAGGAATCATTTTAAAAACATCTCCTTTTATGTTAGTGAGTAGCGGACAGTGGACAGGTTACAGGGACTTGTCCTTGTCCGTCAACTTTTTCATCATAGTAACAAGCATTTTGCTGATTTCTTGACACAGACCTAAAGCAACTTCCGCGTCAGAAACTGAAAGATATTCCAAGCGCAAACAAATTTCTAACTGTGTTTCCAATTCGGTTTGTGAGCCGCGTGCAATAGAAAGAAGTTTAACATATTCTTTAGTAGAATTTCTTCCCTGTCCTTCGGCGATATTTGAAGGAATTGATACTGCGACTCTTCGCATTTGGTCAGACAAGGCATAAATTTCGGATTTCGGAAGAAGTTTAACCAACCGATAAATTTCTACAGCCAGGTCCATTGCTTTTTGCCAAACAATCAATTCTCTGTAACTTTTAACAGGCAAAGGTAAAAACCTCCTTAAAAAAACTGTCCCCTGTTCACTGTTCATTATCCCCTAAATTAGCCCGCTTGCTTGCAAGAATATTTTCGACAGCCTCAAAAACAATTTTTTTATCAAGCGAATCAAGTTTCAATCGCGCCGCCTTGAACGCTGAATTTAACATCGCATTTGAAATATCACTGCCGGAAATTCCGTCATATTTTTTCGCAATCTCGTCAACGTCAATATTATTCGGCAATTCTTTCGGAATATACATTTGCCAAAGTTTTTTCCGACATTCTTCGTCAGGCAGTTCGAATTTAACGTGAATTGAAATTCTCCGCATAAAAGCCGGATCGAAATTTGAAATAAAATTCGTCGCGAAAATTATAAAATCTTGAAATTCATTCATCAACATCAGCATAACAGAGCGAGTTTGATTTACGCTGACATCAACCGCCTGCGTCATATTTGTAACGCGCTTGCTTAAAATTGCGTCCGCCTCGTCGAAAAATAAAATGCTGTCAGATTTTTTCGCCGCCTCAAAAGCCTTGCGAATATTTTTCGGAGTTTCGCCGACGTACTTTGATTCAATGTCAGCGTAGTTGACGACGAGAATTTTTCTGCCGAGATTTTTCGCAATCGCATGCGCCGCCATAGTTTTACCCGTGCCCGGCGCACCGTATAAATTTATGCCGATTCTGCGCGAAAATTTATGAGTATTTTTAAATCCCCAAAGTTCAAAAACCCTGTAAGAATTTTCCGCATAAGTCGCCACGTCCAAAATTTGATTTTTCACCGCGTCCGACAAAATTATATCGTCCAAAGACCAGCGCGGTTCTTCGGGGATAAAAATATTCTCTTCAGCCTCAACTTTTTTCGGCGGCGAATTTTTTTTCTCGTCACTCATACAATCAACCTCAAAAATTTTTTAACGCATCGAAATTCTGCCGTATTCTTCGACCATATCGATAAAAGTCATATGACCGCGCTCCGATGCCTTGCCCTTGCCGATAACTTGAATAATCGAATAATATAAAATCGATTCGATACTGCCGGGAATAAGTTCTTCCCAGTTGTTGTAATCGTATTTTCTTTGAGAGGCGGTATTTTGCGGGTGACCGACGACCTCCAATTCACAGAGAAATTGAATTTGATCTTTGCTCGGCCGCAGTAAATAACGCTCCAAAAAATATCTTTTATTCTGCAAAACTTTAACGTCTTCGTTCATGTACTGATAACCTTGCGCCTTAGCCAAAGCAAATTCGTCACTGCTTGTATCGTTCACATAAGCCGCCAAATCTTCGGGCATTCCGCTTGTATCGGGCTCGCGCTCAATCATTCTGACCCACACGTCCGCCATATATTCGGAATTCATGTAAGGAATTTTTTTCCAGGCAACGCTCTGTTTGTCGAGGTAGTAAATATAATTTTCGTCAACCGCCACCTGTACAAAACGTTGCGGCAAAGTTTTTAATTTCTTTTGAGAAGAATTGCGCGGAGTTGAAGGAGTTTGATTTTCGTTATTTGTGCGAGAAGAATTATTTTCCGGCGGAGTTATAACCGTGATATTTCCGCCGTCCGGAGTTTCATTTTGTTGCGGCGGTGAAAAAGTTTCGGGGTTGTCTTGACCGTTAATGTTGTTGAAATTGAGACTGTCGCCAAAATCTTCGTCGCTCTCATTTTGTTCGAAGGGCGCGGAAACTTCTTCGGGCGGCTGTGAAATTTCTGCCACAGGTTGAGGCGCGGGATTTTCTGCCACAGGTTGAGGAGGAGGATTTTCTGCCACAGGTTGAGGCGCGGGATTTTCTGCCACAGGTTGAGGCGCGGGATTTTCTGCCACAGGTTGAGGCGCGGGATTTTCCTCGACAGGTTGAGGCGCGGGATTTTCCGTCACAGGTTGAGGAGGAGGAGCAGAATTATTTTCTGCAGGCGGAGTAAAAACTTCATCGGGCGGAGTTTCTGACGGTTGAGAATTTTGCGTGTCAAACTCCTCGCCGAAAACTTCAGTTCCCTGCGCGAAAATCTGCGGATTGCTTGTAAATATTATCAACATTGCCGACGCACCGGCAAAATATTTTTTCAAATTCAAGAGAATCACCCCGCCTGTATTTTCGACTTCAAAAAAAAAAATCCTCTATGAACGGGCTTTACTCGTTCACAGAGGAAAAATTTTAGAATCAAACTTTTTCTCGCAAAAGTTTTAAAGTCAAAACCCGGCGCACAGGACGTGCGGTCAAAAGAAAAGTATCACCTAAAAAATTTTTTATTTTAAAAATCGATTATAAGAAAAACACCACTCATAACTACACATTCCCACAATCAAACCTTTTCTCGCAAAAGTTTTTCCGACGCCGCAACAACTTCGGACGGTCTGACATTGTAAAGGCAATTCGGATGCGGATAACTCGGACACTCTTCAGGCTTAAAAGCGCACGGACAGCAACTTTCCCGGCTCGTCAAAGTTATCGCGTTTTCGTTAATCGGATGCCAACGATCCGGCGAAGTGCAACCGTACATCGTAACCATTTTTATTTTCGTCGTCGCGGCAATGTGAGTTGCTCCCGTGTCAACCGTGATGAACAAATCCGAACGCCGAAAAATTTCCGCCAAATCCGTGAGTGAAGTTTTTCCGCAAAAATTTTTCACGTCGCCGCCGATTTCAGAAATAACTTCGTCCGCGTACTCTTTATCACCAGGCGCACCGACAATAAAAAATTCCGCAGAATATTTTTTTCGCAGTCTTCGCACAACCTCCGCAAAATATTCTTTCGGATAAGTTTTGAGCGGAAAAGTTCCCCGTACACAAAGCGCGATTTTTAATTTATTTTCGTCGAGTTGCGATAAAAGTTTTTCGGCGACGGGAGATTTTTTTTGCGGAAATTGCGGCTCGCCGTGTCCGTCGATTTTGAAAAACTGCCTGACAATTTCTTGATAAGTTTCCGCCTGCAAAGTTTTATTCAAGTCGTGAGAAATTTTTATGACATCGGTGTAAAGCAAAGTCACGCGGCTTGAATTGTCGTCGAAAACTTTTGAAGGCCCGACGCGCTTTTTTATCCCCGCCATAAAATTTAAAAGTGCCGGCCGCAGTTTTCTGTCGAAAGAAATCGCCAAATCGAAATTTCTTTTCCGAACTTCGCCGACCATTTTTCTCATCGTGTTAAAAGAATGTTCCTTGACCATATAATCAAAAACAATCACGTCGTCAACAACGGGATTGTCAATCACCGCGTCTTTCGCGACGGACTTCACCATCAAAGTAATTTTTGCATCGGGAAAATTTTTTTTTATCAGATCGAGCGCGGAAGTCGTCAAAACAACATCGCCCAAATTTACCAGCGCATTTACCAAAATATTTTTATACATCGGTTTCCTCCGTGACGTGTCGATTTTCTTTTTCAATGTAGTAAAGTTTAACATATTTTGCCATTGTATAAAAGTAGTGGAACCCCGACAAAATAAAGCCGATTGCGCCGTCCATAAATCCACCGCGCAAAAAATACATTCGACCCGCCGCCCAAATCGGATGAAAAATTATATCTAAAAAATTCGCGGACTTTCCCGACTCATACATTTTTTTTGCCGCAAGCGTTGTGTAGACGTTAAATTTATTGAAATAATGCTCCCAATTTCGATAGGGATAGTGCACGAGATATTTTTTTTCGTCGAAATTTTTTTCCGTGCAGTTGTGACAAATTTTTTCGTGAACAACGCCTTCCGCATAAGTTCCGACCTTTGGCAAAAGTCGAGTGACATAGTCCGGAAACCAACCGCCGTGTCGCAAAGGTTTTCCCCAAAAATAACTCAGCCTTGCACAACGCCAGGCAAAATTTTTATCGTCCGCCGACAAAATTTTTTTTATCTCTTCGGCAAGTTTGGGAGTGACTCTTTCGTCCGCGTCGATTAAAAAAAGCCAGTCAAAATTCGCCTGCCCGATCGCAAAATTTTTTTGTTCTCCCCAATTTCCGTTCAAAGCGCGTCGAAAAACTTTTGCGCCGAGATTTTCGCAAATTTTCGCCGTGTTATCCGTGCTGAAATCGTCCACGACAATAATTTCGTCCGCAAAATTTTTTACGCTTTCAATGCACGCGCCGATAAATTTTTCTTCATTCTTCGCCAAAATTACCGCAGATAATTTTGCCATTTGAAAACCTCCGCAACAAAAAAGCGGTGAACTTTTAAAAAATTCACCGCCGAAAAAAATTTTTTCTCAGTCAATGTCAACTGTGACTTTTTTGTTTTCGCGAGTTGCGGCAGATTTGACAATCGTGCGAATCGCTTTGGCAATTCTGCCCTGCTTGCCGATAACTCTGCCCATGTCCTCCTGCGCAACGTGAAGTTTCAAAACTGTGCGGTCTTCTTCCTCAACAGCTTCAACTTCGACAGCGTCAGGATTTTCAACAAGTGCTTTTGCCAACACTTTAACCAATTCTTGCATAATTTACTACCTCGACTTTCAAGAGCGGATTTTATTTTGAAGTGCTCTTGCGTTCTTCATGAATTTTTTTCATGATACCTTTTTTGCTCAAGAGAGAGCGAACGGTATCGGTCGGCTGTGCGCCGTTTTTAATCCAAGAAATAATTTTTTCTTCGTCAACGTTGATAATCGCGGGATTTTTTTTCGGGTCGTAATTGCCGACGATTTCGATAAAACGACCGTCACGCGGCGAACGACTGTCCGCAACGACAATGCGATAAAACGGCTGACGTTTTGCACCCATTCGATTAAGTCTGATTTTAACCAATTTTTTCACCACCCTTCGGAGAATTTTTTTTATTTATTTCATAAAAGGAAATTTTCCAAGCCCGCCAAGAAGTCCGCTTAAATTCGGAATCTTCGGCATCGCGGGACGAGCTTTTTTATTCTTGCCTTTTTTACCTTTTTTCGATGCGGGCTGTTGCTGAGCCTTAACGCTCATTTGACGCATCATTTTTCGCATTTCCTCAAACTGTTTCAAAAGTTTATTCACGTCGGAAACTTGAGTGCCGCTGCCCATTGCAATGCGCTTACGTCGTTTTGCGTCGATAATGCTTGTGTCCTGACGTTCTTTTGGAGTCATCGACAGGATAATTGCTTCCATGTGCTTGACTTCCTTGCCGTCAAGGTCCAAATCGACACCGCCGAGTTTTTTCTTAAGTCCGCCGAGTCCCGGAATCATTCCCAGCAAATCGTTGAGCGAACCGAGTTTTTTCACCTGCTGAAGTTGGTCGAGGAAATCCGCGAGAGTAAACTCATCGTGCTTGATTTTTTTGACCATTTTTTCGGCAGTTTTCGCGTCAATGGTCGATTGCGCTTTTTCGATAAGTGAAAGAACGTCGCCCATGCCCAAAATTCGCGAGGACATTCTGTCGGGGTGAAAGACTTCGAGAGGCTCAATTTTTTCTCCCATACCCACGAATTTTATCGGGCAACCCGTCGCCGCCTTGATTGAAAGTGCCGCGCCGCCCCTTGCATCGCCGTCGAGTTTCGTCAAAACTACTCCGTCAACTCCCAGCGTGTTATGGAAAGTTTCCGCAACGTTCACGGCCTCTTGACCGATCATCGCATCGACTACAAGCAAAATTTCGTGCGGATTGACGGCGGCTTTGATGTCCTTCAGTTCCTGCATCAACTTTTCGTCAATTTGCAAGCGTCCCGCCGTGTCGATTATCAAAACGTCTCTGGCGTGCGAATCCGAAAATTTCAGCGAGTCTTTGGCAATTTGTACCGCGTCCCGAATATCTTCGGTAAAGACGGGAACTTCGACCTGTGCGCCGACGACTTGCAACTGCTTAATTGCCGCAGGTCTGTAAATATCCGCCGCGACCAGTGCCGGACGTTTGCCCTGCTTTTTCATCGCAAGCGCGAGTTTTGCCGCCGAAGTGGTTTTGCCCGAACCCTGAAGACCGACCATCAAAATTACTGTCGGCGGGTGTGAGGAAATATTTAACTTCGCGGTTTTGCCGCCCATCAGCGCGGTCAATTCTTCGTTGACGATTTTTATAACCGATTGCGCGGGGGTGAGTTTGTTTAAAATTTCCGTGTCAACCGCGCGAGCTTTGACGTTTTTTTCAAACTGTCGAACAATTTTATAGTTCACGTCCGCACTCAAAAGAGCCATCCGCACGTCCTTCAACGCTTTATCGACATCTTTTTCAGTCAGCTTTCCGTGTCCGCGAAGTTTACGAAAGGCTTCCTGTATGTTTTGTGATAAATCTTCAAACATAAAATTTTCCCGCCTTTCTTCAACAACTCATAATAATAGGCACTACCCTAAGCAGTGCCAAGATTTTTTTCAAAATTGGAGGCGACACCCAGAATCGGACTGGGGATAGAGATTTTGCAGACCTCGGCCTTACCACTTGGCTATGTCGCCGAAAAATTATCAGTGGCGACCCGGATCGGACTTGAACCGACGACCTCCGCCGTGACAGGGCGGCATTCTAACCAACTAAACTACCGGGCCGTTAAATTCAATCAGCGCGATTGCGCCGTCAACAGTGCGAATTATAAACGCTAAAATTATTTAAGTCAAGCAAAAATTTTTCAAAAGTCATTTCTCGATTTTGTAAATTGCCGCGTACATTGTCGGCAAAACCAAAAGAGTCAAAACCGTTGCGACAAGTAAGCCGCTCGAAATTGCCACCGCCATCGGTCCCCAAAAATTGCTTGCCATAAGCGGAATCATTCCCAAAATTGCCGCCGCCGCCGTCAACATTATCGGGCGAAAACGCAACACCGCCGAATCAATGACCGCGTCCCAAGCCTTTTCGCCGTTCGCCAAATGTTTTTGTATTTGGTCGATTAAGATTACCGAATTTCTGATTATCATTCCGCTTAACGCCAAAATTCCCAAGTCCGCCACGAAGCCGAGAGCGGAACCCGTCAAAAACATTCCCCACGCCACGCCGATTAAACCGAGCGGCGCGGTTAAAATTGTCAAAAGCATGTGAATCGGGTTTCGCAGTTGGAACATCAAAAGCGTCATTATGATGAAAATCATCGCGGGCACGGGCTGAACCAAATGACCGAGAGAAGTTTTGCTGTCTTTCAGTGAGCCGTCGACGGAAATTGAACAGCCTGCAGGTAAATTTTCACGAAGATTTTTTGTCGCGTCAAAAATTTTTTGCGTCGCGTCGTTTGCCGTGCCGCTTTTTATGTTTGCTTGAATTAAAATTGACGGCTGAAGGTTGAAACGTTTTATTAAGCCGTCCTCCGCCGCGAAAGAAATTTTTGCAACCTGTGAGAGCGGAACATAACCCGACGCACCCAAATAAATCGGCATATCTTTTAACTGCGAAAGTTCGCGACGATTTTTTTCCGCCAGGCGCAAATCAATATCAATCGTCCTGTCGCCGGTGTAAAATTGCGCCGCCGTCGCGCCCGTGACTTCAGTGTAAATCATTTGCGCAACCGTTTGACTTGAAAGACCGAGCGCGCGAATTTTATTTTGATCGAGGTCAAGGCGAATGATTTTGCTTTCTTCGTTCCAGTCGAGATGAATATTTTCGGCGGCGGGATTTTCCGCAACGATGTCGGCAACTTTTTTCGCGAGATTTTTAGTTTCGGGAATTGTCGGCGCGGAAACTCTCAACATAATCGGATAATCTGCGGGCGGTCCGGTTTGAATGTAGCGCAAATTATGTCTAACGTTCGGAAAATTATTTTGCATCTCAAGTTTAATTTCTTTCGCCAAAATTTCGCGTGCCTCCGCGTCTTTTGAAACGATTACGAACTGCGCAAAATTATTTGTGTCGGCGAGCGGGTTTAAAGTTAAAACGAAACGCGGCGCACTTCTTCCCGCGTAGTAAGAAAAATTTTCGATTTTATCCGCGTGACTTGCCAAAAAATCCGAAAAATTTTTCGCCTCAATTTCTGTTGATTTTAATGATGAGCCGTTCGGCAAATACATATCGACAATTATTTCGGGACGAATTGACGGCGGAAAAAATTCTTGCTTGACCGAGCCGAAAATTTTTAGCGAAGTTAAAAAAATTATCAGCGTTCCGATTAAGACAATTTTTTTGTGCGTCAAAAATTTTTCCAAGACTGCGCGGAAGATTTTATAAAATTTGCTGTGATAAGGATTTTTTTCATCTTGCGAAGTTTTTACGCGGATTATGTAAAAACCGTACAGCGGCGCAACCATGACCGAAACTATCCACGAAAGTACGAGCGCGATTGAGATGACGGGGAAAAGCGTTCCGCAAAATTCGCTGGCAATTCCCTTCGCAAAGGCAACGGGAATAAAACCCGCGCAGGTTATCAGCGTTCCCGTCAACATCGGTTTTGCCGTCGCATTGAAGGCATAACAAGCCGCGTCGAATCTGTTTAAACCGCGTTCAAGTTGCACACTCATCATTTCCACCGCGATTATTGCGTCATCGACCAAAAGACCGAGCGCGATTATCAAACTTCCCAGAGAAACTTTTTGCAAGTCGATTCCGAAAATGTACATAAAAACGAAAACGCCCGCCAAAACTAAAGGTATGCAACCCGCAACGACGAGCCCCGTGCGAAAGCCCAAACTCAAAAAACTTACCGCCAAAACGATTACGACGGCAAGAAAAAGCGTTTCGACAAATTCGCCGATTGATTTTTCGACGACTTCGGGCTGGTTGGAAACTTGATTTACTTCCAGACCGACGGGCAAATCTTGCCGAATTTTTTCTGTTAAAGTTTTTAAGTCTTCGCCGAGTTTTAAAATATTTCCGCCCGGTTTCATCGATACGGCAATTCCGACTGCCTCTTCGCCGTCGAAAAACATTTTCGGTTCCGCAGGGTCGATTGTTCGCCGCTCAATTTTTGCAACGTCGCCGAGTCGAAAAATTTTTCCACCCGCGTTTATCGGCAAATTTTTTATTTCCTCGACGCTTGAAAATTTTCCCGTCACGCGCAAAAAAATATTGTCGGAATCAGTTTCAACCGTCGCCGCCGCCGTCATTTCGTTTTGCGCCTGAAGAGTCTGCGAAATAATTTGCGGGCTTATTCCGAGTTCGGCAAGTTTCGCGCTCTCGACTTCAATATAAATTTTTTCTTCCTGTTCGCCGAGCAGGGAAACTTTTTGAACATTTTCGACGCTCAAAAGTTTTTGCCGAATTTGTTCAGCTTTTTGCCGAAGTTCTTCATAAGTGTAACCGTCGCCCGTCACCGCATAAACCGAGCCGAAAACATCGTCAAACCTGTCATTGTAAAAAGGACCGTAAACTCCGGCGGGAAAATCTTTTTTTACGTCTTCGCAAAAATTTCTGACATCGCGCCAAGTCGGTCGAATATTTTCTTTCGCAATGTCATCGTCAAGAATAACATAAATCACGACTTGCCCCGCGCGGGTTTCGCTCTTGATTTCTTTTAAGTTGGGAATGTCTTGAATTTTTTTTTCGAGTTTGTCGGTGACTTGATTTTGCATTTCTTCGGCGGACGCGCCCGGCCACGCCGCAGAAACAACCATTTGCCGAATAGTGAAGGCGGGGTCTTCCATTCGCCCGAGTTTAGTGTAAGCAAAAACACCGCCGATAAAAGTCACAATTATGAAATACCAAACGAGAATTTTATTTTTCAGAGAAACTTCGGTTAAATTTTTCATTGTGTGCGCACCGCCTGACCTTCGCGCAGTTTGTGAACTCCCGCCGAGATAATTTTATCTTTCGGCGAAAGTCCTTTGACCAAAACTTCGTTGCCGCTGAAATTTTCCACCGTGATATTTTTCAGCGCGGTTTTATTTTCTTCGGTGACGATCCAAACTTGAGTTTGTTCGCCCGTCTGATAAATCGCCGACAGCGGCAAAACATAAACGCCCGAAAAATTTTCTGTTGTGTTCAAAATAACTTCGGCAGTCATTCCGAGTTGAAGATTTTTCGGCGGATTTTCAAGGGAAATTCTCACGCGATAAGTTCTTGAAGTCGAATCGGCCACAGGTGCGATTTCTCTGACAACTCCGCGAATTTTATCTGAAATCGCCCAAAAAGTTATTTCGCAGGGCTGACCGATTTTTGTTTCGGATAATTTATTTTCGGGAACGTTTATTTCGACTTCAAGTTCATTGGTCTGCACCAAAGTCAAAATTTTTTGTCCTGCGGCGACGACCTGCCCGACCTCCGCGTTGATTTCGGAAATAACTCCGTCCGCGTTCGCAAAAAGTTGAGTATAATTTAAATTGTTTCGAGTCTGTTCGGCTTGAGCGACGGCGGAATTATAAGCGGCGACAGAATTATCGTAAGCGGTTTTATATTGGTCAAGCGTTGCGGCGGAAATTGCATTTTCTTTAGAAAGTTGCTCGTATCTTTCGAGATTGGATTTCGCGAGATTTAGTTGAGTGCGAGCGGATTCGACTTGAGCTTCGCCCGCGTTGAACTGTTGAACGGCATCCCGCGCGTCAATGGTCATCAAAATTTCTCCCGCACTTACAAAATTTCCCGGCTCAACTTCGCGAGACAAAATTTTTCCGCCGGTTTGAAAAGATAAATTCGATTCGTAACGACCTTTGACAACGCCCGGGTAATTATCGGAAAAAATTTTTCCCGCCTCGCTTGCCGAAATTATTTTTACCAAAGGCGGCGGCTGTTCGATTTTTTCTTCTCCGCAACCTGAAACAAAAAAAATTATCGGCAAAACACCGATTAAAAAAATTTTTTTCATGAATTATCGCTCCCAAAAAATTTTTAAAAATTATATCACAGGCAAAGTCGATTGACAGCAAAATTTTCGCGTGATAAAATTTTTTTCGGCAGGCAGAAGAGGCAGTCGCGGGCAAGTTTTTTTGCACGAGGAAAGTCCGGACTCCGCAGAGCGGCGTGCCGGGTAACGCCCGGTGAGAGTAATCTTGAAGACAGTGTCACAGAAAAGCAAACCGCCGTGCTTAGTTGTCAGTTGTCAGTTGACAGCAATGCAGGAAATTATTTCTGACAACTGAAAACTGTCAACTGAAGACTAAGAGCGGCAAGGGTGAAAAGGCAGGGTAAGAGCCTACCGGTTGAATGGTAACATTCAAGCCTGACAAACCTCACGCGGAGCAAAGCTAAATAGGGAAGGGTTGAGGTTGCTCGCTGACCTTCCGGGTAAGCTGCTAAAGTCGGGCGGTAACGTTCGATTCAGATAAATGGCTGCCACATACAGAATCCGGCTTATCGTCTGCCTGCCGGATTTTTTTATTTTCGGCTTGATAAGTTTGCAAGCGTCGTTTAAAATTACAAATGAAAATTATTTTTGAAGGAAAGTTTGCATTGAAATTTTTAAAAAGATTTTTTGACGGAATACAACGCGATTTAAGAATATTTTTATTTATACTCGTATTACTCGAAATTTACCGCGCGGTTTTTATTTTCACGATGTTCGATTATATGGACCCGAACACCGATAACGCACAAATTTTTTCCGCACTGTGGACGGGGTTAAGGTTGAGTTTGAAAACTGCGGGCGCGGTGACTTTATTTCCGTTCGTCTTTTGCTCGATTGCGGGACTGACTCCCCGACTTCGATTGGCGATAGGAATTTTTGCGTCGCTGATTTTTTCGACGCTGTTTATGGCGCGTTACCCGTACTATAAAGAATTTCATTCGACTTACGGCATGGAAGTTTTGCAAGGACTCAACGACGATATAGTTTCAATAATCGTGACGGTTTTTCAAGAATACGGAATGTTTTGGAGATTTCCCGTCGCGCTGATTTTAACCGTGATGTGCATCGCGGTTTTAAGTCGTCTGCTGATGATAAAAACTTTTCCCCTGCCCGAATTGCCGACTTTAAAGAAAAAAATTCTCTTCACGACGGGACTTGTTGCGGGAATTGTTTTATTCGGGATTTTCGCAAGATTCGGCGGCAGTCTGACTTATACTTACGGAGTCAACTGGGAAAATGCCGCGCTGACTTCCGACGAATTTTTGAATGAATGTATTCTCGACGACGGGCAGGCACTTTATCGCGTAAGAACTATGGCGAAACTTATGCAGGCGGGCGAAATTTCCGGCGTGGACAAAGAAAATATCGCTGTCTGCGCGGAATTTATTTCACAGAGAAAATTTTTGAACGCGGATAATTTGGCGATGTATCTCGAACGGACTGCGCAAGGTCATAAAATTAACACGCCCCGCCATATTTTTATCATAATGGGAGAAAATTTTATGCAGTGGCCGATGTTGGGCAAGTACGAAGATTTACACCTTGCGGACGGGATAAAGTCTTTAATCGCCGAGCCGAATTGTTATTACAGCAGAAATTTTATGCCCAACGGCGATTTCACTTCGGTTGCGCTGACGGGAATGGTGACGGGCATTCCCGACGTAAATATCCGCGTAAATTATCAGGAGCGGACTTATCAGCAAATTTATACCTGCGCGATGGCTCCGCCGTTGAAAGAACTCGGTTACAAAGTTGACTTTTGGTACGGTGGTGCGCCGAGTTGGGACAATATCGCGAAAATGTCACTGGCTCAAGGTTTCGATAATTTTTACGGATTTTCCGAACTCAACGCGCCTAAACAGACGACTTGGGGAGCGAAGGACGAATATCTTTTCAGGGCGATTAAAGAGCATTTGGACGGAGAGCCGCCGACCGTTCATCTGATTATGACGACGACCAATCACCCGCCGTACAATCTGGATTTGAAGGCGGAAGGTTTCGACTTCGACGCGACTTTGGCTGAAGTTCAAAAATTGCCCAACATTGACGACGCAAAAACTTTGACAAAAGAACTCGGGCATTATTGGTATATGGACAAGGTTGTCACAAAATTTGTCCGCGAAGTTTCGGCGAATTATCCCGACAGCATTTTCGTCATCACGGGAGACCACGCAGTTAGAACCGACCCCGGCACTCACCCGACGATTTTTGAACATCAGAGCGTGCCTTTCGTTTTATACGGCGCGGGAATCACTCAAAATATTTTACCGCCCGATGCGCCGGGAGATCATATTTCTATCGTGCCGACGCTTATCGAACTCATTGCGCCGCAAGGTTTTATATATTACTCAATCGCCCCGCCGCTCTCTCAAAGCAACGGAGTCGGATTTAACCGCGACGCCTTCGTTACTCAAAATGTTGCGGGAAGAATCGACGCTGACGTTGTCGAACTTTTGCCGCACGTTGCATCAAGTGATTTGCTCAACAACGTCAATCTTGCTGACGAAAGAAACGCCGCCTCGACCGTCGTCACCGCGATGAGGACTGTCGGCTGGTGGCTTTTAACCAACGATTTGAAATTCAGATAGATTCGGAGAAAAATTTTGATTGAACAACTGATAAAATCAAAAGAACGTGTCCAAAATTTCGGCGAAGTTTTTACGCCGATTTTTATTGTAAAAAAAATGCTCGCCGTTATCGATGACGAAATTAAAAATCCCGAAACAAAATTTCTTGAACCGTCCGCGGGTGAAGGTGCTTTTCTCTGCGAACTTTTGCGACAACGATTAAATTTTTTTAAAGACCGCGACGAAAAATTTCTTCTTCAACTGCTCGCGAATATTTACGCCGTCGAACTTTTGAAAGAAAATATTTCTGTTGCCCGCGATGAGATGAAAAAAATTTTCCGCGAATTTGTTTTTGACGAAGAAATTTTGCAGACCGCCGATCTCGTCATTGAA
>CAJOCT010000008.1:3781-40281 GCA_905236725.1 uncultured Selenomonadaceae bacterium | reverse complement strand
TTGCATGCCCTCCGATTGTTGCGGCTGATTCGTTTGCATTGTCGGGATTTGTTGCGCGAGTTGTGCCAAAATTTCGTAAAGTGCCTGCGGAAGTTGTTCGGCGGTTTTCGAGTCGATAAGTTCAAACGCCGCCTTTGAAAGTAAAACCGGCTCCAAAGAGTTGCCGCCTTCCTGCGCAACCAATAAATCTTTGAACTTCGACAATAAAAGTTGAGTTTCGTCGCTAAGTTGCATGGAAAAACCTTTGTCGGCAAGTGCGCCGATTTGCAGTAACATTCGGGAAAAAACCGTGAGTTGTTCCATGGAAAACCTTTGACTTTCGATTGTCGAGCCGATTCCCTGCGATAAAGTTTCTTCCATTGAAAAAGATTGCTGCAAGATGTTTCTAACGATGTCGCCGACTTCTTGCGGCAATTTGTTTATTCCGAATTTTTCCTGCGAAGAAATTTTTGACAGTGCGTTCGATAAATCTTCAATGGCAGTTTTCAAGGCAACGTTTGTTTGAGGTCGAAAACCTCCGCCGCTTGAACTGCCGTCGTCCCGCCTTTGAACGCTGTCAACTCCGCCGGTCGGTCTCTGTTGAGTTACAGGGCGAATTCCTATTGCACCTGCATCAATCGGCATTTAAATCCCCCCATTTCAAGAATTAGGAATTTTTTAACCCCTAACATTTATTTTCTTTCAATCTGAAGTCCCGCCAAAATACTTTTGACAGGATTAAAACTTTTTCTGTGCAAAGGACAAGGTCCGACTGATTTTATCGCTTCGATGTGAGTTTTTGTGCCGTAACCACGATTGTGATCAAAACCGTAATCGGGATATTTTTTGTGCCATTCGTCCGTCATTCGGTCGCGGGTAACTTTTGCAACAATCGAGGCGGCGGCTATCGAGGCAGAAAGTGCGTCGCCGTGAATAATTGATTGAGTTCTTATTTTGTCGCCGAAGTCCAATTTCATCGCGTCCGTTAAAACAAAATTCGGCACCGTGTCCAAACTTTCGACGGCTCTTTTCATTCCGCGCAAAGTCGCTTGGTAAATATTGAACTCGTCGATTTCCTCAACGCTGACTTCGATAACAGAAAAACTTATTGCCTTCAAAATAATTTCTTCGTACAAAATTTCTCTGATGTGTGCGGAAATTTTTTTTGAGTCGTTGAGTTTAGGCAGATACAAATTTTTCGGCAAAATCACCGCCGCAACCGTCATCGATCCGACAAGTGAACCGCGTCCCGCCTCGTCAACGCCCGCGATTAAATTATATCCCTGCGCGTAAAGTTCATTTTCAAACGTGTAAAGTTTTTCCACGCGCTCCCTGTCGTCACTTAGCTTTTTTATCGTCATTTTCTTCCAATCCGTTAATAATTTTCAAAATTTCATTGTCGTCAAGCGTCGGGGAATTGCCTTTATCGTTTTTTGAGTCAAAGCCGCAAAGTTCCGAATAAATGCAATAATCGCAAGCATTCATTTTTTTTGTCTGAAAAGGTTTTGCGGAAATTTCTCCACTCAAAATTTGTTTGCAGGCAGATTGAAAAATTTTGTCAACCCGCTCTATAAGTTTTTGAAACGCCCCTTCGCTCTTCACGATATTTTTTTCAGTATTTTTGTTAAAGCCTCCGTCCTTTAAAAATCCGACTTTTATAGAATTTAAAGACGAGTCGATTTGATAAACAATATCTTCATTGTCCAAATACCAGCCTTCGGATTTCAAAGCGTTATCAATTTTTTTATCTGCGTCCGAAATCGTATCGATGCGTTCACTCGGATATTTCAAAAAATAATACAACATTCCCGCAGGCATTTTTTCGCCGACCTCGTCCAATTTTTTCGCCGCCGCCAAATAAGTCAGCAACTGCAAATTTACGCCGTAAAAAACTTCCGTCAAATTTAAATAAGCCTTGCCGGTTTTGTAATCGATTATCAGAAAATATTTCCCGTCCTCGTTGAAGTCGATTCTGTCAATTATCCCCGTCAGATCAATTTTCGTGTCGTTAATTTCGTAAGCCAAAAATTTTCCGTCAAGCTCGTTAAAATTTTTCTCGAAAAGTTCGGGATGAAATTTGCTGTTTCTGTCCAACTCAATCAATCTTTTCAGCGAACTTATCGCAACTTTTTTTATTCTCTCGCGACGGTGTTTATATGCGTTCGTCGTGAGCAAAATTTTATTGTTTAAATTCGTCGTGAGTTCGTCCAAAATTTTTGTCACGCGATTTTTTAAATTCTCGTCATCAACAGATGCCCAACGTTTATTTTCATCCTTCAACTGCTCGCCGAAATTTTTCATGACTGTGTGCAAAATATCTCCGATGTCCGGGGCTTTAACTTTATATTCCCGCCGCTCCTGAAGTTTTAAGCCATAATTTGCAAAATATTGGAAGGGACATTTATTAAAAGTTTCAAATCTCGTAACTGAACCGCGCAATTTTTTCGACGGCGCATAAAGTTTTTTCGCCGTGTCCGATGACAGAGTTTTTTCAGTGAGTGAATATTCCGCCGCACTTCCCAAATTTTTGAGAATATCCAAATTTTTCGTCTCAACTTTTTCAATGGCGAACATATTTTTCAATTTTTCAATCAATCTTGCGGGATGCATCGCCTTGCCTTCGGAATCTGCCAGCGGGTAGGAAATATATAAATAATTTTTCGCCTCCGTGAGTCCGCGATAGATTAAAAATTTTTCCGCAAAAATTCTTTCCTGTCCGCCTTTGGAAATTTCCAGATGATTTTCGTTCAAAATCAATCTGTCCGCGTCGGTGAGCAAAAGTTTTTCGTCAGCTCTTTTCGGGAAATCCGCGTCAGAAAATCCCAATAAATAAATTGCCCGCGAATTTTGCAGTGAATTTTGATCGAATTGCGAAATTGTCACTTCGTCGATTCCCGGCGGAATTATCGACATTTCCAGCGCGTCAAGTCCTTCGTTGATGATTAGTTCAAATTTTCGTGCGTCAATTATTTCGTCGCCCATTGATTCCGCAACTTGCTCAAATAAATTTATCACGTCGTCCCAGATTTTTAAATTTTCTTTCGACATCGATAAATTGCCGCGTTTTTCTTCGATTTCCGACATTTCGACAAGTTTTTCGTAAATTCTCAATTCTTCGATTAAATTATATAAATCCGTCACAAATTCGAGCGCGGAATTTTTTTTCTTTACCGATTTTGAAAATTTTATCAGCGGAGCAAAAAATTTTCGGCGAATTTCATTTACTTCAGCAAGTCTTTCAATTTCGGATTTCGACGGCTCATTTAAATTTTCGTCAAGTCTGTGTCTGTGTTTAGTCCAATCTTCACTTTGCGTCCAAATTTTTTCTCCGCGAATACCGAATTCAATCACATAATTTTCAAGTAAATCGATTTTTTCCGCGAGAATGTCAAAAAATCCGGTGCGAAGTGTGCGAAAAATCGGCTCGGCTCTCCAAGTGCGCAAAGTTTCCAAAGTCGAACGGATAAATTCTGCGAAAGGGTGATGAGTCGCCGCGCGTTTGTTGTCGATGAAAAAAGGTATCCCGTGAATTTCAAAAATCGGCTTGAGTAAATTGCTGTAACTTTCGTCACGCGAAATAATTCCGATTTCGCGAAAACGAAAATTTTTTTCTTCGTGAATTTTTAAAATATCTTGCGCAACCGCTTCAACTTCGACGCGCTTATTGACTGCCTCGACAATTTTAAAATCGTCAAATTTTTTCTGCACAAAAAATTTTTTTCCGAAAATATTTTGTTCGATAATTTTCAGCGTTTCATTTTCAAAACGTCGAAATTTTTCACAGCGAACAATTTTAAAATCTGTTTTGACTTCCTCCGCCAAATTTTTTATCGATTTAAAAGTTTCAAACGAGCGGTTAAAAATTCCGAGAGGATTTATATTTTCGCGGCTGTTCAAATCCGTATCCATCGGCAAAACAATATGAACATTTTTCGCGTTAATAAAAATTTCGCGCAGAATTTTTCTCTGTTGCGGATCGAAAAAAATAAATCCGTCGATAAAAATTTCCGAAGTTTTAATGTCGTCGGAAAATTTTATGAGTTCAGCGGCTTTTTCAATTAAATCACTTTCGTCATTTTGTTTATCGGCGATTGCATTTCTGAAATCTTCGGACAAAATCGCCAAATCAAAAATTTTGTCTTTAAGTTCGTCATTTTCAATATTTTTTAAAATTTCGCGAATTTTTTCGGAATCGATGGAATATGTGCGAAGTTCCTGAAGTTCTTGAGATAAATTTTCCGCAAAACCTCTTTGACCGGCAGATTTTTTAAAAAATTTTAAATCGTTCGTGCGATTTATTAAAATTTTTCTAAGCAAAATTCTTCTGCCGATTTCAGAAATTCTCGGAATAATTGCGCCGCCGACTTCAGATAAAATTTGCCGCGCCAATCTTTGAAAACTGCACATTCGAGTGTTGACCGCGCCGCCGGTTATTTCTGCGAGTTCCAATTCTGCGCGATAAGTTTGATAAGCGGGCAATAAAAAAATTATTTTTGTGTCGAGCGGAGAAGTTTGCAAAATTTTTTTCATTTGCTGAAGACAAAAAAAAGTTTTTCCAGTACCTGCCCGACCGATAATCACTTCAACTGACATTTTTTTCTCCTTTCAAAAAAATTTTTGAAATTTGATAAAGTATAACAAAAAAATTTTTCGCCGTAAAATTTCGCCGCCGAGAAAAAATATTTGCAAGGCTTTTTTTTCTGTGATATAATTCGCACGTTATTTTTTGGAAGGAGTGAAATTTAATGTCTGCTTTTTGCGAGATTTGCCATAAAGGTACCATGTCCGGAATGAACGTCAGTCATTCGCACTTGAAAACCAAACGTAAATGGAAACCGAATATTCAGCGTGTTCGCGCGATTGTCGACGGCGAAATTAAACGCGTCAATGTTTGCACTCGTTGCCTTCGCAGTGGAAAAGTTCAACGCGCGGTTTAAATTTATGACGAAAAAAAAACAGCCCTTCCGAATTCGGAGGGGCTTTAATTTTTTCTCAAAGTCCGAAACGCTCAAAAATCATGTCGACGTTGCGCAAAAACCACTTGTAATCAAAACAATTTTCAATTTCTTCTTTCGACAAATATTTTTTTATGTCCACGTCGTTTTCGATGTTGGTTTTGAAATCTTCTTTTTCAAGCCAACGTTTCATGGCGTTTCGCTGAACCCATTTATAAGCGTCCTCGCGCAAAACTCCTTTGCCGACAATCGCCAACATAATTCGCTGACTGTAAATCAGTCCGCCCGTCCGATTCATATTGTGCAACATCGCATCGGGATAGACCAGAAGTTTGTCGATAATCTTAGTGATTTTTTTCGTGCAGTAATCGACGTTAATTGTTGAGTCGGGCAAAATTACGCGTTCGACTGAAGAGTGAGAAATATCGCGCTCATGCCAAAGAGTAATATTTTCCATCGCCGCAATCGCATTTCCGCGAACAAGTCGAGCCATTCCCGCAACTCTTTCGCAGTTAATCGGATTTCTTTTGTGCGGCATTGCGGAAGAGCCTTTTTGACCGGGCTGAAAATATTCTTCTGCCTCGCGGATGTCAGTTCGTTGAAGATTTCTGATTTCAGTCGCAATTTTTTCCAACGTACTCGCAACAATCGCCAAAGTTGTCATATATTCCGAGTGCCTGTCGCGCTGAATGACTTGGGTCGCCAGCCGCGCAGGTTGCAAATTTAATTTTTGACAGACAAGTTCTTCAATTTTCGGATTTATATTTGAGTAAGTGCCGACCGCTCCGCTTAACTTTCCGACGCTTACATTTTTTTTTGCGTGCTCGACGCGCTCAATGTCGCGTTCAATTTCCGCACTCCAAAGCAAAAGTTTAAGCCCGAAAGTCATCGGCTCGGCGTGAATCCCGTGAGTTCTGCCGATACAAGGCGTGTGCTTAAACTCAACTGCGCGACGGCGAAGAACTTCGCGAAAATTTTTCAAGTCGTCAATAATAATTTCAGCAGATTGTTTCATCATCAGACAATAAGCCGTGTCCTTAACGTCCGAAGATGTCAAACCCTTGTGAACGTATTTTGAATCTTCGCCTACGTATTCGGCAACATTCGTTAAAAAAGCAATAATATCGTGATCGGTAACGGCTTCAATTTCTTTAATTCGCTCGACCGTGAAATTTGCCTTCGCACGAATATTTTTTGCCGCTTCGGCAGGAATTTCGCCAAGTTCGGCCATTGCATCGCAGGCGGCAAGTTCAACGTTCAGAATCGTCCGCCATTCGTTGTCGATTGACCAAATTTTTCCCATCTCGGGCAAGGTGTATCGCTCAATCATTTTTTTCTCCTATCTGTTTATGTAATAATGGCGCGAAAGGTCTACAAGTTCATCGGCAACAAGTGCGTGAAAAGCGGCAAAGGAAAGATTTTCGACCAGCGCGGAAAAAGTGTAATTCCCCACAGCCCAAGCCGCAACGTGTTTGCTCTCGGAAATTTTAGCAATGTAAACCGTCGTGCCGCTCGTCATGTCAACTCGCCATTTTACGCCGCTGACTCCGCTGATGTCTTTTGTTTCCTCGCCGTCAAATCGTCTGTAAGTCCTGACATTCAAAGAAACTTCCGGCTCCCACCTGCGCCCGTAACGAACCTCTGCAGTCCGCCCGTCAATCATCATCATAGAATTTATAGTAAACCCGGATTTTTTCGGCATGTAAAGCGGAATAAAATCAGCCGCAATCGCCAGTTCATCAAAATTTGATTTCATTTCAACCGGATTAGGCAAAGCAACCGCGGGGGATTGAGGTTG
The DNA here is from genome assembly GCA_905236725.1 of uncultured Selenomonadaceae bacterium. GTDB lineage: Bacteria > Bacillota > Negativicutes > Selenomonadales > Selenomonadaceae > Quinella. The sequence goes on along the minus strand of CAJOCT010000008.1, from coordinate 33,549 downwards.
AGTTTGGGCGGGAGTTTGTGGCTGTACAGGGGATTGAGGTTGAGTTTGAGCGGGAGTTTGAGGCTGTACAGGAGTTTGAGGTTGTGCTTGAGCGGGAGTTTGAGGCTGTGCTTGAGCGGGAGTTTGTGGCTGTGCTTGAGCGGGAGTTTGAGGCTGTACAGGAGTTTGAGGTTGTGCGGAAACGGACGGCGGCTCAAAAGTTGTGACTTCTTCGGCGGGGTTAGGTTTTTCAATCGGCACGGCTTCAACGGGAGTTGTTGCGGGGTCGACTGTCGGGAAGTTGGCTTTGGAAGTGTCGCGCTCGGACTTTTTTAACTGCTGATAATCTTTATCCCTGCTGTTTTTTTGCGCCTCGCGAACTTCTTTTTCCGCCGCCTTCATCTCTTCTTTGCGCTGTTTTTCGGCGGCTTTACGCTCTTCCTTGAGCCGTTTTTCTTCAGCCTTTATTTCTTTGCGGGATTTTTTTTCTTCAGGGGCGGCAGGTTGCTCAACTTTTTTTTGCTGTGAATCGTCGTCCGCCTGTTCAGCCGCAATGACCGCCAATTCGGTATCAATCGTTGCTGCCTGCACGTTTGAAAAGTTGAACGCCGTCAGAATCGTCAACGCGGCAAGTTTGTTTTTTATTTTCATCAAGTAACACCTGTCAATTATTTTTTGCAAAATTTTTCATGAAATCGGCAAGAGTTTCAACGCCTTCAATCGGCATCGCGTTATAAATCGACGCTCTCATTCCGCCGACAGACCTGTGTCCTTTAACGCCGCTCAAATTTTTCTCCAACGCTTCGGCAACAAATTTTTTCTCAAGGTCTTCACTCGGCAGGCGGAAAGTTACATTCATGAAAGACCGACTGTCTTTTTCCGCGTGACCTTTATAAAAACCGTTCGACTCGTCGATTGCGTCATACAAAATTTTTGCCTTAGCGGAATTTCTTTTTGCCATCTCTTCGAGGCCGCCGCAATTTTTTATCCACGCGGCAACTTTTCCGACCATATAAATTGAAAATGCGGGCGGAGTGTTGTACAGAGAATTTTTTTTGTAGAAAGTTTCATATTTAAGCATCGTCGGCAAATTTTCGGGAGATTTTTCAAGCAACGATTTTTTTGCAACGACGACAACAACGCCTGCAGGTCCGAGATTTTTTTGAACGCCCGCATAAATCAGCGAAAACTTTTTAAAATCCATCGGACGGCTCAACATATCCGAAGACATATCGGCGAAAAGCGGAATATTTTTTGTGTCGGGGATGTAGTGATATTCCGTGCCGAAAATCGTGTTGTTATTGCAGATGTGAAAATACGCGGAGTCGGGCGAAATTTTCAACTCATCTTGGCGAGGAATGCGGCGAAAATTTTCCGATTCTGTTGACGCGGCGAGAGTTGCCACTCCCAAATTATTCGCCTCTTTGTGAGCATTTTTCGCAAAAGTTCCCGTCACGGCATAAGAGCCGGGCTTTTCTTTGGTCGCAAAATTCAGCGGAATCATCGCGAATTGCAGACTTGCCCCGCCTTGAATAAATAAAACTTCGTAATCGTCGCCAAGCCCCATAAGTTCCAAAATATCCGCCTTCGCTTGATTGTGAACTTTTTCGTAAGGCTTTGATCTGTGACTGATTTCGATTATCGACATCCCCGAGTCAGCAAAATTCAAAAATTCTGCCTGTGCTTCTTGCAAAACTTCAAGCGGCAAGGTCGCCGGACCGGGATTAAAATTATATACGCGTTTCAATTAAAAAACACCTCCGCGCGTATTTTATAACGGCAAACAGTTTTTTGGCAAGATTTATTGAGCCAAAAAAATTTTTTTCGGCAATTTTTTTTGAGTATTGACTTTTTGATTTTTTTGAATATAATAGTACCCGTTTCGATTGAGAGATTGAAACAAGGGTAAATTCCAATTTAGGAGGCAGATTTATATGATAAAACCACTGGGAGACAGAGTTGTCATTGAGGTTGCAGAAGTTGAATTGAAGACAAAAAGCGGCATCATCATGCCGGAGACTTCTAAAGAAAAGCCGCAGAAAGGCAAAGTTATCGCGGTCGGCACGGGCAAATTGCTCGACAACGGCACTCGCGCGGTTCCCGAAGTCAAAGAAGGCGACGAAGTTCTTTTCAACAAATACGCGGGCAGCGAAGTCAAAGTGGATGAAAAAGATTATCTCGTAATCCGCGAAAGCGATATTTTGGCGGTTTTGTAATTCTGAAAAATTTTCGGAGGGATATAAATGGCAAAAGAAATTTTGTTTAATGAGGAGGCTCGCCGCGCACTCGGTCGCGGTGTCGATGCCCTTGCAAATGCAGTTAAAGTTACGCTCGGTCCGAAGGGTCGCAACGTTGTTCTTGAAAAAAAATTTGGTGCGCCGACAATCACCAACGACGGCGTGACTATTGCGAAAGAAATCGAACTCGAAGACCATTTTGAAAATATGGGCGCACAGCTCGTTAAAGAAGTTGCAACGAAAACTAACGACGTTGCGGGTGACGGCACGACTACCGCAACTTTGCTTGCACAGGCGATTGTCCGCGAAGGCATGAAAAATGTTGCCGCCGGCGCAAACCCGATGATTATCAAAAAAGGCGTTGAGGCGGCCGTCAAACGTCTTGTGGAAGAAATTAAAAATTCGTCGAAAAAAGTCGAAGGCAAAGACGCCATCGCGCAGGTTGCCGCAATTTCTTCAAGTGATGAGGAAATCGGTCAACTTATCGCGGACGCTATGGAAAAAGTCGGCAATGACGGCGTTATCACCGTCGAAGAATCCAAGACCATGACAACAAATCTTAAAGTTGTCGAAGGTATGCAATTCGATCGCGGCTACATTTCCCCGTACATGGTCACAGATACCGATAAAATGGAAGCCGTTATGGACGATCCTTATATTTTGCTCACGGACAGAAAAATTTCGTCTATCGCTGACATTCTCCCGATCCTTGAGCAGGTTGTCAAACAGGGTCGCTCTTTGGTTGTTATTGCTGAAGATGTTGACGGCGAAGCACTTGCAACAATCGTTGTGAACAAATTGCGCGGAACTTTCAAGGCTCTTGCGGTCAAAGCTCCCGGTTTCGGTGACAGAAGAAAAGCTATGTTGGAAGACATTGCAATTTTAACGGGCGGTCAAGTTATCAGCGAAGAACTCGGACGCAAACTCGACAGCGTAACTTTTGAAGACCTCGGAACTGCTCGCCAAGTCCGTTCGACGAAAGAAGAAACAACTATCGTTGAAGGCGCGGGCAACACTGACGAAATTAAAGCGCGTGTCGCTCAAATCAAAAAACAAATTGAAGAGTCTACAAGTGACTTCGATAAAGAAAAACTTCAGGAACGTCTCGCGAAACTTTCCGGCGGCGTGGCTGTTATCGAAATCGGTGCGGCTACTGAAGTCGAAATGAAAGAAAAGAAACTTCGCATTGAGGACGCTCTCAACGCAACTCGTGCGGCTGTTGAAGAAGGTATCGTCGCGGGTGGCGGAACAACTTTCGTTGACATTCTGCCCGTACTCGACGAACTCAACCTTGAAGGCGATGCAAAAGTCGGCGTGAACATTGTCAAACGCGCGATCGAAGAACCTGTCCGCCAGATTGCTGATAACGCGGGTCAGGAAGGCAGTGTCGTCGTCGAAGCCGTCAAGAAAGCGGGTAAAGGTATCGGATTCAACGCTTTGACAAACGAATATGTTGACATGATTAAAGCGGGTATCGTCGATCCTGCTAAGGTTACTCGTTCGGCTCTGCAAAATGCGGCGTCGATTGCGGCGATGGTTTTGACGACCGAAACTTTGGTTGCCGATAAACCCGAGCCGACTCCTCCGCCGATGCCCGGAATGGGTGGCGGTATGCCCGGAATGATGTAATTTAGTGGTCAGTGGTCAGTGGTCAGTGGACAGAAAAAAATGTTCACTTTCCGCCGACCACTTTTTTTTATTGGAGGGAAAAATTTTGCAAGGTCTTTTAATGGTTCACACGGGCGACGGTAAAGGAAAAACTACTGCCGCGCTCGGCCTCGCGTTAAGGGCATTCGGCGCGGGGTTAAAAGTTTTGATTCTGCAGTTTATAAAAGGTCGTGCAGATTGCGGCGAATTAAACGCGATAAAACTTCTTGAAAAAATTCCCGATTGCGAAGGAAAAATTAAAATTCAACAGTGCGGCTTGGGATTTATCGACAAAAAAAATTTCGACGAACATAAAAAAATCGCGCAAGAAACTTTAAAACTTGCCGAAAAAGAAATTTTGTCGGGCGAATGGGATTTAATTATTTTGGACGAAATAAATTATGCGGTGAAATTTAATTTAATAAGCGAAACTGAAATTTTAAATCTCATAAAAAAACGCCCGCCGAAACTTCATTTGCTTTTGACGGGACGCGATGCTCAAAAAAAAATAATCGAATCAGCCGACCTTGTAACCGAAATGACTTTGATAAAACATCCTTTTCAACAGGGCATAAAAGCTCAACGCGGTATAGAATTTTAAAAACTGCGTCAGCGGATAGTGAACAGCGCAAAAATTTTTTGAAAACATATAGTTGGATTTTTTCGTAATTTAATCCGAAAAAAATTATTGCAAGCGAATTTTCTCAATAAAAAAATCCTCGCTTTTTTGGCGGGGACTTTTTTTGTTGCAAATGATTTATTAACCGTAAATTTCCAGTGCCGCGCTGACAAAAGCTCTGAACAGCGGGTGCGGACGATTGGGACGAGATTTTAATTCGGGGTGGAATTGACAGCCGACAAACCAAGGATGCAAATCTTTTTTCAGTTCGACGATTTCGACCAAACTGTCATCGGGCAAAACTCCCGCGATAACCATTCCGCGCGATTGAAAAATTTCGCGAAATTTATTGTTGAACTCGAAACGGTGACGGTGACGCTCACTTATTTCAGAAATTTTTTCTTCACCGAAATAAGCCGCCGCCGTGAAAGTATTTTCGTGAACTTTGCAGGGATATGCGCCGAGTCTCATCGTCCCGCCCTTATCGGTTACGTTAATTTGCGAATTCATCAGCGCGATAACGGGATTTTCTGTTTCGGGATTGAATTCGGTTGAGTTCGCGTCCGAAAATCCGCAAACATTTCTGGCAAATTCAATAACCGCGCACTGCATACCCAAACATAAACCGAGAAAAGGAATTTTATTCACGCGGGCGAAATTTATCGATTTAATTTTTCCTTCGATACCTCTGTCACCGAAACCGCCGGGAACTAAAATTCCCTTGCAGCCCGAAAAAATTTCATCAAGATCAACATCGGGCGACTCAATTTTTTCCGCGTTGATAAATTTCACTTTTACCGCCGCAGAATTTGCAATTCCCGCGTGGTGAAGAGCTTCGACGACGGAAATATAAGCGTCAGGCAATTCAACATATTTCCCGACGACAGCGATTTTAACTTTTCGTTCGGGATTTTTTATTTTGTAAACCATTCGCCGCCATTCGTCCATTTTCGCGGGAGATTGCGGCAAATTTAATTTTTCCAAAACAATTTTGTCGAGACCTTCCGCCTGCATAATCAGCGGCACTTCGTAAATTGTTTCAGCCGTCCGATTTTCGATAACCGCATCTTCGTCCACGTCACAGAAGAGCGCAATTTTTTTCTTCATATCGCGGGAAATTTCTTGTTCCGTCCGACAAACCAAAATATCCGGCTGAATACCGATCGCGCGAAGTTCTTTGACGCTGTGTTGAGTGGGCTTTGTTTTTAACTCACCCGCCGCGCCGATGTAAGGTAACAGCGTGACGTGGATATAAAGCACTTCATTTTTGCCGACTTCTTTTTTAACCTGTCGAATTGCTTCAAGGAACGGAAGACTTTCAATATCGCCGACGGTGCCGCCGACTTCGGTAATGACAACGTCAGCTTTGTCCTCTTCTGCCACCGCGTAAATTCTGGATTTAATTTCGTTGGTGATGTGCGGAATGACTTGAACGGTTGAGCCGAGATAATCGCCCTTGCGTTCTTTGTTCAAAACGGACCAATAAACTTTTCCTGTCGTCGTGTTGGAATTTTTGCTTAAATTGATGTCGATAAATCTTTCGTAATGCCCGAGATCCAAATCGGTTTCCGCGCCGTCATCGGTAACGAAAACTTCGCCGTGCTGATAAGGGCTCATCGTTCCCGGGTCAATGTTGATGTAGGGATCGAATTTTTGGATTGTGACTTTGAGACCGCGACTTTTCAGGAGTCTGCCGAGTGATGCCGCCGTGATTCCTTTTCCGAGAGAGGAGACTACTCCTCCGGTGACAAAAATATATTTGGTCATTGAAAAAATCCTCCGTGCAGAAATTTATTCTTCAGCAACTTTATCGGTCTTCGCCGCAACTTTTCTTGTGCCGCGAGTGCGTTTGACTTCGGGCGGATTCCATTCGGTAAGTCCCCACATTCCGTCGCCGACGTGCTGAAAGCGGCTGTCCATGTTAATCATCGTATAAATTTCGGAAATTGCCGCTGCCTCATTTTGCACGGCTTTATTTTTTTTGTCGAGAATTTCCAAAATCAATTTTTTGTAATGAATCGGATTATCTTTTCCCGACAAAGTCAAAATTTTGTAAGCGAGGTCAACCTCACTTTTTTCGTTAAAATTTTTTTCACTCATATTTCAGCCTCCCAAAAAATTTTTCAGTTGAGTTTCCACTTAACGCCTTGCGGAATATCTTCAAGGATAATTCCCGCAGATTTCAATTCATCGCGGATTTTATCGGCAGTCGTCCAATTTTTTTCTTTTCGCGCAGTTTGACGAATCGAAATAATAATTTCCATAAGTTTTTCGACGAGTTCGGAATTTGCGGAAGAATTTTTTTCTTCGGGAATATTTTCAAAAATGCCGATAATTCCCGCCATCTCCATAAAAATTTCTTTCACGCGCAAAATTATGAATGCGTCCGCACCTTTCGGCGAAAATTTCCCGCTCATGTAATCGGCGTAATAAGAATTTACGTCGCGAGAAAGTTCAAACATATAACTGATTGCGAGAGCCGTGTTGAAGTCGTCATTCATCGCGTCATCGAATGCCGCCCGCAATCTTTCCGCAAGGTCAACGAGCCCGCCCGCCTGTGAAACTGTAATAACCGCAGTTTTTAAATCCGTCGTCTGCTTGACGAATTTTCCCGACTCAATAATTTTTTCGAGTTCGTTCAAATTGTCGAAAGTGTTTTTCAAGCGATTGTAAGCGGTTTGAGTTTCTTTAATCCTGTCTTCGCTGAAGTCGAGCGGACTGCGGTAATGAGTTTGCAGGAGGAAAAATCTGACGACTTCGGCGGGATATTTTTTGAGAATATCTTCGACCGTGAAAAAATTTCCTGCGGACTTTGACATTTTTTCATTGTCGATTGTGATAAAGCCGTTGTGAACCCAATATTGCGCGAAAGAATTTTCGTCGCCGATGCAACATTGAGACTGCGCGATTTCGTTTTCATGGTGAGGAAAAATTAAATCCGCGCCGCCGCCGTGAAAGTCAAATTTTTCTCCGAGAAATTTTAAACTCATTGCAGAACATTCGATATGCCAGCCGGGTCGACCTTTGCCGAAAGGACTGTCCCAAAAAGGTTCGCCGGGCTTGGCAGATTTCCACAGCGCAAAATCCATCGGGTGATGTTTTTTGTCGTCAACTTCGACTCTTGCCCCCGCCTGCATATCCTCAATTTTTCGCCCGCTTAATTTGCCGTAATGCTCATCTTTTTCGACGCTGAAATAAATTCCGTCTTCGATTTTATACGCAAAACCTTTGTCGACAAGAGTTTGAATCATCAAAATAATATCTTCCATCGTTTCGGAAACTTTCGGATAAAGGTCAGCGCGTTTGATGTTGAGCGCGTCCATAACTTTGAAGTAAGAATTTATATTTCGTTCGGAAATTTCTTTCCACGTCACGCCCTCGCGATTCGCCGCCGCAATAATTTTGTCGTCAACGTCGGTGAAATTTTGAATGTAACGAACTTTGTAACCGAGCTTTGAAAAATATCTGCGGATAACGTCCCAAGTGACAAAAGGTCTTGCGTTGCCGATGTGCGGCGTGTTGTACGGCGTGACCCCGCAACAATAGATACTGACTTCATTTTTTTTCAGCGGTTTGAAAATCTCCTTGCGTTTCGTCATCGTGTTGTAAACTTGTAACATAAAAACCCTCCCGATAAAAATACTGCCGCTATTCTATACTTTTTTTTCAAGTTAGGCAATTATCGAAAAAATCTGTGAAATTTTTTTACGGCGATTAAAAAATTTTGAGACCGGTTTTCCGGCATAAAAGAATTTTTTTTGTTGAAAAAATTTTTCATTGCGTTTAAAATGTGGCAGTTTTGAAAACTGAAAGAACGGAGGGAAATTTTGCAAGACTCACGAGAAAAAATAATTCGTTACTACAAAGGCACGGAAGGCGAACAAACGGCGGTTAAACTCGTCGATTTCGCTGCGCAGGCTTTGAAAAACCAAAAATATAAATTGTCGGGATTTTTAACGCCTTTTGAACAAAATATGGCTGAAACAATCGCGAACAGTCTGGGAAATTTAAAAGTCGAATTTGACGGCGGCTTTGTCGGCGCGGAACGACAGCGGGCGGCTTTTTGCCACGAAGATTTTGAGGGAACGCCCGTTTTTGAAATTTCCGCGATAAAAGCCGAATGGAACGGCGAATTTGCCAGATTAAGTCACGGCGATATACTCGGCTCGATTATGAGTTTGGGTGTTGACCGCGAATTTATCGGTGATATAATTGCAACGAAAAATTTTGCGAGAATCGTCGTTGACAAAAAAATTGACGATTACTTTATTGCAAATTTGACGAAAATCGGCAACACTGCCGTCAAAACTTCCGCCGATGAACTCGAAAATATTTTGCCGAAAGAAGAACGCGTCAAGGAAATTAAGGCGACTGTTGCTTCACTCAGAGTTGATTCGATTGCGGCGGCGGGTTTCGGTATGTCACGCAGTAAGGCGGCGACGGAAATTTCTGCGGAAAAAGTCAAATTGAATTGGCAGACCGTTAAAAATTCTTCGCAATCGATAAAAGCCGGAGATATTTTGAGTATGCGCGGGCGCGGCAGATTGGAAGTTGCCGAAATTCGCGGTCAAACAAAAAAAGGACGCATCGGCGTTTTGTTGAAAAGATTCTTTTAACCGATAAAAAATTTTGCTGAAGGAGGCATCTCGATGCTTACACCGATGGAAATTCACAATCACGAATTTAAAAAAGGTTTTCGCGGCTACAGTGAAAACGAAGTTGATGATTTTCTCGACCAGATTGTAAACGATTACGAAGCGATTTTGCGCGAAAATGATAAGCTCAAAAGCGAGATTGAATTTAACGCAAAGGAAGTTCAAAATTATAAAAATCTTGAACAAAATTTGAAAGATACCATTTCTGTTGCACAAAAAACCGCCGACGAAGTTGTTGCCGCCGCGCAGAAAACCGCCGAAGAAATTATTTCCGCGGCGAAAAAAAATTCAAAAGAACTTCGCGACAACGCTCTCCGCGACACTCAAAGCATGTATGACAACACGGTGAAGGAAACGCAAAACCTTCGCACGAGCGCACATCTCGACTCGAAAAAAACTTTGGACGAGGCGGCGAGAAAACTTCATACGATTGTCAACGAATATGAAAAAATCGTTCGTGAAAAAAGTTCGTTCCTGCTGAAATTTCGCACGGCGTTGGAATCTGAACTTGCGGTTACCGTTCAACTTTTGGCATCATTGCCTAATCTCGACGATCTTTTGACTTTAAAATCGATGTTATCGAAGATTGAGGCGGAAAATTCCAACTTCAAGCCGGAAAATTCTTCAGAGCCGCCGAAAAAATCCGAATCGCTTGCAACTCAACCGGCTGAAAAAAAATCTCTGGTCGAAAAAGTCACCGAAGTTGTTGCGAATGCCGAGCCGATTGAAAAAATTTCCGCGCCCGAAAAAAAATCTGAAGCCGACTTGGATAAAACCATGACCTATAAGCCATTGAAAAAATAATTGCGCAATTTGATTGTCAGTTGGCAGTTCTTGAAAATTTTCTGCCCGCTGCCAATTAAAAACTGACAACTGTGGTTGGGAGTGATTGCGATGAAGAAAAAAATCATTTCATTTCTAAAAAATATTTTGCTCGTGGTAGAGCTGATTTTTTTTGTGGCGTACGTTCACTGGGACAAAGTTTTATTTATGTCAATAATCGGGCTGGATCAGTTTTTCAAAGCAAAAATAATGTCGTCGATGGTGCCGGGCGAATCAATCCCGGTAATTTCGGATTTTTTCCACATAACATACGTCTTAAATCCGGGCGCGGCTTTCGGAATTTTGCCGAATCAAAGAGTTTTCTTTCTCTTAATCGGCGCAATTCTCTTGGGCTTGGCGGCGTATTTTTACCCGAAACTCAAAAAAACCGAAAAAATTTTAAAATTCGGCGCGATAAGTTTGGTCAGTGGCGCGACTGCAAATTTAATCGACAGAGCGCAAAGCGGACAGGTCACGGACTTTATCGACTTTCGAGTTTGGCCGGTCTTTAACATCGCGGACGTTGCAATCATCATCGGAATGTTTGTAATGATTTACGCAATACTTTTTAAAGTCGAAGAAGTCGGCAAAATACAATCCGTGCGCCGATAAAAAATTTTTCTTGACAAATTTGCGATTAACTAATATAATTCGCCACGTTGATTGACGCGAGTCAGTGACAAGCGGAAGTAGCTCAGTGGTAGAGCATCACCTTGCCAAGGTGGGGGTCGCGAGTTCGAGCCTCGTTTTCCGCTCCAAGTTTTTGCGGACATAGCTCATCTGGTAGAGCGCAACCTTGCCAAGGTTGAGGTAGCGAGTTCGAGCCTCGTTGTCCGCTCCAGATTGTCAGCATGCACTTAAGTTGGTATAAATATGTAGACGCAACCGGACCCATAGCTCAGTTGGTTAGAGCAACCGGCTCATAACCGGTCGGTCCTTGGTTCAAGTCCAAGTGGGTCCACCACTGAATTACGCAACTTGAGGATTTTTATAGAAGGCCTTGTAGCTCAGCTGGATTAGAGTATTTGACTACGAATCAAAGGGTCGGGGGTTCAAATCCCTCCAAGGTCACCATAGCCGGGTAGGTGCCCGAGTGGCTAAAGGGGGCGGACTGTAAATCCGCTGCGTTTGCTACGGTGGTTCGAATCCACCCCTGCCCACCATTTGAAATCAATAATTCGAAATAAAAAAAATCCCTCCCGATTGTCTTCGAGGGGGATTTTAAGTTTTCTGTGCAAAAAAATTCGACCTCTGAAAAATTTTTCGGAGGTCTTTCTTATTTTATGCCTTTTTTATTTTCAAAAATACGCGTTGAAAAATATTTTTTATATGCAAAGCCATCGTCAAATTTTTATCGCGCAAATAAACTTTATACCAGAAGGCGATTAAAATTATTACGCTAAGAATTATCAACGCCGCCATAACTCGCACGGGGTGATGATATAATTGCCATTGCAAACTTAAATGCGTCACCGGCGCGGTCAAACTTGCAATGGTTGCCGACCAAATTTTTTCAACGTCCAAGTGATTGACTTCTTTATTCAAGATTCGCCAAAGTCTTATATCCGCGCTCGTCGAAATTCCCAAACTCAGCGAGTCCGAAAATAAGCTGACTGATTGCGGCTCCAAGTTATAAGCGTTCGTCTCCTCGATCAAGTGAATGACTTCACTGCGCGGCGCAAATAAAATATCCGCACTGCCGTCCGAAACTGCCAAAAAACAATCTTTGAGCGTCGGAAGATACAATCTGTTTTCTTCGGCATATCTCGGGAAAACATAAGTTTGAGTGTAAAGAAGGTTCGATACGCAGGCAACGATTAACGCGTCGTCTATGCTGTTATCGCGACGCATTACCGGCACATATTCAAGTTTTAAGTATGATTGAGTCGGCAACATATTCAATTTTTCCGCCCAACTGAAATCACAGACCGCATCGGCGATAAAATCGACCTTGCCTTGACGGATTAAATTTGCGGCTTCTTGCGGCGTGTGAGTTTCGACGATTTCAATTTCAATATTCAAATCGTTGGAAATTTGATTTATTATGCGCGGGATAACTCCTTGAATTTTTCCGTTCTCCCAATATGAATAAGGTTTTTCGTGCATTAAAATCGCGGTTTTGAGTTTCTTTTTTTCCGCCAAATATTCTTTTTCTTGACGGTTCAAAATTAAAGCAGTTCCGCCCGAACGCAAATATTTATCGGTCAACCTGTCGCGAATGCTCGGCTGGTCCATTAACATTGCGTCCATCGCAATATTCATTGCCTTTAACAAATCTTTTCTGTCAGATCGAACCAAAAGTCTGTAACTTTGCCTGTCGAAAGTTGCGGCAACTTCTTTTGCTTTATTCGGCTCAAGCATCGGCGCGATATATCCGTCAAGTTCCCGCCGATTGTAAGCGTCTTCCATGTCGAAAAAACTTTCAAAATTCACCAACTCATATTCAAAGCCCTCACTTTTCGCAACGGTCGGCAAGGAAGGCAAAGGCGGGTTTATGCTCATCGTGCCGAGTCTCATATTTGGATGAATAATTGCGTCGTGGGTTATGAGAGCCATCGCGTAACGTCCGATAACGTGATCCGTGCGAGTGACATTTTGCAAACTCCGATAATCTCCCGGGACGGCGGGCAAAAGGTCTATCGAGCCGTTTTGAAGTTTTTCGCCCAACTCTTTCCAAGTAGTTGCGGGGATGTATTCAAATTTCCAATCGCCGTACCGCGCCAAAAACTCCATGTACTCATAACCGTAGCCCAAAAAATGCCCGCTCCTGTCCTCCTCCAAAAATCCTGTGCCCGGCACATAACCGACGCGCAATTTTGTTTCGGCGTGAACATCTGCGCAAAAACTAAAAACAATCATCAGCAGACAAAAAATTTTTTTCATTTCATCACTTCCGAAAAATTTTATTCTGTTTCCAAAAAAAAAATCCTGTGACTGTTTCAGGCAAAAAAATTATATCCCGTCGAAAAAATTTCTTTCATCTCATTTGACTGAAAAACTTCCGATACACTGCCGATTTTAAGAATTTTTTTATTCAGCAAAATGACTTTGTCCGCGTATTTTTCCACCATGTCCAAGTCGTGCGAAATTAAAAGTATCGCCATATCTTCTTCCGCGCAGAGTTTTGCGGAAAGTTCGTAAAAAATTTCCATGCCGACTTTGTCAACGCCGCTGACAGGTTCGTCCAAAAGCAATAAATCCGGCAACGGGTCTAAGGCAAGAGCAAGTAAAACTCTTTGAAGTTCGCCGCCGCTCAACGCTCCGAGTCTTCTGTCAATTAAATATTCTGCTTTGACGCGGCTCAAATTTTTCAAAACTCTTTCGCGAATGAATTTTGACGGATAAATCCAGACCGGCTTATTTGTAAGGCACGCCATGAATAAATCTGAAACCGAAGTCGGTGAAGTCGCGTCGAATTTTAGAGTTTGCGGGACGTAACCGATTATCGGGCGCAAATGTTTTCCCTTCGCGTCGAAATAATTTAAATTTCCCGAGTGATGAACTTCGCCGAGCAGAGATTTCAGCAAGGTAGATTTTCCCGCACCGTTCGGACCGATTAACGCCGTCAATTCTCCGCAGTTCAAAGTAAAATTCACGTCTTGAAAAATTATCAAATTCCCTGCCGTAACCGTGAAATTTTCAACTTTAGTTTCGCAAAGTTTATTTTTATGATGTTTTTGCATCCCTATTCCCTAACTTCTAAATCCTTTTCCCTACTCACGCGGCATTGCGAATCTTAATGCGTCGCGCAAATTTTCTGCGGAAATTAAATTTATTTTATTTGCAGATTGATTTTTTGAAACTTCCGCGAAATTTTTTTTAGGCAAGATTATATTTGTAAAGCCCATTCGTACTGCCTCATCGACTCTCTGCCTTGCCTTGCTTACCGCGCGAATTTCTCCGCTCAAGCCGACTTCGCCGAAAATTGCACATTGCGGCAAAATTTTTCTGTTAGCGAAACTCGACGCAAGTGCAACAGTTATCGGTAAATCCGTCGCAGGCTCGTCGATTTTTATTCCGCCCGCAGTTTTTACATAAACGTCGCAATTTCCAATGCTCAAATGCAATCTTTTTTCAAGGACGGCAAGTAAAAGTTGAATTTTTTTTATGTCAACCGAATCTGAAGTTCTGCGCGGCGGCATGAAAGGCGTCGGCGTGACGAGTGCTTGAATCTCGACCAAAAGCGGGCGAGTTCCTTCGACTGTCGGGACAATGACGCTGCCCGAGTCAACTTCATGGTCGGGCAAGAAAAGTTTCGACGCGTCGGGAACATCTGCAAGTCCGCTGTCACGCATTTCAAAAAGCCCGATTTCTGAAGTCGCGCCGAATCTGTTTTTTATCGCGCGCAAAACTCTGAAATCCGCGCTCCTCTCTCCCTCGAAAAACAAAACCGTATCGACAATATGTTCCAAAACTCTGGGTCCCGCCAAATTTCCGTCCTTCGTGACGTGACCGATAATAAAAGTTGTTACGCCTCGACTTTTCGCAAGACGCATTAAACTTGCCGAACATTCTCGAACTTGCGAAACACTGCCGGGCGCACTCTCGATGTCGGATTTATAAATCGTTTGAATCGAATCGACAATTAAAAGTTCCGGCTCAACTTTTTCGACGTGGCGAGTTATTCGCTCAAGATTATTTTCCGCGCAAATATAAAGTTCGTCCGCCAGTGCGTTCAATCTTTCCGCACGCATACGAATTTGACGGAAACTTTCTTCGCCCGTGATGTACAAAACTTTTTTCCCCGCGCGAGCAACGTACGCACAAACCGCCAAAGTCAAACTGGATTTACCGACGCCCGGATCGCCCGCAATTAAAATTATCGATCCGGGAATAAGTCCGCCGCCCAAAACCCTGTCCAATTCGCCCGAGCCTGTTTCAAATCGCGGCAGTTCTGTTAAATCGACTTCGGCAATTCTTCGCGGAACTTCAAAAGCCGTCGTCAAAGCGTGTTCTGTTTTGACTTCTTCGACAGTTTCTTCAACAATCGTGTTCCAACTTCCGCACGAAGGACATCTGCCGAGCCGTTTGTAAGCCTCCGCGCCGCATTCCTGACAAATATATTTTGTTTTTTGTTTAGACATGAAAATCACCGAAGCGCAAATTTCGACGTGAAAAATTTTATTCCTGTGAAAAAATTTTTTCAAGAAAATAAAAAAACCCGACGCAATTAAACGCCGGGATTTTTTATTGCAAAATTTTTTCTGAGAAATTATTTCAGCGCGTCACCGAGTTTTGAATTTGTATCGCGAGCGGCGGCAACACTTTCCGCGAATTTTGCTTTTTCAGCGTCCGAGAATTGAACTTCGACGATTTTTTCGCAACCGTCTTTGCCCAAAATGACGGGAACGCCGATGCAAAGATCTTTTTCGCCGTATTCGCCGTCAAGGTAGACGCAACAGGGAATAAGTTTTTTCGCGTCAAGAGCAATCGCCTCAACCATAGCCGCGGCAGCCGCGCCGGGAGCATACCAAGCGGAGGTGCCGAGAAGTTTTGTCAAAGTTGCGCCGCCGACTTTTGTAGCCTCAACAGCTTTAGTAATTTGTTCTTCGCTCAAGAGTTGAGTTACGGGGATGCCGCGATAAGTTGCAAGACTGACGAGCGGAACCATAGTTTTGTCACTGTGACCGCCGACAACCATTCCGTCAACATCGGTGGGAGTTGCGGGATAACCTGCCTCTTTGAGAGCTTCGGCGAGGTAATAACGGAATCTTGAACTGTCGAGCATGCCGCCCTGACCGAGAACACGATTGCGCGGAAGTTTGGAATCTTTCAATGTGAGATAAGTCATCGCGTCCATCGGGTTGGAAATGATGATCAGAATCGCGTCGGGCGAGTATTCAAGAATTTGATCGACAACGCTTTTAACAATTTTTGCGTTGGTGCCGATAAGGTCTTCGCGACTCATACCGGGTTTGCGCGGAATGCCGGAAGTAATGACGACGACCTGAGAACCTGCAGTCGCTTTGTAATCGTTCGTCACGCCGCAAACAGTCGTGTCGAAGTTGAGCATATGCGAAGTCTGCATAATGTCCATCGCTTTACCTTCGGAAAGACCTTCTTTGATGTCGATGAGAACGACCTCACTTGCGAAACCTTTTGTTGCCAAAACATTGGCCGCCGTTGCGCCGACGTTGCCGGAACCAACTACTGTAACTTTCATCTTGAAAATTCCTCCTCGAAAAAAATATTTAGTAAAAAATTTTACTCTTTGGAAAAATCGTCTTTGCCGACTCCGCACAGGGGACAAACAAAATCGTCGGGCAAATCTTCAAACTTTGTGCCGGGCTCAATTCCGTTATCGGGATCGCCGTGATCTTCGTCATACTCCCAGCCGCAAACATTGCAAACATACTTCATCTTAAAAACCCTCCGAAAAAAATTTTTTTCTAAGTTAACGGCACTAATTTTATCACAACTGAAAAATTTGTCGATAGCAAATTTTCTGAAATTTACAGCGCAGGGAAAATTTTTGATTGCGTCGAATTTTGCAGAAAAATTTTTAGAGGCGGTGTGTATGGAAAAAATTTATTCATTTTGGGAAGTCTTGATGATTCCGAACATCATGAACTTTTATAACAACAAATATCTTTCGGCAATCCGTCATACTTTCTACGTGTCGATGCCTTTTTGGCTGACGGTTTCTTTTTTCGACATACTCGGAAATTTATTTTTAAATCCGTCGGGAATTTTATTCAGTAAGGACGGATTAAATTTAGGTTTTTGGCTGACGGGTTTGAGCGGAGAAGAATATTTGCAGAGTCGATTTGTACTTTATCTGGAAAGTTACAGAAAAATTATTTACGCAGGTTACAGCATGACCGCGATAATTTTCACGATAACTTTGGCGGGAAAACTTTCCGAACTTTGGAAATCTGACAGATATTTGACGATTTTCTGCGCGATAACCTCGTTTATTTTATTTTCGCCGGTCTTTTCAATAGAGCAGAAAGAAATTAGAGATTATTTTTCCGAACTCGGATTTTTTTCGGCGTTTTTCATCACAACGGTATCGGCGAGAATTTTTTCGTGGCTTTACGCGATAAAAAAAATTCGGCTGAAAACGCCCGAATCTTTCCCGAAAGAAATGACGCATTATTTGTCGGCGGTTTTTCCCGTCCTGTTGACGGTTTTAATTTTTTCGCTGTGGGCATTCGTCGCGATGAATTTAAAAATGAACGCTCTGCATTTTTTGACGAACAACACCACGCCCGAATTTTTCCAAAATATTTTTTTTGTGCTGTTTTATCAGTTTTTTGTTTGGGCTTTGTGGTGGCTCGGCATCCCGGGCTACAGTATAACCTCGGCGATTCAGGAGTTTGCATATTTGCCCGCACAACTCGGAAATAAAATCGGGGAATCTGCCGCAATTTTTACGACGGGATTTTTTGAGGCGGGCGTGATTCATGTACTCGGCTTGATTATCGCAATTAGAGTTTTTTCTCAACACGAGGAGTGGCGGGCGGTTTCAAAATTCAGCCTGCCTTTGATGGCGTTCAACATTCAAGAAATTTTCGTCTTCGGCTTACCCGTCGTCTTAAACCCGATATTTTTAATTCCGTACATTTTCGCGCCGATGGCAAATACTTTGGTCGGCTGGATCGCAATTTCTTGGGGAATTGTGCCGATTTTTCAAATAGATTTGCCGTGGACGATGCCGGTTTTTATCAGCGGAATTGCTGCAACTCATTCGATAATGGGCGGAATGTTGCAACTCGTCTGGCTCGTCATGGATATTTTCATTTACGCGCCGTTTGTTATAACCGCAAATTCATTGAAGTTTGAAGACGAAAAAAAAGGCGGTGAAAAATCTTGAGTGAAAAAAATTCTGTTGACGAAAATTTATCTCGGCGATTTTATATTTTGAATACTTGCGTCACGATTTTGCTTTTGGCGACGATTTTTATTTCAATAAATCAGTTCGGGACGCGTGCTTGGTCAGGTTGGTCTCAAGTTGCGTTGATAATCCCCGGCGAAAGAAATCGTGTGGGCTGGGATCGTTCGCAATATCTCGCGGTGAAAAATGTTTGCGATCATCTCGATTACGATTTTATTTTGCGTGAAAATGCGTCGGCGATGGATTACGCCTCGAACGAAAAAATTGTCGAAGAACTTTCACGGCGCGGAGTCAAAAATATTTTCTTTACGAACGGTTTAAAACTCACTGACTTGAAAACTCTTGAAAAAAAATATCCGACGATAACTTTTTGCACCATTGAAATTATTTCCGCACTTTGGACGGGCGGCAGATATTCGATTTTATCTTTTGAGGGATCGTATCTCGCGGGAATTTTGGCGGGACTTCATACGCAGACAAATAAAATCGGTTATGTTGCGCCGTATCAAAACAGCGAAGTCAATCAGGGAATAAATGCTTTTACTCTCGGAGTGAAAAGAGTTAATCCCGACGCGGAAGTTTTGCTGAATTGGACAAACGACTGGGATAATAAAACTTCTGAAGAACAGGCGGTACAAAATTTGAAGGCGGCGCGGGTCGATGTGTTGACTTATCACCAAAACAGCGATGCCGTCCCCAATGCCTGCAAGCGTCTCGGAATAAATTTTATCGCCTTCAATGAAGTTTATCCGCAAAATAAATATTGTCTCGCCTCGATAAGAATTGACTGGAAAAAAGTTTATAACGATTTGATAACTTATCGCAGTTCTTACGCCATGAATTATCAAAACGTTTACGGAGTCGCGCAGGGTGTCGTGAGTTTGGAAATTGCGGGAAAAATTTCCACTCGCGAAAAAGTTTTTGTCGAAACGGTGAAAAGAGAAATTGAGCGCGGCAGAATTATTTTCGCGGGAGATATTTTTGACAGAAAAGATATCAGAAAATGTTCTGCAGGTGAGGCGATAGGCTTTCAAAAATTGCAGGGAAATATGGATTGGCTGATTAAAGGAGTGAGGATCGTTGGAAATTGAAAAAACCGATTCGGGACAAAAAAATGTTTTTACCTTCGCATTGAAACTCTTGACGCGATTTATAATATTTTTGGCGGTCTTATTTTTAATCGGTTGGTTCGTCTTATCTCGAATGGAATATTTGTTGAAAGGCGAAATCGAAAAATTTATTTCGACTCAAGCAGACATAACCGCGCAAATTGCCGACGAAAGATTTAACGGCGAACTTGTTCAAATGAGTCGATTGGCGAAACAACTTGAGGCAGAAAATGTAACGCCGCAAGTTTTAATTTCCGCAATAAATTTGAGTGAGCCCGGAGTCTCTTCGGGAATTTGCGACCTTTCCGAAAAAGTTATTGCCGGCGCGAATTTGCTTGATGAATTTGACGCGCAAATTAAACGCTCGATGACGGGCGACAGTGCCGTTAATTATTACGAAAATATCGGACTTGTCATGAGCGTTCCCGTGATGTACGGCGGAAATGTTCGTTACGTCATTTATAAAATTTACGGCGACGATATGTTACAGGAAAAATATTTTCATCTTGAAAACGAAATCAGCCAAAAAATTTTAATTTGCGACGTTGAAAAAAATAAAGTCGTCATTCCTTACACGGGTTACGGTCCCGGCGACAGATTTTTTGACGATCAACTTTCGATGCCGAAAGGTTACAACGGAATTGTTTGGCAGTTGAGCAACAGCAGTTCTGCCGCAATTTATTCGCCCGCCATTGACGAAAATTATATGATTTTTGCGTCGAAACTTCAGGGCAATATGATTGTTTTGGGTTACGTCGATTGGAACAGAGCCATCGGCGGAATTTTTGAAATTCACAGAATTGTTGTCTGGGTTTTCTTTTTGATAATTGTTTTGTTCGGAGTTTTCGTCTTATATTCTTTCAACGCTGAATTGAACGCGGCGGAAAGTGACGAACTGCGCGAGGCAAAAGATGAGGCTGACAGAGCGAATCAGGCGAAGAGTGAATTTTTGGCAAATATGAGTCATGAAATTCGCACGCCTTTGAACGCGGTTTTGGGAATGGACGAAATGATTTTGCGCGAAGTTCCCGCCGATTCTCAAGTAAGAACTTACGCTTGGAATATAAAAAGCGCGAGCGAAAATCTTTTGTCGATTATCAACGACATTTTGGATTTTTCAAAAATCGAATCGGGCAAAATGGAAATCGTCGAGGCAAATTATTATTTGAGTTCTGTTTTGAACGACGTTTTCAACATGATGAGATTTAAAGCCGAGCAAAAAAATCTTGAATTTAAAATTGAAGTTGACGAAACCGTTCCCGATAAAATGTTTGGCGATGAAGTTCGTATCCGTCAAGTTATCGTGAATATTTTGAACAACGCGGTCAAATACACTCAACAAGGCAGCGTGACTTTTAAAGTCGGCTGGAAAAAAGTTGACGACGAAAATGCGATTATGGAATTTTCCGCAATCGACACGGGGATCGGAATCAAGGAAGAAGATTTACCGAAACTTTTCAGCAAATTTCAACGCCTCGACTTGAAAAAAAATCGTACCGTCGAAGGCACGGGCTTGGGTCTTTCGATAACTTTGCGACTTGTTAAAATGATGCACGGCGAATTGAAGGTTGACAGCGTTTACGGAGAGGGATCGACTTTTAAAATTACTTTGCCGCAGAAAATTGAAAATTACGAGGCGATCGGAGATTTCAGAGAACGCGCAGAAAAATTCATTCATCAGCAGAAAAATTATCACGAAAGTTTCATCGCGCCCGACGCAGAAATTTTGGTTGTCGATGATTCGGATATGAATTTGTTTGTCGTCGAAAATCTTTTGAAAAAAACTCAAGTAAAACTTACGCGGTCAATGAGCGGAAAAGATTGTCTGGAAAAAATTGCCGAAAAACATTTTGATGTAATTTTCCTCGACCATATGATGCCCGAAATGGACGGTATCGAAACTTTGGAACGCGCGAAAGTTTTGGAGGACAGCAAATGTAAAGACACGCCGATTATTGCGCTGACTGCAAACGCAATTTCCGGAGTCCGCGAAATGTTTTTGAGCAAGGGCTTCACCGATTACATTTCAAAACCCGTGAGCGGAAAAGATTTGGAGCAGGCTCTTCAAAAATATTTGCCTCCCGAAAAAATTCTTGCAGTCGAAGATGAAGAAAAAATTCCCGCCGAAGTCGAAGAAAAAATTCCCGAGCCGCCCGAAACTGAAGAAAATTCCGCCGAAAATATTGACGTGGCACTTGGAATGAGTTATTGCGGCGATATGGAAGAAATGTTTAAAGAGTTCGTGAAAATGTTCTGCGACCGCAAAAAAGAAATTCAGGCCGATTTGAACGCCGATTTCTCAAGCGAAAACTGGAAAAACTACACAACGCACATTCACGCGTTAAAATCGAGTTCGCTTTCAGTTGGCGGAAAAATTTTATCGGAGCAGGCGAAGGCGTTGGAAATGGCGGGGCACGATTATTTGAACGGCGATGAAAGTAAATTAAATTACATCCGCGAAAATCACGAAAAGGCCATGAAACTTTACGATGCTTTTGTCGATGAGGCGAAGGAAAAAAATTTGATTGATTGAAAAAAATTTTGTGATAAAATTTAAAAAAATTTTTTTGACGAAAGGAATTTTAAAATGGCAGAAAAAAAAGACAAAAAGCCTTCGGTTTGGAGCACTTACAGCAACGTTGACAAAATTAAAATGGAAAATCTCAGCAAAGGCTACATTGATTTTTTGAGTCGG
This sequence comes from uncultured Selenomonadaceae bacterium, assembly GCA_905236725.1. Classification (GTDB taxonomy): domain Bacteria; phylum Bacillota; class Negativicutes; order Selenomonadales; family Selenomonadaceae; genus Quinella. The sequence continues at coordinate 11,949 of CAJOCT010000008.1, read as the reverse complement.
TGCAAAACTGAACGCGAATCTGTTTCTTACGTGATTGAGGCGGCGAAAAAAGTCGGCTATAAAAATCTTGCGGACGTTGTAAAAAATCAGCAAACTTTGAACGTCGGCGACAAAGTTTATTTTTCTTTCATGAAAAAATCTGTCGTACTTTTTCAAATCGGAGTTGAGCCGATTGAGCGCGGTTTAAAAATTCTCGGCGCACACATCGACACCTGCCGCCTTGACGTTAAACAAAATCCGCTTTACGAAGACGGCGGGCTTGCTTACCTTGACACGCACTATTACGGCGGGATAAAAAAATATCAGTGGGTTACTCTTCCTCTCGCGATGCACGGCGTTGTCGTAAAAAAATCCGGCGAAGTTTTGGAAATTATAATCGGCGAAGACGAGAGCGACCCGGTTTTTTGCGTGACTGACTTATTGATTCACCTTTCGCAGGAACAGATGAAAAAAGATGCGACAAAAGTTGTCACCGGCGAAAATTTAGATATTTTGGTCGGAAATTATCCGCTCAAAGAAAATGACAAAGAATCCGTCAAAGCCGGAGTTTTGAAACTTCTCAAAGACAAATATCAGCTTGAAGAAGAAGATTTTATGTCGGCGGAACTCGCATTGGTTCCCGCAGGAAAAGCTCGCGAACTCGGTTTTGATAAAAGTATGATTTTGGGTTACGGGCAGGACGACAGGGTTTGCGCTTATACTTCGCTCGTTGCGATGTTGGAAATGGCAAATAAAACCGTCGGCAAAACCGCCTGCTGTCTTTTGGTCGACAAAGAAGAAATCGGCAGTTTTGGCGCGACGGGTATGAAGTCGAAGTTTTTTGAAAATGCGCTTGCCGAAGTCATGAACGCCTGCGGGCAATATTCGGAACTCAAACTTCGCCGCGCTCTGCAAAATTCTTTTATGTTGAGTTCAGACGTTTCCAGTGCTTATGACGCGCTTTATGCAAGTTCTTATGACAAAAAAAATGTTGCCTATCTCGGCAAAGGCATGGTTTTCAACAAATTTACCGGCTCTCGCGGAAAATCCGGCGCAAGCGAAGCAAATGCGGAGTACGTCGGCAAACTGCGCGAAATTCTCGACAGAAATAATGTTGCTTATCAATTTTCTGAACTCGGCAAAGTCGATTTGGGCGGCGGCGGAACAATCGCGCATATCATGGCGGTTTACGGCATGGAAGTTATCGACAGCGGCGTTGCGGTCTTGAGTATGCACGCGCCTTGGGAAGCCACCGCCAAAATTGATGTTTATGAAACAAAAAAAGGTTACGCGGCATTTTTAAGCGAAATTTAAGAACGTGTGTTCATGTTAATTTTTTCAGCAACCGGCTTTTAAAATAAAAAATGTTTTTAAGAACTTACTTTTCTTTGAGCCGCCAATGTAGTGGCTAGTGGGTAGTGGACAGGTGACAGGGATTTTTCCCTAACCACTGATCACTGTTCACTGTCTGCTACTTTCGTTACGTACGTCCGTGCGCGCGGCTTCAGTAATTTAATTTTATGAACACATCTTCTAAAGAAAAAATTTTTTCATAAAAAATCCCTGCGAATGTTATCGGGGGATTTTTTTTTATTGCCTTAAAGTTATTTGACAATAATGTTTTGTTTAAATAGAATACGCGTAAAAATTTGAAAGGCGGTGCAGGTTGCATAATTAAAATAATTTGCGACAAAATTTTGATGAAGAAAAAAATTTTTTTTGGCGTGATTGTCACGGCGATTATCAGTTCAATGTTGACGCTCGGCGGACTTTGTCTGATTTTGGGACTCAATGCGAAAAGTTTTTTGAACTTGGGACGATTTATCGGCGCGATGAATTTTATAAGTTCGCATTACGTAAACGAAGTTGACAAAAATATTTTGATTGACGGCGCAATCGGCGGAATGGTGCGCTCGCTTGGCGATCCTCATTCAAGTTATCTTGAGCCGAAAATTTACAGTCAACTTAAAGCGGACACCAGCGGAACTTTCGGCGGAATAGGTGTTTACATGGGTTTTAAAGAAGGCTTGGTCTTTATTTTGAGCGTTATTCCCGGCAGTCCCGGCGAAAAAGTCGGCTTGATGGCGGGCGATCACATTCTTGCGGTAAATTCTCAACCCGTAAGCGAAATTGATCCAAGCGAAATTGCTCTGAAAATTCGCGGCGAAGTCGGTAGCGACGTTGAACTTTTGATTCACCGCGAAGGCGAAGAGGACAAAACTTACACAATCACCCGCGAAGTTATTAAAGTTCAGACCGTTTCAAGCAAAATGCTCGACAACTTGCTAGGTTATATCAGAATCTCTAATTTCAGCGAAAACACCGGCGCGGAATTTAAAGACGCAATGAAAAAACTTGAGAGCGAAAATATGCGCGGATTTATCTTGGACTTGCGGCAAAATCCAGGCGGCGTGATTACAAGTTGCATTGAAATTGCAAATGAGATTGTTCCGAAAGGTCCGATTGTCTCCGTCATTCAGCGCGACGGCGAAAAAGAAATTTTTTCTTCCGACCTTGAGCAGGTAAAATATCCGATTATAGTTTTGCTTGACCGAAACAGTGCCAGCGCGTCCGAACTTTTGAGCGGCGCACTTCAAGACACGAAGGCGGCGTTAATCGTCGGCGAAACTTCTTACGGCAAAGGCTCCGTGCAGACTGTTATTCCGATGTTTCAAGATGACGGGCTGAAACTCACGATTGCAAAATATTACACGCCCAACGGCAGAAGTATCGACGGCACCGGAATTAAACCGGACGTTGAAGTTAAACTCGAAAAACCGCTGATGATTTCTCGCGACCCTGACACAGATTCAAGCGACGATTTGCAACTTGCGAAGGCGAAAGAACTTTTGACCGAACAAATAAACGCCGGAAAAATTCTGTTTGAGTGAAAATTTTTGCTTTCCTCTGCAATAAGTGCTAAAATTCCCCGCGCAGTATTACTTTATGTTATAAACTTCGAGGAGGAATTTTTTAAATGAAAATTGCGTTGCTGATTCTATATTTTGCCGTGCTGATTGGAATCGGCTTATATTGCAGAAAACACGCGACTGATGTTGACGGTTTTGTTTTGGGCGGGCGAAGTGTCGGACCTTGGTTGACTGCCTTCGCTTACGGCACAAGTTATTTTTCGGCGGTTGTCTTTGTCGGTTACGCGGGACAATTCGGCTGGCGTTACGGAATTGCGGCGACTTGGGCGGGAATCGGTAACGCTCTTATCGGTTCTTTGATGGCGTGGTTTATTCTCGGTAGGCGTACAAGAATTATGAGCCAACATCTCGACTCGGCGACGATGCCGCAATTTTTCGGGAAACGTTTCGGTTCGAATGCGTTAAAAATCGGCGCGTCGATTATAATTTTTATTTTCATGATCCCTTACACCGCGTCACTTTATAACGGACTTTCAAGACTTTTCGGAATGGCTTTTTCAATAGATTATTCTGTTTGTATCGCGCTGATGGCAATTTTGACGGCGATTTACGTCATTGCGGGCGGATATATGGCGACGGCGATAAACGATTTCATTCAAGGAACTGTTATGCTCGTCGGAATAAGTGCGGTAATTTATGCCGTACTCGAATCGAAGGGCGGATTTATGGCGGCACTGGACGGACTTGCAAGAATTTCTGACGATAAAGTTGCAACAACACCGGGAATTTTCGCATCATTTTTCGGCCCCGATCCGCTGAATTTATTATTCGTCGTAATTTTGACTTCGCTGGGAACGTGGGGACTTCCGCAAATGGTTCAAAAATTTTACGCGATAAAAAATGAACAGGCAATTCAAAAAGGCACAGTCATTTCAACTTTATTCGCAATCGTCGTTGCGGGAGGATGTTATTTTCTCGGAGGCTTCGGCAGATTATTTTCGGAGCAAATTGACATAAAGGCGAACGGTTTCGACTCGATAATTCCGACAATGCTCTCGGGCTTGAGTGAAGGAATGATCGCGCTCGTCGTGATTTTGGTTTTGTCCGCGTCGATGTCAACTTTATCAAGTTTGGTTATCGCGTCCAGTTCGACTTTGGCGATAGACTTAATAAAAGACAATTTTGCGAAAGATATGAGCGAATCGAAACAAGTTTTGTTGATGAGAATTTTAATCGTTATTTTTATCGCAATTTCCGCAGTCTTGGCGTTGATTCAATACACAAGTTCGGTAAACTTTATCGCGCAGCTGATGGGAATTTCTTGGGGCGCGATGGCGGGAGCATTTTTGGCACCGTTCATGTATTCGCTCTACTCAAAAAAAGTTACGACGGCATCTTGTTGGGCATGCTTTATTTTCGCGACGGTTTTAATGACGGCGAATATGTTAATTCGTCCCGCATTCCCCGCGATAATGCAGTCACCGATTAACTCGGGCGCGATTGCAATGTTGGCGGGATTGGTAATTGTGCCGATTGTCAGCGCGATAACTTCAAAGCCCGATAAAAATCTTGTGGACAATGCTTTCAAATGTTACGATAAAGAAACTAAAGTGCCGATAAGTGTTGCACTTGGAAAAAATGATTGAGGAGTAACTCTTGGATAAGTTTCAAAAAATTTTTCTGTTAAAGCCCACGCAAGTCATCATCGCAAGTTTTTTATTCATGATTTTTCTGGGAATGTTTTTGCTGATGTTGCCGATAAGTACGACGAACAACTCGGGCTTGTCGGCGATTGATGCGTTGTTTGTTTCAACTTCGGCTTCGTGCGTGACGGGCTTGACGGTCGTCGATTGCAAAAACGATTTGACTTTTTTCGGTAAAGTCGTAATGATTTTTTTGATTCAAGTCGGCGGCTTGGGCATCATGACTTTGGCGACGCTTGTCGTTCACTCAATGGGTCATAAATTTCAACTCAAACAAAATTTAACTTTGCAAGAATCTTTAAATCAAAGCTCGCAAGTCGGAATTTTCAATTTGATAAAAAAAATTGTTCAATATACTTTCGCGATTGAAATTTTTTTCGCAATTTTGTTGACGATACATTTTTTCCCCGAATTCGGTTTTGAGGCAATCGGTTACGGAATTTTTCATTCAATTTCTGCATTTTGCAACGCCGGTTTTGATCTGTTCGGAAATTATGACAGCCTTTGCAAACGAACTGACGATTATTTTTTGATGACTTGCATTGCGCTTTTAATTATTTTGGGCGGAATCGGTTTCACCGTGATGAATGATTTTGTTCACAGAAGAAAGTGGAAAAAATTTTCTCTGCACACGAAAATTGTTGTCGTTTCAAATATTCTGTTGATTTTAATCGGAACGATTTTAATTTTTTCCGTAGAATTTTTTAATGAAGATACGCTCGGAAAATTACCGGTTTTCGATCAAATTTTTCAATCGTGTTTCACTTCAATTTCTTGCAGGACGGCAGGATTCAATACATTTGATTTATCGCAGGCGAAACAAATTTCACAACTGGTAATGATAATTTTAATGTTTATCGGCGCAAGTCCTCTTTCAACAGGCGGCGGAATAAAATCCACAACTTTTTTTGTTATCTTGATGTCGATGTGGACGGTTTTTCGAGGCAGAGAAGAAATGATAATTTTCGGTAGAAAAATTTCAAAAAATCTGCGTGACCAAGCCTTCGCAATTTTTACAATGGGAACAATTTGGGTCGTTACTGCAGGAATAATTTTATCGGTGATTGACGGGGAAGTTCACGACTTGGAAGAAGTAATTTTTGAAACAGTTTCGGGCTTTGCAACGGTAGGAATGGGAATCGGAATAACTTCGGAGTGGAACATTTGGGGAAAACTGATTTTGGCGTTGACAATGTTGGTCGGCAGGGTCGGAATAATGACGTTCATGCTGTCTCTGATAACTCAAAAAAATACGCGGATAAAATACCCCGAAGAAAAAATAATGATAGGTTGAGGCGAATGGAAAAGAAAAATTTTGCGGTCTTGGGTCTCGGAAGATTCGGGAAAAATGTGGCGTTGACGCTGGAAAATTTAGGCTATGAAGTTTTGGGCGTGGACAAAGACGAAAACATTGTTGCGGAAATGGCTCAAGATTTGACAAAAGTTGTCAGTTTCGACATAAGGGACGCACACGCGTTGAGAGATGTCGGCATTTCCGATATTGATGTGGTGGTGATCGCGTCGAAAAGTTTGGAAGCAAGTTTGATGGCAACGATGCTTTGCAAAGAGTTCAACATAGAAAAAATAATCGTTAAGGCAATTGACGAGCGACACGCGGAAATGGCGAAACGTTTGGGCGCGACGGAAGTAATTTTTTCCGAACGCGACACGGCGCGAAGACTGGCGCGAAGATTGATTTCAAAAAATTCTTCGGATCTCAAAGAAATAGACGAAGATATCGGCATCTTAAGTTTAGAAATTCCTCAAAAATTTATCGGGAAAAATTTAATCGAGGCAAATTTTCGCGGCGAATATAAATTAAACGTGATTGCCATAAAAAGCGACGAAAAAATTTTGGTAACGCCTTCACCGAATCACGTCTTTAAAGCTGACGAAAAAATTTTTCTTGCGGGTACTTCGGATTCGTTGATAAATTTTGAACGCGCACTGGGAATATTTTAGGAGATGTGTCCACAGTTGCAATTATAAAAATTTTTAATCACAACCCGGCGCACAGGACGTGCGCCTCTGCCCGCCTAGTGAGCGTGATGCGAACGAAGCGGGCGAGTTTTCTTTTGGATACTTTTCTTTTGCGGTCAAAAGAAAAGTATCATTTCAATGAAAAAAAATTTTTTATTTTAAAAGCCGGTTATTGAAAAATATTTTCTCCATGAACACATGTTCTTAAACTTGTCACGAAAAAATTGTTATGATAAACTTTCCCTCAAGTGATTGTTTTTTGACTTAAGAAGGAGGGTAAAAATTCATGGCAGTTCACGTTATCAACGAGGCGCGGCGTTGTCTTCAGTGCAAAAAACCGCTTTGTCAGTTAAAAGGTTGTCCGATAAAAACAAATGTTCCCGAAATGATTCGGCTTTTTTTGGCGGGAAAAACCGATGAGGCGGGCAAAATGCTTTTTGAAAATAATCCGCTGTCAATAGTTTGTTCGTTAGTTTGCGATCATGAAAATCAATGCGAAGGAAATTGCATTCAAGGCAAGAGAAAAGACGGTGCGGCGATTCAAATTCCGAATATTGAGCATTACATTTCGGATTCTTACTTTGACAAAATTCATCTGGAAAAATTGCCGGATACAGGTCAACGCGTGGCGATAATCGGCGCAGGCCCCGCAGGAATTACGATTGCGGTTAAACTTGCCGCACTCGGTCACAGAATTACAATTTTTGAACGCTTGGACAAAATCGGTGGAATGATGCGTTACGGTATTCCCGCCTTCAGACTTCCGCGCAAAATTCTCGACAGGTACGCCAGCAAACTTCGCGAAATGGGAATTCACTTCCGCCCCAACACGGCTATCGGCGGAGCTCTTCACCTCGACGATTTGTTTGATGACGGTTATGACGCAGTTTTCATCGGCACGGGCGTTTGGAGACCTAACAGAACGCATTGCAAGGGCGAAAGTTTGGGTAATGTTCATTTCGCGGTCGATTATTTGAGAAATCCCGAAGCGTACGACTTGGGCGACACGGTTGCGATTATCGGCGCGGGAAATTCCGCAATCGACGTTGCAAGAACCGTTGTCCGACAAGGCTCAAGAAATGTTACTCTTTACGCAAGACGACAGAGAATTGCGGCAAGTCAGCGCGAAATTGATTACGCCGCAGTTGACGGGATCGACATTCAGCAGGGAATGGCGATTAAAGAATTTACTGAAGAAGGTCCGATTTTTGTCCCGAGAATTTTCGACGAAGAGGGAAATTTAATCCGCGAAGAAGAACCCGTTTTGATGCCTGCCGACAGCACGATTATCGCGATAAGTCAGGGACCGAAAGATAAAATCGTCAACACGACGCATGATTTAAAAGTCAGTGAACGCGGTTTGATTGTTATCGACGAGGCGGGGCGAACTACTCGCGAAGGAGTTTTTGCGGCGGGTGATGTTGTTGCCGGCTCGAAAAATGTTGTCCTCGCCGTGTTTTATTCCAAGCAAGTCGCTCAAGCCATCGACGAATATTTAAAATCAAAAAAAGCCTCCGCTTGAACTTGAAAATAAATTTTTTAACCTTGATTAGCAAGAAATCCCCCACTTCTACAAGTGGCGGGATGAATTGCGCTTGACACGCTAAAATCATTACAGTAGAATACAGGCGTTGCA
>CAJOCT010000008.1:0-3750 GCA_905236725.1 uncultured Selenomonadaceae bacterium | reverse complement strand
TTCACGCCTGTGGAGACTATGTAAGACGCGATACTTGCTATCGTGCAACAGCCGATGAAGCAGGAAGCTCCGACTTCTTTAAGTCGGAGTACCTTCACATGTTATACTTCCTGCGCTGTGCGGTTGTAGCTCAGCAGGATAGAGCGTCTGCCTCCTAAGCAGCAGGTCGCGCGTTCGAATCGCGCCAATCGCACCAATCAGTTTTTGGAAATCAGTTGTCAGAGGAAAAAATTTTTCGTCAAACTTTTTTGCTTGACGATATTTTTTTTTGCACAAAAACAGATTTATTGCAAATAAAAATTGCCTATGCTAGAATGGCGACAGTCTTTAAGTATTTTGGAGGAAGTATGACGGCGTTAATTTTGATTTTCAGCTATCTTTTGGGCTCAATTCCGAACGGCTTAATTTTCGGTAAGCTAATTTGGCATAAAGATTTGCGAAAGTTTGGGAGCAAAAATATCGGCGCGACTAATGCTTGGCGGGTTATCGGCAAACCTGCGGGGATTTTAATTTTTCTGCTGGATTTTCTGAAAGGTGCTTTGAGTATTTTTATCGCGCAAAGTTTCGGCGGCTCGGCTTGGATCGTGATGTTTGCCGGACTTTTTGCAATAATCGGTCACAGCTTCAGCATTTACTTAAATTTTCACGGCGGAAAAGGAGTTGCAACCGGTCTCGGTGTTATCGCGGTGATGATTCCCAAAGCCACGCTGATTGTTTTTTTCACTTGGCTGGTAATTGTTTTGATAACGCGTTATGTTTCGCTCGGCTCGTGCATTGCGGCGGCACTCGTCCCGATTCTTGCATTTTATTTCAACTCGGAAACGGCATTTATCGTTTTCGGAATAATCGCGGCGATTTTTATAATCCGTCGACACAGAGAAAATATTTCGCGACTTCTGCGCGGCAAAGAAAACAGAATTTGACGGGAGAGAAATTTTTATGAAAACCATTTGTATAATTCCGGCGCGTTATTCTTCGACCAGGTTGCCGGGAAAGCCGCTGAAAGATATTTGCGGCAAACCGATGATTTGCAGAGTTTATGAGCGGGCAAAAAATTCAAAACTCGCCGACGAAATTATTGTTGCTACCGACGACGAAAGAATTTTTCAAGCCGTCGAAAAAAATTCCGGGCGTGCAATGATGACGCGGGCGGATCATAAAACCGGCACCGACAGACTTGCGGAAGTTGCGGAAAAATTCCCCGACGCTGAAGTTATCGTCAATGTTCAGGGCGACGAGCCGTTAATTGAAGCAAGTTTGATTGATGAACTTATTGAGCAATTCGCGGATGAAAACTTGCAGATGGCGACGGTTGCAACTGAACTTTTCGACGAAGAAGAAATGAAAAATCCGAACAACGTCAAAGTCGTTATCGATAAAAAAAATAATGCGCTGTATTTTTCGCGCTCGCTGATTCCCTATCCCAGAAACGCGGGCAAGGCGAAAGTTTACAAGCACATCGGAATTTATGCTTATCGCAGAAATTTTTTGCTGGATTACGCGAAAATGGAGCCGACCGAACTTGAAAAATCCGAATCGCTCGAACAACTTCGCGCCCTTGAAAACGGTTTTAAAATCCGCGTGATAAAAAGTGATTGCAAATTTATCGGCGTTGACACTGAAGAAGATTTAAAACTTGTCAACGAAATTTATCAAGTAGTGGTTAGTGAGTAGTGGTTAGTGGTTAGCGGACGGGTTACGGCTGTTCACGGAACTTATGAAAACAAATTCCTAAATTTCGCCGCTCAAAGAGGGCGGCAATTTTTTTTGACATAAAGAGCAAAATTATCTAAAATGTTTTCAAAATAATCAAAAATGAGGTGGAAAAGTGCTTTTAGAAAATAAAACTGCCGTGATAACCGGTTGCAATCGCGGAATCGGCAGGGAGATATTAAAAGTTTTTGCACAGAACGGCGCAGATATTTTTGCCTGCGTGCGCAGAGAGACTGAAGAATTTTCCGAACTGATAAAAAAATTGTCCGAAGAAAATTCTGTCGAAATTATTCCGCTGTATTTCGATATGCGCGACGCGTTCGCAATGAAAAGCGCAATCATGCAACTTCGCAAAACACGAAAAAAAATTGATATTTTGGTCAACAACGCCGGAATTACTTCGCCGGAGTCCAGGCTTTTTCAGATGACGACTGTTGAAAGTTTTCGCGAAATTTTTGAGGTAAATTTTTTCGCGCAGATTCAGCTGACGCAATATATTTTGAAAATGATGAAATCCGGCGGAAGTATCATAAATATGTCGTCGATTTCCGCGCTTGACGGCATTTTGGGGCAAAGTGCTTACGGCGCAAGCAAGGCGGCTTTGGCGGGCTTTACTTTTACTTTGGCGCAAGAACTCGGTCACCAAAATATTCGCGTCAACGCAATCGCGCCCGGATTTATCGACACGGACATGGGGCGCGGCTCTGAAGACAACTATATAAAAAATATTTTGAACAACGCGGCTTTCGGTCGAATGGGCAAAGCTGAAGAAATTGCGAAAACCGCGTTGTTTTTAGCGTCGGACTTGTCAACTTTTATGACGGGCGAAATTATTCGCGCGGACGGAGGGCAACGGCAATGAATGATTTAAACTTTTCAGAAATTGAACAGCTTTCAAAAAAAATGCGAATTTCCGCGATTGAGACGGGATTTAAGGCGGGGAAAAATTCCGCACATTTCGGCGGCGCACTTTCCGCGATTGAAATTTTGGCTTGCCTTTACGGCGAAATTATGGATATAGATCCGAAAAATTTGGACAAGCCGCACGATATTTTTATTTTGAGCAAGGCACACGGAGTTTTGGCACTTTATACCGCGTTGGCTCACAAAAATTTTTTCCCGCTCGAAAAACTCGAAACTTTTGAGACGAACGAATCGGATTTAAGCGGACATCTCGCCATAAATCCCGAAATCGGCATTGAATTTTCCGGCGGCAGTTTGGGAATGGGTTTCTCGCAAGGAATCGGAATTTGTCTCGGTTGGCGCAAAAAAAATATCGACAAAAAAGTTTTCGTCTTGGTCGGCGACGGTGAACTTGACGAAGGATCAAATTGGGAAGCGGCAATGAGTGCGGCGCATTTCAAACTTGATAATTTTATGGTGATTGTCGATAAAAATGAACTTCAACTCGACGGCTCGACTGACGAAGTTATGAATTTGGGCGATCTTGCGAAAAAATTTTCTTCATTCGGCTTTGAAACTCGCGAATGTGACGGAAACAATATTTCTGAACTGCACAAAAATATTTCCGAACTGCTTGAAAACAAAAATTCTCAACCGAAGGCGTTAATTGCTCACACCGTCAAGGGCAAGGGAATTTCTTTCATGGAAAACAAAGTCGAATGGCATCACGCGGCATTGAATCAAAAACTTTATGAACAAGCGATGCAGGAACTCGGCGCGGAGGTGAAATAAAATGGAATTTAACAAACGCGATTTAAGAACTTTTTCGATGATGGGCAGTCGCCGCGCATTTTTCTTGAAACTTACCGAACTTGCCGCCAATTCTGACAACACAATTATTTTATCTGCGGACGTTTCTCGCGGGAGCGGTCTGGAAAAATTTCACGCGGAATATCCCGACAAATTTTTTAATATCGGAATCGCCGAACAAAATATGATCGGAATTGCGGCGGGTATGGCAAAAACCGGATTGAATGTTTTCGCAACGACTTTCGCAGTTTTTTTGACAACTCGCTGCCTCGACCAAATCAGAATAAACCTCGGTTATATGAAATTTCCGATAAAACTTATCGG
>CAJOCT010000007.1:9078-47763 GCA_905236725.1 uncultured Selenomonadaceae bacterium | reverse complement strand
GCGCGGTCGGAAACATCGTATGAAAGAGAAATCGGCTCGGTTTTATCCTGTTGCCCGGCAAAAACATATCTGTCGCCGTGTTGAGTTTTGGCACTTGAACACATTTCTTCAATTATCGCCCACATTTCTTTTGAAATGGCTTCAAAATCCGAAGTGCCGTTTGCATCAGTCGCCGCCTCAATGGTTTTTTCCTTGAAAGTTTTTGTGAGTTCGACCATGTGAGTTAACGCGCTGTCGGTTGTTTTCATCCACGACTGCGCGGTTTGAACGTTTCGATTATACTGCTCGTTTTCGTTGGCGTTGATTTTATAGCGCAAGAGTTTTGAATAGCCGACGGGATCGTCACTGCCGCGATGAATGCTTGAGCCGTCGCCCTGCTCCAAATATTTAGCTTGTTTTTGATAAGTTTTGTTCAGTGACGCTTGATAATTCGTCATGAACTGAATAGAACTCATTCTGAATGACATTTGAAAAGCTCCTTTCAGTCGATTTAGTCGTTAGCCATTAGTTATCAGATTAGGGATGCGCTAAAAACTACCTGCCGACCGTGCCGGTGTTGTTGACGAGCCTGTCTAAACATTCGTCCATTGCGGTAAGGCAACGGGCGCAAGATTGATAGGCTTTCTGAAATTTTATCATGTTCGTGAGTTCTTCATTCCAGTCGACTCCGGAGGCACTGTCTCGCCAGTTTAAAATTTGAGTCATCAGTCCTTCGTGTTCTTCGACGTTTATATCCATCTTTTCAGCGTCTATTGCCAAATCTGTCGAAACAGTTACATAAAAATCGTTGAAAGCCAAGCCGTCAATTGCGTTGAGTTTTGTCGGGTAATCTTTGTCGTATTTCATGAGAACAACGGCATTTGAGCGACCGTCTTTGATAATCGTGTCGTGAGAAAGGTTGAAAAGTTCGCTGAGATAGACAGCGTTTGTGCCGTCCGCCACGCCAACCGTTCCCGTATCAGTCGCCACGTTGCCGCCGACCCAAGAGAGTTTATTTTTCTCCAAATCGTCTTCAGATTCGTAAAATACCGGTTGACCGTTTTTGTCAAGAACAGCGTAACGAGTAGCCGCCGCCACGTAGTTATAACTGTCGGAAACGAACATCTGCGAATTGACAACACACGCTTCAATTATCGCAACCCCCGTCAAAGTTGTAGTACTGCCGTTATCATTCACAGTCACGGAAGAGATAAGTTGCTCGGAATCGTATGCATAAGAATACTCCGCGCCCGTTTCGCCGAAGAAATTTATTCCTTCATTGCCGTTGAAATCGTAGCCGGCTTTATGCTGATCGTTGAAGGTCGTCAACAAGAAATTTGCCATAGACGCCATAGCGTCGATATAAGATTTACATTCCTCTATCGCATCAAATTTTGCTTTCATGAGGCCGTTTTGCGGAACAAAAACCTGATTGCTTTCCCTTATATAGATCGTGTGATCCAAGACTCCGTAATCAACGCCGTAAACAGCACTGGGAATACCATCCGAAAATTCCAAATGCAGTCTGTCAACAGAATTTATGAGCATCGTGCCGCCGGAATTTATTTGATAGGCTCCCAGTGAAGTTTCGGTTACGTTTATATTTAAATATTTAGAAAGTTCGTCAACCAACAGATCCCGTTGATCTCTTAAGTCATTGGCAGTCGCGCCGCTTGCTTCTGAAGCCATAATCAATTTATTTGAGTTGACAATATCTTCAAGGATTTGATTGACGTGTATGACCTGCAAATTTAAATCATCGTATTCGGCGTTAATTTGTTGCTGAAATTCTTGAGTGTCAGTCTTCATCAAGTCGCACAAACTTTTTGCCTTTGACACAACATTTGAGCGGTTTGCATTGGTCGAGGCTTCAGTAGAAAGATCGACGAGGGCTTTATAAAATTCGCCTATTGAAGTTGCCAAACCGACATCGCCCGAATCGTTCAAGACGACTTCGAGTTTATCGTAAGTTTTGGCACGTGCCTCGTAATATTCCTGCGTTGAATTCTCGTTACGATATTGCTTATCGGCGAAAATATCGCGCGAACGGGTTATGGTCTGAACTTCGACGCCGGTACCAATCGCAAGAGCTCCGTAAAGTCCCGTACGATATTCCGCACCCGTCGTTACTGAATTTGCGCTTTGACGTGAGTAGCCCGGGGTTGAGGCGTTCGTTATGTTGTGACCGGTGGTGTTCAAGGCGGTTTGACTGTTGAATATGCCGCGCACCATTGTATTAAGTCCGGTAAAAGTAGACATTTTAGAAAATCTCCTTTCGGTCGAAATTAGTCTTTAGGTCTGATAACTGACAACTAAACACTGGAATCAATCATTTGGAGTTTGCTTTGACTGGACAAAGACTGTTCCCCGTAAGTTGTGCCTGCGGAAGTCTGCGAAAGCAAGTTTAGGTTAAAATTAACAAATACCGCGCCTTTTTCGGTCAAAAGTTGCGCGGAATTTATTTTATGCTTAAGTTGCGTCTGCAAAATTTCCGATTGAGCCAAAAGCCGCTTTGCAACGTCGCTCTGAATGGAATTTTCTTGTTTTTCAAGAAAATTTGCGAAGTCTTTGCAATTTTGAGCTTGCAAAAATTTTTGAGCTTGCACGGCATTTTTTCTGAGGTCGGGAATAATTTTTTCGATTTTCAGAATTGACTCGGATAAATTCGGGGAATTTTGTTCCAAAAGTTCAATCAGTTTTGTAAAAAGTTCCAATGTGCGCCGACACAAAATCGTTTGTTCTCGTAAGAGTTTTATAACATTATCCATAATTTCAAGCGTTAAAATCGAATTTTTTTTGATGAGTGACGGAACTGCCGCCCTTGCCGTAAGTCGGGTCGATTGACGCGCCGCTCAAACGATTCAGATGATACTGCACGGCATCGAGCGCACTTTGTGCCAAAATTTGGTTGTTGTCGCGGAGCTTTACCGCACTTTCAACATTCTTTGACAGCGTTTGGTGTAGTGAAATCAATCTTTTTTCGACAGCAAGCGTCGGAGCATTTTTGTAAAAGTCTTCGGCTTTTTGAGTCGGCGGATAGGTTTTTGACAGTTCTTGAAGGATTGAGCCGCGCTTTTGTTCAAGTTTCTGAATTTTTGCGGCGGCAAGGCTTTCCTCGTCCAGAATTTTCGCCAAACCTTCCATGTCAATTCCGACAAGTGCATCGCGCTTTTTTTCTTCGATTTTTTTCAAACCGTCATAAACGACGCAAATTTTGCCGAGCACATCCATTAAATCTTGCCACATAAATTTTTCCTCAAAAACGGCTCGTCAAAATACTTGCCGCGATATTTTCCGCCGCGACGCTATAAGTGCCGTTGGCAATTTTTTGCTCAAATTCGTTCACTTTGTCCTGACGCACTTCGGGCGCATTCTGCAATTTACTGAGCATTTCGCTGAAACTCTGCGCCTCACTCGAAAGAGTAAGTTTGTCGCCCTTATGCACCTCCCGTGCGCCGCCGACGGTGTTCGCGTATCTGGTCGCGACAGTTGCGCCGGAAGAGTAAATATTGGATAAAGAATTCACGTTATTGACAATCATGTCCTTCACCACCCGAGAATTTTCTATGCAGTCCTTGCTAAAAATTTTATTTCCATTGTTTACCTAAATATCGAAAAAAAAAGCAAGTCCCTTAAGACCTGCTTTTTTTCGATAAAATTTTTTAATTTTCAAAGTTTTCTCTGAAGTTCTTTTGAATACATTCCATGAACTTTGTTCGCCTCCGCGGCAGCCGCCATCGCGCCGTGTGCCGCTTGAAGATTTGCCTGCATTTCCTTCAAGCAATCTTCGCAATATTGACCGGCAAAAATTTCCTTGCCGCATTTTTTGCAAGGATAAGACATTTGAACGCCGACTTGAACAAAACGCCCCTCGTCGATAAGTCTGCGAATAAGTTTTTCCGGCGCACCGGTTGCCTCCATAATTTCGTGAATCTTGCATTTCGGATTGTCGCGGACGTAATCAACGACAACTTGCTCCATGTTTTCCATCGCGTCCTGACAAGCCTGACAAACTTTCTCTCCGTGTTGCGACATGAACAACTTGCCGCAATTTTGACAATTTCTAAGTTTTTCTGCCATAGTCCCTTACCCGGTCGACTCCTTCGACCGCCCTTTCTTTAGATTTTAAAAATTTCTTCCGCGCCGATATACAGATAAAATTTTCCGACATCGGCAAAAACAGTTGCCAACGTTTCGATTTCAAAATTCAGCTGACCGAAACGCGGCGGGTAGAGCTCTTCTTCAATTCCGGAAGTCGTGGCAACTCTTACCGTGAAATTTCCCGTGAAGACATTGAGCATTTCGGCAACTGCGTCAAAATCTTCTTCGATGTCTTCGCTGACAAATTTATCGTAAGAATTGGCCAATTTATGAAGTACTTTTTTTTCGGCAAGCACTCCGACGACGATTGGAATGTCGCCGTTGATTTTCACGCTTGCGCCGAAGAGTTCTTCGCGAAAATCCGGCGCGACAGGTGAAAAAATGGCAGTCGTCCTGAACTCTTCGGAAAAAAAACTGTGGAAATGAACGGCAACATCAAGCGCGGGCGGATAATCAACTTTTTTGTCACTTTTAAAAGCGTTGTAAATATCGCCGAAAATTTTTTCGACGGGCGGAATTTCTTCGCGGTGATAACTTTCCAAAATTTTTTCAAAATCCGAAAAATCTATTTTATCGCCGTCAATTAAAATTTGCGCCAACTGAAACGAATTGTCTTTTGCCGCGTTGGAAATACTCTTGAATTTGTGCGGGCTTAAAAATTTGCGGACAATCTCATTGTATTTTTCTTGAGTGACTTCGTCGTGCGAGCGAAAAAAACCGGCAACATTTTCAGCCTCGACAATTTTTGAGTACTCGAAAACTTTAACCATTTCGGCAACGGAAAGCAAACGCAAAAAAATTGCCGCCGTCGCAAAAGTCGGTCTGACATTTTTCGCCGCAGAAATCAACTCAACGAGCTGTGTCTCGTCAAAAATCGAAGAATTTAGAAGAAACTGCCCAAAATCATGAGCTCTCATTTTTGAAGTCCACCTTCATCGGTCGGGATTTGTTCTTCAGCTTCTTCCTTAGCCTTTTTCGCGGCTTTTTTCAAGTTTTTTGCCCTCATTCTGCGAATTGACTCGACTGCTCGGGCGATTTGTTCGCGCGTATAAGGTTTTTGAATGAAATCAATCGCGCCCATTTTTAAAGTTTGCATCAATTTTTGCGGCGTGCCTGCACTGCTCAGCATCACGACCGGAACATCCGGGCTTACTTCGCGAATAACTTGCAGAGCCTCGATCCCGCCGACTTCCGGCATAACAATATCAAGAAATACTCCGTCCGGCTCGTTTTCCAAGTCCACAGTAATAGCCTCTTTGCCGTTTGTGGCCTCTATGACCTCGCAACCGAGATTTTCCAACTCATCGCGCAATTTCTTTCGCAAAAGTTTAGAATCATCGGTAATCAAAATGCGTAACTTGTCCCCTTCAGATCTCATCGGCGTACCTTTTGAAACTTGTCCGTCGGTTTTTTCCATTCTAAAAATCCTCCCAACAAAATTCTCCGTCAACTTTTCGTAATTCTAACATTCACCAAAAAAACGGTCAAGAATTTTTTGTAAATCGGCTGTTGCAGGAAAAATTTTTTCTTGCAAGAATTATTTGCGGCGTAAAAATTTTTTTATGGAGATGATAAGAATGATTTCAAGTACCGATTTCAGAACAGGGTTGACGATTGAAATTGACGGCAGTGCCTGGCAGGTCGTGGAATTTCAGCACGTAAAACCCGGCAAAGGCGCGGCGTTCGTTCGCACGAAAATTAAAAACGTCGAAACCGGCGCGGTTGTCGAACGCACTTTTAACCCGAATGAAAAAATGCCTCCCGCTCGTCTCGATACCCGCAAAATGCAATATCTTTACGAAGAGGGCGGCAATTATACTTTCATGGACACCGAAACTTATGAGCAGATGGAATTGACGAAAGATCAACTCGGCGACACGCTCAACTACCTTTTGGAAAATATGGAAGTCAATTTGCAGACCTTCAAAGACAGAATAATCGGCGTGAGCCTGCCCAATTCCGTCGAACTCAAAGTTACCGAATGTGAGCCGGCTGTCAAAGGGAATACAGCGACAGGCGCGACGAAAAATGCGACTGTCGAGACCGGTTATGTCGTCCGTGTGCCGCTTTTTATCAACGAGGGCGATGTTTTAAGAATCGACACGCGCACGGGAAATTATATCGAACGCGCGTAAAAATTTTTCTTGACAAGTTCTTTTCGCGGTGATATTATTCCTGCGCAGTGCCGAAGTGGCGGAATTGGCAGACGCAGCAGACTCAAAATCTGCCGTTGGCAACAACGTGCCGGTTCGAGTCCGGCCTTCGGCACCATTATTTTGGCTAAATTTTTTGAAACATAGAAATTTTTATGAAGATTGTCTTTCAGGCAGTCTTCTTTTTTTGACCAATAATTTTTTTTCTTGACAGAGTTAATCAATTTGTTTATGATACGCGCTGTGTGACGGTGAACGCAAAAGTTCCACAGCCCCGGGCTTTTTTGGTTTACCGAGAATAGTTTTGATGATTCATGGGGGAAGTTTTCGCATGAAAGATACTTATATGGCAAAGGCGGGCGGCGTTGAAAAAAAATGGTACGTCGTTGACGCCGAAGGTCAAACGGTCGGTCGTTTGGCTTCTGAAATAGCGAAAGTTTTGCGCGGAAAAAATAAACCGGTTTACACTCCGCACGTCGATACGGGAGATTATGTAATTGTTATCAATGCGGCGAAAGTTAAATTCACCGGAAAAAAACTTCGCAAAAAAGTTTATTTTCATCACACGGGTTATCCCGGCGGCGGCAGATTTGCAACGGCGGGCGAATGGATGAAAAAATATCCCGAACGCGTCCTTGAGCATGCAATCAAGGGTATGCTCCCGAAAAACAGTCTCGGCGCGGACTTGTTTAGAAATTTGCACGTTTATGCAGGTGACAAACACCCGCACGCCGCGCAAAAACCTGAAGAACTTAAATTTGACATTCGCTAAAAAATTCGAGGTGATAAAATGGCACAGGTCAGTTATTACGGCACAGGTCGCCGCAAAAGTTCAGTCGCGCGAGTTCGCCTTGTTCCCGGCGACGGCAAATTTACCATCAACGGTCGCGCGATGGAAGAATATTTCGGACTCAAAACTTTGGAGCTGATTGTTCGTCAGCCGCTCGTTCTTACCGAAATGAGCGATAAATATGATGTCGTTGCCAGCGTTAAAGGCGGCGGCACTACGGGACAGGCGGGCGCAATTCGTCACGGAATTACCCGCGCACTTATGGAACTTGATTCGGGTTTGCGTCCGGCACTCAAAAAAGCCGGTTTTGTTACCCGCGATCCTCGTGAAAAAGAGCGTCGCAAATACGGTCTCAAGAAGGCGAGGAAAGCGTCCCAGTTCTCCAAACGTTAAAAAAATCTTTTCAAACAAAAAATCCCTTCAGAAAATTTTCTGCGGGGATTTTTTTGTTGAGAAAATATAAAAGCCCGAGTCAATTCGACCCGAGCTGAAAATTCTTTTTTGGTGGAGATGAGGAGAATCGAACTCCTGTCCGAAAATATCGTTACCCGACTTTCTCCGAGCGCATTCGGTGAAAAATTTCAATCTTAAAAACTCACCGAAAAATTTTTTAAAACCAATCGCCTGAAATTGTCTGAAACCGCTTAGGCGAATCGCAATTTCATATCCCGCGCTGACCTTCTTGCAAACCCAGCGGGAAATCGGCTTGCGAAGGTGGCTTTAAGCTGCCAAAGCGTAATTTTCTTCTGCTTCTATATTTAAAGCAATTTTTCCCTTACTGAACCGGTTCGAGAACCCCGGTGCTCGCTTATCGAATCCCGTCTATCCCCGTCGAAACCATTACATCCCCTTAAATTAATTTTTGTCCGCAAATTTTATAAAATTTATCGCAAAAAGTCAACACCGCAAA
Organism: uncultured Selenomonadaceae bacterium; assembly: GCA_905236725.1. GTDB lineage: Bacteria > Bacillota > Negativicutes > Selenomonadales > Selenomonadaceae > Quinella. Next base: position 39,830 of record CAJOCT010000007.1, on the reverse strand, counting down.
AATTTTTGCATTGTGAAAAAAATTTTACTTGAAAGTTTAGGAATGTTATAATTTTTTCCGTCACGTGACAAAAATTTTTGAAAGGAGGGATTTTTATGAAAAACTTTGACTTAAAAAATTTTTTCGCAGTATTTTTCTCACTGATTTTTTTTCTTACCGCGCAAAATGTTCACGCCGAAAAAACCGACTGGACGGATCAAAATTTTAATTTTAAAACCGTCAAAAAAATTGTCGTCTTCGATATTGATTCTGCGGTCGATTTGAGCCGTTACGGTAGCGCGATTCAGTACAAAGTCAGCAGCGATTATCTTGACAGGGCAATGAAAAAGTCCAAATGCCAAGTCATTACCGAAGCGCAGGCGCGGCAAATGTTGGGCGGAGTCAGTCGGGAAGTTTTGCGGCAAAATATCGCAAGCATTGCTGACGCTTGGGTCGAGTGCAAAATAAAACTTTGGAATGACAGCTTTTACATCGTCCCCGAGCACACTGTTTGGGAAGAAAAGCGAATGACGCGCACTCACAGCTACGGCGACGGTTCAACTTGGGAGGAAACTTATTACATAACCGTGCCCGTGACTTATCCGCCGCACCGCGTTGACGTTTCCGAAATTATTTCAAGTTTCGAGGCGTTCAGTGCGCAGACCAAACAGCCGATTTTTGTCAGAGACGATTCAAGAGACCGCGAGGATTATCAGGCGCAAAAAGATATGTTTGGCAGAATGTGCAATTCTTTTTTTGAAGATTTCGGGAAAAAAGTGAAGTAGCGGACAGTGGACAGAAATTGGAGGGATCTTTTTATGAAAAAAATTTTTTTTGCGTTGACTTTGTGTTTCGCAATGATTTTCGGCGCAACAGTTTCCGCGGAAGAAAGTCAAATTGACGCGATGCAGGCTCTTCGCGAGGCAATGTCGGCAAATTCCGAAGAAGACAACAGAATTTTTCACGAAGATTTATTTTTTGCCATGCCGAGTATCCAAGGCGAATTGGAACTTATCGGCTTGCCGGAAAAAAATTCGTTCAAGGCTTCAGGAACTTTGGCTTTTTGGGTGACGAATATCAGCGGAGATCTTAAAGCCGCCGAAATTCCTTTCTACATCACGCAGACCGCGAAGGATATGAAAATTTATTTTCAGGACGACAAACAATGGTACGTTTTTCAAAGCCCGAGCATTGCCGCGGTTATAACAGATATGATTGCCACGCCGACCGCTGAAGAAAACGAACAATTTATTGCCGACGTGAAAGAAGTTAATATTCTGCGCGATTCGACAAATCAGCGCACAATGTTGATTAAACTCGACGGAAATAAAATTGCGGACGATATGAAGGCAGAAGCTGAAAAAAATCCAGCAGACAACGGAACTGCCGACGACAAAGAAACGCAGGATAAATTTTTTGAATACCTCGACACGGCTTTCAGAAATGCGGATATTTGGTATATGTGGACGATTGACAAAAACAGCGGCAAGACAATTACTTTGAGTTTGCATTTGTCCGGCTTGGTTCAGGAATTTGCGAGGGCTGCGCTTGCCGACGATTCATTAACTTTGGACGAATCTTTCAAAGATGCTCTGGCGAGTGTTGCATTTTACAGCGACGTAAAATCTTATACAAACTTCCTCAACGCCGACGCAAAGAAAAAAGTTGAAATTCCCAAAAACGTCCTCAAAGCAAAACCGGCTGAAAGTTTGGCTCCGAGTAAAAAATAATTCTTGCGGCGAAAAATTTTGAGTCAGGAGGATTTTCTTATGGCAGATTATGACAGCTGTCCTCGTTGCGGCAGAACAAATTTCGGCGAAATTTTTCACTGCGCGAGATGCGGTACCGAATTTTGTACATATTGCACGGGTAAGCGAAAAGATTCTGACGGCGAAGAATATAAATGTTGCCCGAGGTGCGGAGCGGAACTTGACGACGATGACACGATAAAAGTTGTCGCCGTTGAGAAAAAAAGAAAATTTTAATCCGCCGAAAAAATTTTCAAAAAATTTTTTATGTTTTTTTTCTGAAAGGCAGGAACATAAAAAATAACGGCGAATAGTACCCGTCGAAAAAGTTGCGAAAGGGCAACTGCCGTTAAATAAATTTTATCTAAAAGATAGGAGAGGGTATTAAATGACTGAAGCAACAACCACCATCGAAAACAAAACCGGTATTCATGCGCGTCCCGCGTCCTTGTTCGTGCAGACTGCGTCCAAATTCAAATCCAAAGTTCAGATCAAGGCAAAAGGCAAAACTGTCGACGCCAAAAGCATTCTCATGATCATGAGCATGGGCTTGGTAAAAGGCACCGAAGTCACCCTTGCGGCAGACGGTCCGGACGAAGCTGACGCTGTCAAAACCTTGAAAGAACTCATCGACAACAAGTTCGGCGAAGAGTAAAATTTATCAAAAACAACGGACGAATTTTTTTCGTCGGGGGAGGAGGTTTATTTTTTAAGCCGCCTTCCTTTTTAATATCCGGCTGAAATTTTTTATTGTGCAGTTTGAACAGATTGGAGGAAAGTTTGATGGCAGATAAAATTAAGGGTAAGGGCGTAATTTCCGGCATTGCCGTCGGAACAATTTTACTCGCAGGTCAAAATCTTGACGGTTATCTCGTGAACTATAAACCCGGCAAACTCGACGCGGAAAAGAAAAAGGCCGCCGATGCGCTCGTGACTGTTGCCGACAGTATGAAAAAAAGTATTGATGACTTCAACGAAAAAGGCTTGAAAGAACAAGCGGCAATTCTTGAAGCTCATCGCATGATTATTGAAGACCCGGCGTTAAGCGGCGCGATTGACGAAAAACTTGACGAATGCGGCAGTGCACCGAAAGCGGTTTTGGACGCGGCAGAAGCCAACGCTCAAATTTTTGAGGCAATGGAAGACGAAGTATTTCGCGGTCGTGCGGTAGATATTCGCGACGTCGGCAAACGCATTGCAAAATATTTGCTCGGCATTAAAGAACCGGAAATCGTCGGCAAAGTTATCGTTGCCGGTAAAGAAATTGAGCCGTCAGTCATCGCGGGACTTCCCACGGATAAAATCGCGGGCGTTATTCTCGGCGCGGGCTCGACGACTGCTCACGCGGTTATCATTGCAAAAACTCGCGCAATCCCCACGGTTGTCGGAGTCGGCGACGGAATTGATCAGATGGCTAACGGCGATCCCGCTATCCTCGACGGCGGCACGGGCGAAATTTTGATTCGTCCTTCCGACAAAGAACGCGCAGGCTATGACGAAAAAATTAAAAAGCAGGAAGAACTCAAGGCTTTCTACGCGACGCTCAAAACCCTTCCCGCAAAAACTCTTGACGGCGCAGAAGTCGAACTCGTTGCAAATATCGGCTCGCCGAAAGATGCGGACGCGGCTATTAAAGACTTCGGCGCGACGGGCGTCGGACTTTTCCGCTCGGAATTTGTTTTCATGGGCAAAACCGATATTCCGCAGGAAGAGGATCAATTTAAAGAATATAAAGCAGCTGTGGAAAAATGCGCGACTGTCACTCACGGCGAAGGACTTTGCGTAATTCGTACAATGGACATCGGCGGCGATAAACCTCTGCCTTATATCCAGGTCGGCGAAGAAGAAAATCCGTTCTTGGGTTACCGCGCGATTCGTATCAGCTTGAAACGCGAAGACCTCTTCCTCCCGCAACTCAAAGCAATTCTCCGCGCAGGTAAATTCGGTAAAGCCGCGATTATGTTCCCGATGGTTATCAACGTGCAAGAGTTCCTCGACGCAAAAGCAATGGTCGAAAAAGCCAAACGCGAACTTGCAAGCGAAGGCAAAGATTATTCTGACGACGTTCAAGTCGGTATCATGGTCGAAACTCCTGCGGCGGCTGTAATGGCTCCGATTCTTGCGAAATATGTTGACTTCTTCTCAATCGGCACGAATGACCTTGTTCAGTACACGCTCGCGGTTGACAGAGGCAACGCGCAAATTTCTTATCTGTACAATCACTTCAACCCCGCAGTTTTGAGACTTATCAAACGCACGATTGAATCTGCGAACAAAGAAGGCAAATGGGCGGGAATGTGCGGCGAAATGGCTTCCGACCCGAACGCGGCAATTTTACTTTTGGCGATGGGTATCAAAGAACTTTCGATGAGTGCTCCCTCAATTCCGCGCGTCAAAGAAAAAATCCGCAAAATTACTTCTTCAAAAGCTCAAGAAATTCTTGACAAAGTTATGGAAATGGAAGACGGCGACAAGATTCGCGATTATCTCGCGGCTTTGGTTGTGTGATTCTCAAAAAATCTTTTCGGCGTTTGTAACGAAATAAAAAAAATCCTGCCGCTCAATTCGAGTGACAGGATTTTTTATTTTTATCTGCTGAAAATTTCAGTCAAAGTTTCCATCATTTTCGGCACGTCGATAGGTTTGGCAATGTGTCCGTCCATCCCAGCATTTTTCGCCGCTTGAACGTCTTCGGAAAAAGCGTTTGCAGTCATCGCGATAATCGGAATTTTTGCAAGTTCGGGATTTTTTAAAGAGCGAATTTCTTTTGTCGCCTCGTAACCGTTCATCACCGGCATTTGAATATCCATTAAAATTGCGTCGAAGTCGCCGGGCTTTGACGCAGAAATTTTTTTTACAGCGTCCGCGCCGTTCATCGCAGTTTCGACGATAAAGCCCGAATCCTCCAAAAGCATCACGGCAATTTCTCGATTAACATCAATATCGTCGACAAGCAAAAGTTTTTTCTGCGTGAAGTCAGTTTCGGGCTCGGAAATATTTTCTTCAGCGTCGTCAACTTTTTCGTCGGAAAGTTTAAATTTCACGTTGATAATAAATTCTGTGCCCTTGCCCTGCTCGGTGATAACTTCAATCGTGCCGTTCATCAAATCGACGATATTTTTTGTAATCGCCATTCCCAAGCCCGTTCCCTGAATTTTGCTGACGGTTGAAGTTCTTTCGCGCTCAAACGCCTCAAAAACTTTTTTGGCAAAATCTTCGCTCATTCCGATTCCGCTGTCTTTTACGCGCAGTTCATATTCTCCGAAATTTTCTTCGCCGTCATTTTTTTGAGTAAGAGTCACGGAAATTTTGCCTCCTGCAGGCGTGAATTTATAAGCGTTGCTCAAAAGATTCAGCAGAACTCGATTGAGCCTGTGCGCGTCGCAAATGACGAATTTATTTTTCACTTCGGAACAATCGACAGTGAAATCAATATTTTTCGTCTGCATTTGCGTCAAAAACATATCGTAAACTTCCGCCAAAGTTTTGCAAAGGTTCGCGGGATTTTCTTCAAGTTCCATTTTGCCCGATTCAATTCGGCTCATTTCCAAAACGTCATTTATCAGCGAAAGTAAATGCCGGCTCGACGCGTCAATTTTTTGCAGGAAACCGTACATTTTTTTCGGAACTTCGTCGGGACAGTGCGGACGAGAACAATTTTCGCAAAGTGAATGTAATTTTTTCGAAAGTTCGACGTAACCGGTTATCGCGTTCATCGGCGTTCTTATATCGTGGCTCATGTTGAAAAGAAAAGTCGATTTTGCCTTTGAACTTTCCTCCGCCCGATTTTTCGCGTCCAAGAGTTCAGCCTGCTTTTCTTTGAGTTCAGTTTGTTGCCGCTCGATCGTCTCAAGATTTTCCTGCAAATGTTTCGTATAAGCTTCGCGGGTTTTTTCGTTGCGGTATTGAAAAATTGTATAAATCAGCAGGAAAAAAACGAAAATCACTGCCGAAAAAATCGACGCGACCAGCCACGGGCGACTCTCAAGCATTTCTTGGAAGGTCATATTTTCATATTTTCGCGTTATCCATTTTTTCTGAAGTTCGTCCAATCTGCCTTCCTGTTGCATTTGAATTAAGACCGCGTTTAATTTTACGCGCAACATCGTATCTTGCGGATGCAAAACCATTGAGCCGTAAACGTGCGTGACGGCGTAACTTGAAAAAAATCCGTCCATATCAAATTTTTCCAGAAATGAATCGCCTACCTGAATCGGGCAAATTGCAAATTCAAATTCGCCGTACTTCAACGCGCGGAAAATTTTTTCGTAAGAACTGATATAACTTATTTCGTCGTCGAGACCAAGTCCCGGCACGTGATGAAGTGAGGCAACTCGCCGCCCGTAAAGTTGCGCGACCGAAGAAATTTTATGCTTGCCGTAAACAACATATTGCTTTTCAGTCGTGGGAAGTGTTGCGATAATCGTGGGGTCTCCGACAATTAAATCTGACTCCATGTTCATAATTACATCGGCTTCGCCGTCTTTGAAAAGTTGGTTTGCCATATTCCATTCGACCAGGCGCAAATCCAAATTCATCTGCAAGCGATTGGCAATCTCGTTAATCATTTCCACATCAAAGCCCTGATAATTTCCGTTCTCGTCGATGTAAGAATAAGGCGCGTAATCTTTGTCGGTGACGACGTATAAAGTTTTTTTGAAATTATTTTGCGCCTTGACTTCGACTTTCGGCACGGGCTTTAAACTGTCCGAAATGAAAAAATATGAATTTATCAAAACCAACGCAAGGAGGACGGGCAAAATAAAAATCGCCGGAAGAAATTTTTTTTGCTTGTCGAAAAAACTTTTTTTCTTGCTTGAGGTCGAATCGTCGGTCATTTTTTCCAATCCTTTACAAAAATTTTTTTCGCGGTCATTATAACAGCAAATTAAATTTTCTGCAGGGAAATTTGGCGCAAAAAATTTTTTTCGGCGGTAGGATTTTTTTTCTTCGCATTGAATAATCAAAGAGCGATTATTTTGCCCGAAATTTTTATTTTTTGGGAGCGGATTTGGTGAGATTTTTTTAACCTCGTGAGTTTGGGGAGATGGTATTTTGGAAAAATCTACAGTTATAGGAATTATCGCAGGACTGATTTCGGTTTTCGTCGGAATGATTTTGAAGGGTGCGCCGCTTACCGCAATGAACAATCCGGCGGCGTTCTTGATTATCATCGGCGGAACTTTTTCATGTCTTTTTAATGCGTTCCCTATGGCGACGGTTGCGAAGTTGCCGACGTTGTTCAAACTTTTGTTTCGCGCGGACGATTACGACAGCGGCAAAGGCGAACTGGTGAAAACTTTTATCGAACTTTCGCAGGTTGCACGCCGCGAAGGTATCTTGGCACTTGAAGGAAGAGTTCAAGACATCGAAGACCCTTTCTTCCGCAACGGCTTGGGAATGGTTATTGACGGTATGGATCCGGGGTTTGTCAGCGAAGTTTTGGACGCGGAACTTGCAGTCATGGAAGAGCGTCACTCTGAAGCGCGTTCTGTTTTGACGCAAGCAGGAACTTACGCGCCGACGCTGGGCGTTTTGGGCGCGGTTGTCGGTCTTATTGCGGCTCTTGCGGACTTGAGCGACGTTAATAAACTCGGTCACGCTATCTCCGCGGCATTTATCGCGACGATTCTCGGTATTTTCACAGGTTACGTTATCTGGTTGCCCTTCGCGAACAAATTAAAAGTCAAATCTGCGGCTGAAATCGGTTACAAGAGAATGATTATCGAAGGCATTCTTTCACTTCAGGCGGGCGACTCTCCCACAGCAATCGAAGCAAAATTGATGATCTTCATTCCGCAGAAAGAACGCGAAGCATTGAAGAAAGAATAGTTTTTTGTGAAGGATTGATTATATGGCAAGAAAAAAACGGGGCAAAAAACACGAAGAAGAAGCCAGCGAGGCTTGGTTACTGCCGTATTCAGACTTGATGACGCTTTTGTTGGCGTTGTTTATCGCGCTTTTTGCAATTAACGCCAAACCGGATTCGCAAAAAATGCAGGCGTTGGCGCAGGCGTTCACGGCGGCTTTTAACATGGGCGGTCCTTCCTTCTTCGACCAAGCGGGCCCCAGCGTAAGTCAGCAACGCGAAATTATGACGGACGAAGAGTTGGGCAATCAGGCTTATTTGCAGGAAAATCAAAATCTTCAAGAGTTACAGGCACAGCTCGACGCGTATATTCAACAAAATTCACTCGAAGACCAACTTTCCACGCAACTCGAAGAAGAAGGCTTGATGATTCGAATAAAAGAGCGTGCGTTGTTCCCTTCGGGGTCGGCGGACTTGGTGCCGGAATCTCAAAGAATCGGTCCGATAGTTGCGGGACTTTTGGCAACGGTACCGGAAAGAGTTTTAATTTCAGGTCACACCGACACGGACCCGATCAACACCGCGCAATTTCCCTCTAACTGGGAATTAAGTTCCGTTCGCGCGATGACTTTCATGAAATATTTGCTTTCAATCAACAGCAATTTGAATCCCGCGAGATTTTCTGCAATCGGTTACGGCGAATACAGACCGATTGTGATGAATGACACGCCCGAGCATAAACAACAGAATCGCCGCGTCGAAATTTTGATTGCGCGGACTTTGTCTTTCAACCCGAATGAAGGCGTTTATTCAAACAGCGATGTCGATTTAGTTGCAAAATGATTTTTGGAATCGGAACGGATATTGTTGAAATTGAGCGCGTGAAAAAAGCTGTTGAACGCGAACATTTCAAAAACAGGGTTTACACGAAAATTGAACAGAATTACTGCGAAAGTCGCGGAAGAAATTCCGCAGCCTCCTACGCCGCAAGGTTTGCCGCTAAGGAGGCTTTTTTCAAGGCAATAGGCACGGGAATTATTTTTTCTTTGACCGAAGTTGAAATTATCAACAACGAAAACGGTCAACCCGAAATTTTTTTACACGACTCAACTGCTCAACTTGCCGAAGAAAAAGGCGTAAAAAAAATTTTCGTGAGTTTAAGTCATTCGTTAAATTATGCGACGGCGGTTGTCGTCCTCGAAAAATTGACGGACAGTGTCACATAAAAATCTACCCACTGTCCACTGTCCACTGTCCACTAACCACTACCCACTAAAAATTGGAGCGTGTTTTACTTGATGAAAAAATTTTTTGCTTTGACCGTGATTCTATGCGCGGCATTTTCATTTTTCACGGCTAAGAGTTTTGCGGCGGAATTTGAATTGGTTTCATATTCGTCGCAGGTAAAATTGCAGTGGCTGGCTACGACCGGCGACCCCGAGGCTCAGAAAATTTTAAAACAGTTGGGCAAGGCAAATATTTACGGCGAAAGAAATTTAATCGACTATGACCGACTGGAAAAAGTCAACGCCATTTATCAGGAAATCGGTTATCTTTCGACGGTGCAGTACGTTCAGCAAAACGATTATAAAAATATTTTGGATATCGGCGGCGGATACACTCCCCGCGCGATGGTCTTTGCTCGCGAAGGCAGAAAATATTTCGGCGGCGAACTTATGGCGGTTGCAGTCTCGGCGGATCAAGTTATGAAAAAAATTGTTGACCCGAAATATCATAAAAATATTTTTTACGATGAAGTTCTTGTCGAAGACAGGGACGCTTATTTCTCGGCGATAAAAAATTTTGACGGAAAAGTTTGCATGATGGATCAAGGCTTGATGATTTATGTCAATCAAGACAGGTTGGCAAAGATGTACGAAAATATTCGCGACGTGTTGAAGGAGCGGGGCGGATGTTTTATCACCCCGGATTTATCGACTCGCGAACTTTTCAAAGATATTGCTACTGCGCTTTACGGCGAAAATCAAACTCAACTGCTTTACAACGAAACGAAAGATATGTACGAAGAACTTTTTGACAGCTTGATTAACGAAGAAAATTTTGACTATCAGCAAGAGGCGATTGAATTTGCCGAAAAAGAACTCGGGCTTACAGTCAAACAAGTTCCCTTGCTGACAGATCCGTCGAAACTCCACTGCTTGAAAAATCTTTCAAAAGATCAAGCCGAAAAAATTAAACAGATTGCCGCAAAAAAATATTTGTGGGTCATTACTGTTGACTAAAAAAATTCATGGGTGATAGTTAAAATGAAAATCGCATTGGCAAAACAAATGCACGAAATTGACGACACTGCCATAAATGATTTTGGTTTAATCGAATTGGCTTTGATGGAGAGCGCGGGTCACAGAGTTGCGCAGGCGGCGAAAAATTTTTTGAACGGCGTTGACAAAAAAAGTATTTGCATTTTGGCGGGCAGCGGCAACAATGGCGGAGATGCGTTGGCGGCGGCGCGGTATTTGTCAAATGCAGGGGCAAGAGTAAAAATTTTTTTGGTCGGCAACAAAAATCATCGCACCGATTCGCTGAACACTCAAATAAGAATTTTGCGCGGAATGACGGTAGAAATTCAGCAACTCGAAAGCGACAGAGCTTGGGAGCGACTTCAGATAACTTTGCGCTTTGCCGACGCGGTTGTTGACGGGATACTCGGTACGGGATTTTTCGGAGAAATTCGCCCGTCCGCGCTTCGACTCATTCGGCTGATAAATTCCATGAGCAAGCCCGTCATTTCGATCGATATTCCTTCCGGCGTTGAATCGGACACGGGCTTTGTCGGAGAAACGGCGGTTCACGCAAATTGCACGGTTGCGCTCGGTCTGCCCAAGCCCTGTCATTTTATCTGTCCCGGCGCGAATTACGTCGGAAAGTTGATAATAGACGATATTGGCATTCCACAAAAAATTTTGAACGGCGATATTCATCAAACTTTGCTCGACGACGAACTTGCGGTAACTTTTCTGCCCGCACGTTCAAAAGATGTTCATAAAGGCAGTTGCGGAAAAATTTTGGTCGTCGCGGGCTCTCGCGGAATGACGGGCGCGGCTTGTCTTGCTTCGATGTCTGCTTTGAAAGTCGGCGCGGGACTTGTTACTTTAGCCGTCCCCGAAAGTTTGAACGATCTTTACGAAGTCAAATTGACCGAAGTTATGACTTCACTCCTCGACGAGACGAAAAGCGGAATTATCGGCGGAAATAAGGCAATCGGCGCGTTGACTGACTTGGCGGCGAAGGCTGACGCAATTTTAATCGGTCCCGGACTCGGCAGGGCGACAGAAACTTTAGACCTCGTCAATAAAATTGTTTCGACCGTCGATAAGCCGTTGATTTTGGATGCGGACGCGATTTTTGCTTTCAACGGCAAAGGCGAAGACCTGAAAAATTGTAAGCATGTTCCGATATTGACCCCGCATTTGGGAGAACTTGCCGCACTGTTAAATATTTCTGTTGAAGAACTTCGCCGCTCGTTGATTGAAAATGTTCGCAAGGCGGCGCAGGATTTTCGCGCGATTATCGTTGCAAAAAGCGAATGTACCGTTATTGCTTATCCGAACGGAGAAATTTTTATTTCGCCACTCGGCAACAGCTCAATGGCGACGGCTGGAAGTGGCGATGTTTTGGCGGGAACCATTGCGGGACTTATGAAACTTACGCCTTTCGCACCGCTTGCAGGCGTTTATCTTCACGGCACGGCGGGAAATTTTGCGCACGTCGAAAAATCTGAAGGACTTGTCGCCTCCGACATTATGGAAAATTTACCGAAGGCAATAAAAAAACTTCGTCAACTTCAAGAAAAAAATTGACGATAAAGCGAGGACGCTATGAAAAAATTTGTTTACAATCGAATACTGCTGCTGGCGATTGCGATAGGGCTGATTGCGTCTCTCGTCATAGCCGGGCAGCGTCACGCCGTCGAAATAAGTAATTCGCAAATTGATATGGCGATGGATTTCGACAGCTTATTAAATCTTGCCGAACGCGAAGGCTTGGATTTTGAAGACGTTCTGAAACAGGCGAAAGATGCGGGGATTACTTCGCTTGCCGTTTACGATACGACTTTTGAAAAACTCACGCGGCAGGGAAAAGTTATTGCTGTCTCGGGCAGTGAAATTATCACGAATTATCACAGCGGCGCACTCAACAGCTCTCTTTGGCGCGAAATGGTCGAAAAAAATTTAATCGACGCGAATAAAGTTTATATAATCGGTCGCACTCTGAAAAATTACGAGGAGGCGAAGGCGGATTTAATTTTGCGTGTCGGTGAAGAGCGCGTCAGAAGTTTTGCGGTCGGCGAAATTGAAGTTTTGGAAGTTAAAGCGCAGTACGCGCCTTTTATGAAAATGCCTCTCGGTATTCCCACGGATGAACTCGACATTGCGAAGGAAAACGGCTTTAACATTCTTGCACGCCCGACAAATTTTTCTCAATGCACGCCCGAAAAAATTCGCGCAGTTTTTGAGCGGTTGAATGATTACCCGATTTCCGAAATTGTTTTCGACGGACAGGAAATTCTCGGCGCATCAGATTTTGTTGACGTGACGGCGGAAGAAATGAAAAAAAGAAATTGGACTTTGGGACTTATTGAGCATGTCACGCAGTTAAAATTTTATCCTCAACGCGGACTCGAACAGCTTTCAAGAGATTTGGGCTATGACAGAGTTGCTCGACTTTATGCCGTGCCGAAAGATGAACAGCCGAAACTTTTGCTTGATGCGATTGTTACACGCTGGGCGACGACGGATCACGAACGAAATATCAGAATAAATCTTTTGCGGACTTATGAAAAACCTGCGCCTGATTTAACTTTGCTCGAAACAAATTTAAAATATATTCGCGACGTCAGCGAAAAATTAAAATCGAACGGCTACACTCTCGGCAAGGCGGGAACTTTTGAAAATTATTACCCGAATAATTTTTTGCGCATTTTTGTAATAATCGGGATTGTTGCGGCGGCAATTTTATATTTGTCGTTAATTTCTCGCCGCGTCAATGCCAATGAAAAATTTCAGCTGATTTCATTCGCAATAATTTCAATCGTCTGCGTAATTCCGATTTTGATGGGGGCGGGCGGAAAAGTCAGAGTCATCGCGGGATTTTTGAGCGCAAATTTATTCCCCGCACTCGCAATAATTTGGCAACTCGACAGGTTGAGATTTTTAAAAGTCAAAGCGCAACTCGAAAACGAATCTGAACAAGAACTTTCGACGGTGCAAATAATTTGGCTGTCAGTCGCGGCACTTTTCATAACAAGCGCAATGAGTTTAATCGGCGCGGCTTATCTTTCGGGCGCGTTGAGTGACGTACAATATTTTCTGGAATTTGAAATTTTCAGAGGAATAAAATTAACTTTCGTCCTGCCGCTGATTTTGGTTGCGATTGCATTTTTGCAGAGGTTCAACGTCGTTGACGAAGTGCGGAAAAATGTTCCGGCAATTCAGCAGTTCAAAGAAATTTTGGAAATGAATATCACCGTCAAAACTTTGCTCGGCGCGTTGATAGTTTTAGTTGCGTTCGTTGTTTTAATCGCGCGGAGCGGACATACTGCGGGAATGCCGGTTTCGGGCGCGGAAATAAAAATTCGCGCGATGCTGGAGCAACTTTTTTATGCACGTCCCCGCTCGAAAGAAATTTTTATCGGTCACCCCGCATTTATTTTGGCGATCGCGGCTTTCTTGAAAAAATTCCCGAAAATGATTTGTTTCATTCTGATACTTGCCGCAACAATAGGACAAAGTTCAATGGTCGAAACTTTTGCGCATATGAGAACGCCGATTTTTATGTCGTTTATGCGCGGAATTGACGGAGTTATTCCGGGCGCGGCAATCGGCGCAATTTTAATTTTAATTTTTGGATTTGTCGCACGTTTTCGCAAAGGAGTTTAGTCGTGAAGAATATTTTAATTTCCGGCTATTACGGTTCAAAAAACGGCGGAGACGAGGCGATGTTGGCGGCGATGCTGGAAGTTCTGCGCGAATTTGACGGCGATTTAAATTTCACCGTCATTTCGATGAACCCCGAATACACAAAAAAACGTCACAATGTCGATGCCGTGGCTTGGCTGAATGTCTGGGCGATTATAAAAAAAATTCTTTCGGCTGATCTTTTGATTTCGGGCGGCGGCAGTCTTCTGCAAAATGTCACGAGTCGCCGCAGTCTGTATTATTATCTCGGGATTATTTTTTTGGCGAAATTTTTCGGGCGGAAAGTTATGTTGTACGCGCAAGGTATCGGACCGATTCGCGGGACTTTGGCGCATAAGCTGATGAATTTTATCGTCAACCGCGTCGATTTGATAACCGTCAGGGATCACGGCTCATTGGAAGAACTCGGGCGGTTAAAAATCACTCGACCGAAAATTTTTTGTACCGCCGATCCCGTTTTAGCGATTAAACCTGCAAAACTTGACGCGGGGAAAAAAATTCTGTCGAAATTTAATTTGAGTGAAGAAAAAAATTTTATCGGAGTTTCCGTCAGAAAATGGATTGATTGGGGAAATTGTCGCAAAGAAATGGCGACGGCTTTCGATAAACTTGTCGAAGAAAAAAACGCCGAAATTATTTTTCTGCCGATGCAATTCCCCGAAGACATTAAAGCGGCGAAATCGACTGCCGAACTTATGAAAAAAAATTGCGTCGTCCTGGAAGATGAATTTTCTACGTCGGAAATTTTGAGTTTGGTCGGTTGTATGGACGTTTTGATAAGTATTCGACTGCACGCTTTAATTTTCGCGGGCGTGATGAATGTTCCGATGCTTGGAATTTCTTACGATCCGAAAATTGAAAGATTTTTAGATTCTGTCGAGGAAAAACCTTTGGGAAATTTGGAAAACGTCACGGCGGAAAAAATTTTTGACGGAGTGGTTAAAAAAATCGGCGCGAAAAAAATTTTGCATAATGAATCACAGTTGAAAAATCTTCGTGAGTCGGCGTTACAAAATGCGCGACTCGCGATTAAATTGTTGGAGGAGGAAAATTAAAATGGCGATGATTGACAACGAGGACAAAAATTTAATTGAGAAAAAAATTTCGAGTGAAAAAGTTTTTGACGGCGTACTTTTGCACGTTTTGAAAGATGAAGTCGAATTGCCGAACGGTCACACTTCGACGCGCGAATGGATTAAACACCCGGGCGCGGCTTCGGTAATTCCGCTTTTGCCCGACAATCAAATTATTTTGGTCAAGCAGTTTCGCTATCCCGTCGGTCAAGTGACTTTGGAAGTTCCCGCCGGAAAATTTGATAAAGAAGGCGAAAACCCTCTGGAATGTGCAAAGCGCGAACTTTCCGAAGAGACCGGTTACGAAACTGACGAAAAAAATTTTTGGAAACTCACGACGATTGCGACAACTGTCGGCTTTACAAATGAAATGATTCATCTCTTCGCGGCAAAAGATTTGAGATCGGGTAAAAAACATCCCGACGAAGACGAATTTATTAACACGGTGAAAATTCCTTTGACTGCCGCACTGCATTTGGTCGAGACGGGAAAAATTATCGACGCAAAATCAATCATTTCAATTTTAATGTTGGCTCAACAACTCTTTCACAAAAACTAACCACTGTCCACTAATCACTATCCACTAAAAAGCGACTGAAAGGAGCTTTTTCTATGTTCGACGACTTTGGCGGATTTATAATGAATATGATAACCGGTCTGCCGGGAATAATAATTGCGATGGTTGTTCACGAATTTGCACACGCGCGAGTTGCTTACGCACTGGGAGACTTCACGCCGAAACTTGCGGGACGTCTAACTTTAAATCCCGCCGCACATATCGACCCGATCGGCTTGCTGATGCTTTTAATCGCGCATTTCGGCTGGGCAAAACCCGTGCAAATAAATCCGTACAACTTCCGCAATCCGCGCCGCGATGATTTACTTGTTTCACTGGCGGGACCTGCGGCGAATTTAATCACGGCATTTTTGACGGTAATTTTTATGGTCTTGCTCGTGAAAATGGATTTTGAAATGTCGCGCGGAATGCATTTGGTTTTATCGCTGATTATGGTTATCAACATAAATTTCGCGATTTTTAATATGATTCCGTTCCCGCCGCTGGACGGTTTCCACGTCCTGAGAAATATTTTGCCGTACGAAATGGCTCGTCAACTCGAAGGGCTTGAGCGTTACAGCATGATTTTTTTGATAATAATTTTGATGACTCCGATTTTGAGTTATGTTTTCGTGCCGATGCAAAGATTTATTCTGGGAATTTTCCAAGCGATAGTTAATATTTTTCTGTGAGGTGTAAGACTTGGAATTAAATTTTGCGGAAATTTTAAAGACGATAATTTTGGGCGTTGTCGAAGGCTTGACGGAATGGCTGCCGATTTCTTCAACGGGTCATATGATTTTGGTTGACGAGTTCATAAAATTAAACGTCAGCAAAAATTTTATGGATATGTTCTTGGTGGTGATTCAACTCGGCGCAATTTTGGCAGTTGTCGCAATGAATTTCAATCGGCTCAACCCATTTTCCCCGTACAAATCGCGCTTCGAGAGGAAGGAAACTTTTCAACTCTGGTACAAAGTAATTTTGGCGTGCATACCTGCGGCGGTCATCGGTCTGGCTTTCAACGATTTTATGGAAGAAAATTTCATGACGGCGGAAGTCGTTGCGGGCGCGTTGATTTTTTACGGAATAATTTTCATCGTCGTGGAAAATTTCAACCGCTACAGAAATCCTCGCATAAGAAGTTTGGAGCAACTGGACTATAAAACCGCGCTGATTATCGGACTTTTTCAAGTCTTATCGTTGGTGCCGGGAACTTCTCGGAGCGGTTCGACGATTATCGGCGGAATACTTTTCGGGACAAGTCGAGTCGTTGCGGCGGAATTTACATTTTTTCTGGCAATCCCCGTTATGTTCGGCGCAAGTCTGTTGAAGCTGATGAAATTCGGTTTTTATTTCACGGGCTCTGAACTCGTAATTTTATTTATCGGAATGGTCACGGCGTTTATCGTTTCGATTTTGTCGATAACTTTTTTGTTGAGATACATCAAGAAAAACGATTTCACGGCGTTCGGTTGGTACAGAATTGTTTTGGGGATAATCGTTTTGGGCTGGCTGTTTATGGTCGGCGATCCTGTTTGAGGTAGAGGAATGAAAATTTTTGTCGGGCTGGGAAATCCCGGCGCGGAATATGCGAAAACAAAACACAACGTCGGATTTATGCTTGCCGATAAACTTGCGGAAAAAATCGGCGCGGAAAGTTGGCGGGAAAAATTTAATGCGCTTGTTGCGGAAAGTTTTTTTGACGGCGAAAAAATTTTAATCGTCAAGCCGCAAACTTTCATGAACTTGAGCGGCGAGGCTGTCGGACCTTTGACGAATTTTTATAAAATTTCTGCGGAAGATTTAATTGTTGCTCACGACGATATGGATTTGCCTGTCGGAAAAATTCGCCTTCGCCCGAAAGGCAGCGGCGGCGGTCATCACGGAATTGAATCGATTATTCAACATCTCGGCGGAGAAAAAAATTTTCCGCGCGTGAGAATCGGCATCGGACGACCTCCGCAAAATTGGACGGTCAACAATCATGTTTTGAGTCCGTTCAATCCTGAAGACGCCGAAAAAATTTCTGAAGCGATTGAAAATTTAATTCCCGCCGTAATTTGCATTTTTCGCGACGGAATCGATATGGCGATGAATAAATTTAACCCGAAAAAGAAAAAAATTTCCGACGAAGAGATTTAAAAAAATACATCAAAAAAGCGACGAGAAAAAAATTCTCGCCGCTTAATTTTTTTCGGCAAAGTAAAAAATTTATCCCAATCGCGCCTCCTGTTTGGTCAAAGCCTCTTGCCAAACTGCTTTGAAAGGCACATTATTTTTTTCCGCAAGCTTTTTGCAGTCTTCGTACTCGGGAGTTATCGAAACGATTTTTCCGTCAAACGCGCTGACTTTGCAAAAAACTTCTCCCCAAGTCGTCAAAACTTTCGCCATCTTCCGCACCGCCTCAACTCTGCGCGAAATTTCGGTAATTCTGATGCCGATAGTCGTGGTCTCCTCAAAAATAATTTTTATGCAGTCGGCTTGATGTTCGTCGTCAACAAGAACTGAAAGCATTTGCGCGGGACGATTTTTTTTCATCAAAATGTTTGTCGTCCACACGTCCAACGCGCCCGCCGCAAAAAGTTTTTCGTAAAGCCAGCCGAAAATTTGCGGGTTCATATCGTCAATATTCGTTTCGAGCTTGACCAATTTTTTTGAAGTTTGCCCACTGAACTCGCCAAGATAAATTCGCAGGACGTTCGGAATTTTTAAATTTAAAGTTCCCGCGCCGTAACCGATTTTTTCTGAAGTGAAATCTTCCGGCAAGTCCGCGCGAAATTCGGCAAGAGTTTTTACAATCGCCGCGCCGGTGGGAGTCGTCAGCTCTTTTTCCGCGCCGAATGAAAAAGTTCTAAATCCATTCAAAAGTTCGGCAGTCGCGGGGGCAGGCACGGGCATAAGTCCGTGGGCGCATTGAACAAAGCCGCTCCCGACATTTATTTTGCCGACAAAAATTTTTTCGATTTCGAGGTAATCCAGACAAATCGCGCAGCCGACAATATCGACAATCGAATCAATCGCGCCGACTTCATGAAAATTCACTTCGTCCGCAGGTTTATTGTGAACTTTTCCTTCTGCCGCCGCAATCTGCGAAAAAATTGCCAAAGATTTTTTTTTGATGTTTTCGCTCAAACTTGACGAATCGATAATTTTTTTTATATCGGCAAAAGTTCTGTGATGATGAGTTTGATTGTGTTCATGGCGGTGAAGTCTGCGGATATTCGGGCGGTCGGATTGAATTTTTTCCGGCTCAAAGTCGTGCAAAATTTTCACGTCAACATAAGCCGCGCCGATTCCGTTTTTGCTCACATCGGAAATTTCAAGAAAAAATTCTCCGTTCAAATTTAATTTTTCAAGTTCATTGATAAGAAAATTTTTCGGCACTCCGAGTTGAAGACACGCGCCCAAAAACATATTGCCGCTGATTCCGCTGGCACAATCAAGATAAATCGCTTTCAATTTAAAAATTCCTCCCGTTCAAATAACGTCTATTTTTTCCGCAGAATTTTTCAAAATATCTTTTTCAATTTTTCCGTCGCGAACTAAAATTTGTCTGTCCGCCGCCTGCGCTATATCCGGCTCGTGCGTCACCAAAATTATCGTTGAGCCGTCTTTGTGCAAGTCGCGGAAAATTTCCATGATTTCGCCTGTTGATTTCGTGTCCAAATTTCCCGTCGGCTCGTCCGCCATAATTATCGCCGGTTTCATCGCAATCGCCCGCGCTATCGCAACTCTTTGACGCTGTCCGCCGGAAAGTTCGCTCGGCAAATGTTCCGCCCTGTCTTCGAGTGAAACTTTTTTTAATGCGTCCCTTGCCAAAGATAATCTTTCAGCGGTTTTCAATCCCGCGTAAACGGAAGGCAGAGCAACATTTTCCAGGCTTGTAAGTTTCGGCAATAAATTGAAGTTCTGAAAAATAAAACCTATCGTTTTATTTCGGATTGCGGCAAGTTCGTCATCGGAAAGATGACTGACCTCCTTGCCCAAAAGTTTATAACTGCCTTCGGTCGGTCTGTCCAAGCAACCCAAAATATTCATCAGCGTAGATTTTCCCGAACCGCTCGGTCCCATCAGCGCGACAAATTCTCCCGAATCAATTTTTAAATCAACGCCGTTGAGAGCGGCGACGATTTCACTGCCCATTTTATAAAGTTTTTTCACGCCGGTTATTGTCACAACATTCGCCACAAAATCACCCCGAAAAATTATAGCACAAAATAAATTCGCGTGATATAATTCGGCGTAATATTTTTTATGGAGGCGCGAAATGTTTGGAATAGGTGCGGGCGAATTTGTTTTAATTTTAATTGCGGGGCTAATACTTTTCGGACCGAGCAAGCTCCCCGAATTGGGGCGGTCACTTGGAAAAGTTTTGAAGGAATTTCGCAAGGCACAGGCGGCATTTACCGCAACTTTGGAAGAATCTGCCGAGCCTGTGAAAAAATCTCCGCCGCCTTCGACTGAAAAAATTTCTCTTGAAAAAAAATCTGCGACGACGGTTGACGATGTCATAAATTTGGCAAAAAAAAATCCTATTTCCGAGGAGAATTTGCATGAAAAAATTTTTAACGGCGGTGCTGATAATTCTTCTGTTGCCGACGGCGGCGCAAGCAATGAGCCTGCGCGAAGCAATTCAGACGGCGTTGGAAAAAAACCCGAGCCTGCAAAGAACTGAAAAAAGTATCGAAGTTGCTGAAGAATCTTTAAAAATCGCCAAGGGCAACAAAAATTTTTCGGCGGATGCATCGGGCGGCGCAAATTTATCGAAGACTGAAGGCGCGAGCAGTTCAAAGGGAATTTCCGCGCGAATCAGCGGATCAATTCCGATTTATTCCGGCAATCGTCTTGAATCTGAAATAAAATCCGCCGAACTTGAAATTGACGCGGCGAAATTAAATTTTTCTCAGGCGCGGCAAGATTTAATGTACAACGTGGCGACGGCTTACGTTGACGCGCTGGAAACTTTGGCGGAATCGAAAGTTTATTTGGAGACCGAAGAAAATTTGGCCGAGCACGAAAAAAATATTTCGGCAAGCTACGACGCGGGAGCAACTGCGAAAATTGATTTGCTCCGCGCACAGGTCGAAACCGCCAACGCCTCACAGAATACCGCAAAATCCCGCGCGGCTTACGAAGTAAATTTGACGAACTTGGCAACTTTGATGTCACTTGGAACAATTTCAAATTTGACGGTCGAAGAGTTTCAAACTTTTTTGGACTTGGGCGACATTGAAAATTATTTGTCACTTGCGGAAGAAAATCGAGACGATTTAAAAGCCGCCGCGATTAAAATTGATCAGGGCGAACTTGATATTGAAATTGCACGCTCCGGCAAACGTCCGACGCTTTCCGCATCAATCGGCGCGGGGTTGAATGCAGACGACGGCGACAACTGGCATTTAACGCCCGAAGCCTCCGCCGGAATCAGCGCGACTTGGAATATTTTTGACAGCGGAATCACCAAAGCGCAAATTAAAGCCGCAGAAATTGAAGTTGAACGCCTGCGACTTTCTTTGCAAAATGATACAAATTCCGTTCACGAGGAAGTTATAACCGCTTATAAAAATTTAAAAATTGCGCTGATGAGAATCCGCACGACTCAACGCGCTGTCGACCTTGCGGAAGAAGAAAGATTTATCGCGACTGAAAAATATCGCGCGGGCGAAGGAATTTTACTTGACGTTTTGGACGCGGAAGTTGCTTTGACGGAAGCGAAAAAAAATCATGTCAGCGCGTATCATGACATAATGCGTTATCGATTGAGTTTGGCTCACGCAATCGGCGATACTTTGTCGGTTGTTCAATAAATTGAGACGAAATTTTGGTTAAAAAATTTTTTCGTTTGAAGGTATTTTCGCAATTTTAAGGATTTTTTATCTTCATTTCTTTTTTAGAAAAAGAAACGAAGCAAAGAAAAACGCCCGCTTCGTTCGCGTCACGCTCACTAGGCGGGCAGTGGCACACATCCCTGTGTGCCGGGTTTTGTCTGCAAATTTTCAATTAAAAATTTATAACTGTAACTGAAAATAATTTTATTCAAAAAAAATTCCCCGAGATTTTTTCGGGGAAAATTTTTTTTTATTTAGTTGGGATTTTTAAATCTGAATCAATCCTGCGGACGAGGTTTTCTGATTGTGCCAAGAATTGCCGCGCCCACAATCGAACCGACGATAATCGCGACGAGATACATCAGCGGGTTGCCGATTGTCGGGACAACGAAAATTCCGCCGTGAGGAGCCATCAAAGTGCAGTCAAACGCCATTGTCATCGCGCCTGCAATCGCCGAACCGACAACGCAGGATGGGATAACGTGAATCGGATCGCCCGCCGCGAAGGGAATTGCGCCTTCAGTGATGAACGAAAGACCCATGATAATATTCGTCGGAGCGGTTTTCTGTTCGTTTTTAGTGAATTTGCTCTTGAAGAACATCGACGAAAGCGCGATTGCAATCGGGGGAACCATACCGCCCGCCATAACCGCCGCCATAACAAAATAGTTGCCGTCCGCCAAAAGTCCGACGCCCGTGACATAAGCCGCCTTGTTCAAAGGTCCGCCCATATCTACCGCCATCATACCTGCGACAACTGCGCCCATGAAGACTTTTGCGGAGGGATCCATATTCGCCAAAGTATCAGTCAGCCAAGAGTTAATCGCAGAAACGGGGGGACCGATAACAAAGTTACAAATAAGACCGATAATGAGAACGCCCAAGAGCGGGTAGAACAAAATCGGTTTTGTGCCTTCGAGAGAGGGCGGGAGGAAACTAAGAGCTTTTTTCAGCCAGTTGACGGCGAAACCTGCAACGAAACCTGCCAAAAGTGCGCCTAAAAATCCCGAGCCGTTCGAGGCACTCAACGCGCCGCCTACAAAACCTGCCGCAAGTCCGGGACGGTCAGCGATAGACATTGCGATAAATCCCGCGAGGACAGGCAACATAAAGCCGAATGATGCGCCGCCGATTTGGTTGAAAACGTGAGCGACGGGGGTTATATTACCGAATTTTCCGCGCTCGTCTGCGGGCAAACTGTTTAAGTCAACGGACGCGCCGTCAATCAAGAATGAAATTGCGATCAAAATACCGCCGCCGATAACGAACGGGAGCATATGAGAAACGCCGTTCATCAAATGCTTGTAAACTTGACGACCGATACTTTCATTTTCGCCGCCGCCGCCCGCATCATCGCCTGCACCTTCACCAGCCTTCGCGTGATAAATCGGTGCAGAACCGCTCAATGCACGGTCAATAAGTTCGTCGGCTTTGTTGATACCGTCGGCAACTTTCGTTATAACAACGTGCTTGCCGTCGAAACGCGCCATTGCAACATTTTTATCGGCCGCAACGATAATTCCGTCAGCCTTCGCAATTTCGTCGGCAGTCAAAACATTTTTCGCGCCGCCCGAGCCGTTAGTTTCAACTTTAATCGAGATACCGCGCTTTTTGGCGTGCTGTTCGAGACTTTCCGCCGCCATAAACGTATGAGCGATACCTGTCGGGCAAGCCGTGACGGCGAGAATTTGAATGTGATCTGAAGTCGAGACGGGTGCGGAACTTGCAGAATCCGCGGGAGCCTGAAATTTTCCGTCCTCTTTGTCGTCGATGAGCTTTAAAAATTCTTCTTTGGATTTAGCTTTAATAAGTGCTTCTTTGAAATCGGGATCCATAATCATTGTGGCGAGTTTTGACAGAATCATCAAATGTTCGTCATTGCCGCCGTCGGGTGCCGCGATTGCGAAGAAAAGTCTTGCGGGATTGCCGTCCATCGACTGAAAATCAATTCCGTCGGGGATAGTCATTGCCGCAAGTCCGGGGGCTTTAACGCCCGCTGACTTGGCGTGCGGCGTTGCAATACCGTCGCCGAGTCCCGTTGTACCTGAGGCCTCGCGAGCCAGCACGTCTTTTTTGTACTGTGCTTTGTCCTTGAGGTTGCCGCCCTTGTCCATTAGGTCAACAAGATGAGAAATCGCATCCTGTTTATCCTTGACATGAGCTCCCAGGTCAATGCTTGCATTTTTGAGAAGTTCAGTAACTCTCATGTAAAACACTCCCTGAAAAAAAATTTATGTATAATTTCTTCACGGCGCACTGTGGAACAAACCAAGTAAAAATCAGTTCGCCGTTTTTGACAAATTTAGCTGAAGATACTTTTAATTTTTTTGAAAAGTTTTGAGCTGAAAGGTTCGTCGTCTTCGGTAGCGTGGAAAATTTGCGCGTGACCGTCTTTGAGTCGTGCAAAAAGTTGTTCGGGTTTTCTTATCGCCGTTCCGACAGAAGTTGTAATCATCGGCTTTCCGTCAAATCTTGCGACAGGAACTTTTTTACTTGCCGCGATTATGACGGCATCGGCATTTTTAATTTCTTCGTCGCTTAACGAATGATAAACGCCCGCCGCGCCGTAAACTTCCACGCGAATATTCAAGCCCAATTTTGCCGCCGCATTTTTCAGAGATTCACGCGCCATAAATGACGAAGAAAGTCCCGTCGGGCAAGCTGTGACCGCAATTATTTTATGTTCGCCGGAAAGTTGAGTTTCGGGGATTTCGGATTTTTTCCGAGCATCTTCCTTTGCGTCGATAAGTTTTAAAAGTTCGTCGACCGATTTCGCGTTAATCAGCGACTCTTTAAATTCGTCGTCCATCAAAATGACGGAGAAAATTCCCATTTCAGTCAATGAAGTATCGGCGGCTTTGAGCGGTGCGGCGAATAAAATTAAAAGTCTTGCCGGTTTTTCGTCGATTGAGTCAAAATTAACGCCTTCGGGAACGGTTAAAATCGAAATTGCGGCTTTTTTGACTGAGGCGTCCTGTGCGTGCGGAGTTGCCAGCCCGTTCGCCAAACCCGTCGAGCCTTGAGCCTCACGAGCCAAAATATCGCGTCTTATCGCGCCTTTGTCCTTGATTGCCCCCGCCGTCATCAAGAGGTCTATCAACATATCGATTGCCTCAAGTTTCGTGGCGGGGTGTACATTCAGTGCGACGGATTTTTTTGAAATGAAATTTGTGATTTTCATTAAAATTCACCTCCTTGCTTAAAATGAAAAAAATTATTCAATCGTTTTCAAAAGTGCTTCGACTTCGGGACGAGTGGCGAGGTTTTCGGAAAATGCGGAGGCCGAGCCCGTTGCCAAGCCCATATGGAAAGCCTTTTCGTAATCGCCGTCAGATTCCATATAACCCGCGACAAAGCCCGCAACCATCGAATCGCCTGCGCCGACTGAGTTGACCAATTTTCCTTTTGGTGCGGGAGATTTATAATGTTTGCCTTCCGCCGTCAACAAAATTGCGCCGTCGCCCGCCATTGAAATTAAAACGTTCTGCGCACCTTTTTCCTGAAGTTTTTTCGCGTATTCGACAATTTGTTCGTCAGTTTCGAGTTTTACGCCGAACATATCGCCGAGTTCGTGATTATTCGGTTTAATCAGCCAGGGATTAAATTTCAAAACTTTTAACAGCAAGCCTTTTTCCGCATCGACAACAACGCGGATACCTTTTCCCTGAAGTCGAGAGAGAGTCTGCTCATACATATCGTCGGGCAAAGTGTTGGGAATCGAGCCGGACAAAATGAGCGTGTCGCCTTCGCCGAGACTTTCCAACTTTTTGAAGAGTTCATCGCGTTTTTCTTCGCTGATTTTCGGACCTTGACCGTTAATTTCGGTTTCGACATCGGCTTTGACTTTGACGTTGATTCTTGAAAAACCTTCGTCGAGGTGAACGAAATCGTGACCGGCTTTAAATCCGTCAAGCTGGCGTTTAATTTCTTCGCCGGTAAAGCCCGCCAAAAATCCCATCGCAACGGATTTATGACCGAGATTTCCGAGAACAATCGAAACATTGATACCCTTGCCGCCGCCGAGAACCTGCTCATAATTCACGCGGTTAATTTTTCCCGCCGCGAAACTGTCCAAGCGCACAATGTAATCGATTGCGGGGTTGAATGTTACAGTATAAATCACCTAAAAAACCTCCCTCACGAAATGAAAATAAAAAAAAATTTCGTAGAGATTATACAATACGAAATTTTACTTTTCAATGAAAAATTTTTGAAAAAACTTTTATCAATCAAAAGTTTATTTTCTGAAATTGATTTTAAATGTTACTTTTCTTTGTGCCGACAAAGAAAAGTAACCAAAAGAAAACTCGTCCGCTTCGTTCGCGTCACGCTCACTAGGCGGACAGCGGCGCACATCCGTGTGCGCCGATCTTCTCATTAGAAATCTCAATCAAAAGCTTTTGCCAAACTTTACAATTCCGACGGCATAAAGTGCGGATAAAATTCCCGCCAAAATATAAGCCAAAGTCCAATCGAGTCCGAAACCGATTTTTGCGTGGAGAATGTAAGAACAAATTATGTACATGTAAAAAGTTCCCGGGATTAACGCAACGAGGTACGGCAGATTTTTTTTCAGCATATAAACCGAAATCATCGCGAAGGCAAAGACTGCAGTAGTTTCGTTCGCCCAAGCAAAATATCTCCACAAAATCGCGAAACCCTGCGCGTCAGTTTTCGCAAAGTAAAGAACTGCCGCCACGATTGCAAAAATTATCGTCGCCAAAGAAAAAATATTTCTCCTCTTACGCTGATCAATTTTCAAACTGTCGCCGATCATCATTCTTAAACTTCTCAAAGCCGTATCGCCCGAAGTTATCGCCAAAACGATTACGCCCAAAACCGCAACCATTCCGCCGACAGTTCCGAGCAAATCTTTCGCCACAATCCCGACGACCAAAACCGCAGATTTTTGCACGACTCCTGTGTCGATAATTCCGAGATTTATAATTCCCATCGTTGCCGCCGCCCAGCTCATCGCGATAAAACCTTCAGCAATCATCGCGTTGTAAAAAACCGTTCGCCCTTGATGTTCGTCCGTCACAGTTCGCGCAATCATCGTCGCTTGGGTTGAGTGAAAGCCTGAAACTATTCCGCAGGCAACAGTTACGAAAAATATCGGGATAAAATATTCTCCGGCGGGGTGAATGTCAAAAATTCCGATTTCCCAAACTTCGCTCAAAGGATAGCCGTGAATGAACAGCCCGAAAAAAATTCCGACTGCCGACAACAAAAGTATCGCGCCGAAAATCGGATAAACTTTGCCGATAATTTTATCTATCGGGAAAAGAGTTGCCGCGAGATAATAAATAAAAATTCCGCCGTAAACCATAACGACCGTCGAATTTAAAGTTGACGCATCGTCGCCGATAATTTGCGAAGTGAACAAGTCGCCGGGCGTGTAAATAAAAACAGTTCCGACCAAAAGCATCAGCAGGCAGACAAAAATATTGTAGACGAAATAAATATTTCCCCCGAGAAATCTTTTTATCAGCGCGGGCATTTGTTCGCCGTTGTTTCTCATTGAGATCATTCCGCTGAAATAATCGTGAACCGCGCCGCCGAGTACACAGCCGACGGGAATTGTCAAAAATGCAATCGGTCCGAATAAAATTCCCTGAATCGGTCCCAAAACCGGTCCGGTCCCCGCAATGTTTAAAAGTTCGATGAGTGCCG
The DNA here is from genome assembly GCA_905236725.1 of uncultured Selenomonadaceae bacterium. Taxonomy (GTDB): domain Bacteria; phylum Bacillota; class Negativicutes; order Selenomonadales; family Selenomonadaceae; genus Quinella. The sequence goes on along the minus strand of CAJOCT010000007.1, from coordinate 13,222 downwards.
CCCTCCATTTCGGAATCGGCACAAAATCCACTCCGTCGCGAAATTTTATCGCGGGAGTCGTTGCATTTGTCGGATTGATGATATTTTCGCAAAATTTTCCGTAAATTGCCGCCCCGACAAATAAAATCACCAAACCGATTAAAAATGTAATCATTTTTTATAATCAGTCCTTCCGAAAAAAAAATTTTTATGAAACATACCCGAAGTTTATAGCAAAAATTTTTTCTTTGCAACCGCAGAATTTTTCAGCTGACATCGCCCAACAACGGTGTTAAAGAAAAACTGCTCAAAAGTTCGTTTGCGGAGCGCACGCTCAATTTATTTTCCAGCGCAAACATTACAATGCTGTCCCATTCGTTGCGAATGTAAAGTTTTTCCAAGCCCGCGTAATAAAGAAGATACTGCGCCTCTTTGACGGAAAGCTCCATTGCCAACGCCAGCGAAAGTATTTTTTCCCGCGCAGGATTTTTTTTTCTGCCCGCAAAAATATGATAAGCATAATTTCCGAGTTCGGATTTTTTTACAACGTCACTTTTTAAAATATTTTTTTCGCTCAATAAATAATCCAAATACTGCGCGAGCGTGAAATCTTGAAAATTTTCTTCGTTTTCATTGAAAAAATCCTCAAAACTTTTTGACTCGGCAAGCTCATTTTCAAGTTGTTCGGTATCTTTACGCGGCATAAAATCCTCCTCAAAAAAAGCGTGGTGAAAAATTTGCAGGAAAACGTCAAAAAATTTCTTGAAAGTCGTTTTGAAAAAATAAAAATTCTGCAAAAAACAGACAAAAGCGAAGTTTGGCTGGCACAGGAGCGGGCGACGAAAAAATTAGTCGTCATAAAGTTTTTAAACTCAATCGGATTGCCTTATCAAGAGCTGAAAAAAATTTCTCATCCGCTCTGGGCAAAAATTTTTTATTGCGCTCAAGATTCGGCGGGCACGGCAATTGTCGAAGAATTTTTGCAGGGCGAATCGTTGGCGGAAATGATTGAGCAAAAAAATTTTTTATCGGACGCGCAGGCAAGAAAAATTTTACTGCAAATGTGCGACGGCTTGAAAATTTTGCACGAAAATAAAATAATTCATCGCGACATAAAGCCGTCGAATTTAATTTTGCAGGCAGGCGGAATAATTCGGCTGATTGACTTTGACGCGGCGCGAATTTTCAACGCCGAAAAAAAAGTTGACACGCATTCGCTCGGCACGAAAGGTTACGCCCCGCCCGAACAATTCGGTTACGGGCAGACAGATAACCGCAGTGATATTTTTTCTCTCGGCACAACGATTTTTGAAATGCTCGGCGATAATTGCGAAAAAAACTTGAAAAAAATTTTACTCAAATGCACGGAGCTTGACCCGAAAAACCGCTTTCAATCCGTCGACGAACTCAAAGCCGCTCTTCTTGAAAAGCCGCGAACTTCTCACAAAAAAATTTTTGCGTGCGGTCTTCTCATCTGCGGAATTTTATTTTTTGCAAATTCGACAAGCGAAGAAATTTTTCCCGCCGAAGTCGATAAAATTTCTGAAGTCGAAGAAAAAATTTTGTCGCCGGAAAATAAAAAAATCGTCGAGAAAAAGCCCGAAAAAAAATTTGAGTTCCCCGAAATAAAATTTCCCGAAGAAAAAAATTCTCCCGCGCCGCCGACTCCTCGACAAACTTTTGAACTTCCGAAAATTACTTTTCCCGAAAAAATTTCTCCGCCGACTGAAAAAAATCTTGAGCCTGAAGAAATTCAGCCGATAAAAAATTATGTCAAAGTCAAATATTGGCTTAACGGCACACGTTCCGCAGAGTGGACGGACAATTTTGAATCTGACACGACAAACGCGGTTCACGGCACATATATCGCCGAAAATTCTTGGAGCAGGTGGCAAAGTGCGGGCGGCGGCTCAATAATTTTCCCCGGCGGAAATTATATTTACATCGAGGCGCAAAATTTTTCTTCGCAGATTTTCACCGATCCGCAGGTCAATTTGGTTTACAACGACAACGGCAGGATTGAGACGAAAACTTTTTACGGAAATTCTTCGATTGCGCCGGGCGGAGGCAAAATTTCTTTTTCAATTCCGCTTGAAGGTTTTCGCGTGGACAATCCGAGAGTTGTCGGAGATTATTGGATGAGCAAAAACAGTTTTGAAATTTATTTCAGCGGGAGCGGTGCGGAAATTATCGGCAGTAAAATGACTTATGATTTCGGTTTCATTTCGCAAAAACGCTGGGACGAAGAAAAAAATAATCGCTGAAAAAATTTTTAAAATTTTAATGTTTTTCTAATGACAAATGAAAAAAAAATTTGTAGAATGACGAAAGTAAATTTTTGAGGGCAGTTGAGCAAGATGAAAAAATTTTTTGAAGGCTTGGCAGTTGCGGTAATTTGCGGCGCGATATTTTTCGGATTTGATTTTGGAAAAGTTGAAGCGGCAGAATTAAATTTTCAAGAGCTGAAAAGCCGAATCATCATGCCTGTTTTGCCTGACAGAATCAGACATCGAAAAGACGGTCGAAGACTGCAAAGACCTGCGCCGAGACGAGTTGAAGTCCCGAGCAGAAGAGTCGAGCCGCCGAAAAATATTTACACGCAAAGACAGCCGAAAAAACCGCCGTACGTCAGAAGCTCCAGACTTCCGCAAAAAAATTCGGCGCAAAGAGGTTCTCTGCCCCGCAAAAAATTTGGTCCAAAAAGATTTTAAAAAAAAATGATTTAAGGAATGATTTTTATGGAAAGAATGGCGAAAAATTTAATAATTGCGGTGACGGTCGGATTCGCCGTGTTTGTCGCCGGTCTTTCCGCGGCGTCGGACGGCAGGGCGAATTGTACAAACTATCACGAACTTGAAATGAAGACGACGACTGAAAACAAAGCCGCCGAAAACAATTCCGAGTTTTGGTCAAAGTTTCGCGATTCGGTTATGCCTGACGATTCGGACAAGGACAAGGGAAAAATTCCCAACTACGAAAAACCGCCTTCCGAACCTCCGCCCGAACGCCATCAACCGCCTCAAGAACACAGACATTAAAATAAAAAAATTGCGATTGCCGAAAAATTTTATCGGTGTCGCAATTTTTTTTAATTTCCTTTGTTCGCCCTGATTCGCAGTTGTCCGCAAGCCGCGTTGATTTCCGCGCCGAACTCCTTACGAACGGTGGCGTTGATTCCGTGCGTGTTCAGAAAGTGAAAAAATTTTTTAATCGCGTGATCCGTCGGGCGTTGAAAATTTCTTTCGTCAACAGAATTGACCGGAATTAAATTCACGTTGGCAAGCTGTCCAGATAAAATTTTCGCAAGCTGTCGAGCATGTTCTTCAGTGTCATTCACGCCGCCGAGCAAAATATATTCGTAAGTCACGCGCCGCCCCGTCTCCCGCGCATATTCGTCGCCGACTTTCAAAACCTGTTGAATATCGAACGCGGAATTTATCGGCATAATTTCAGAGCGCAATTTGTTATTCGGAGCGTGAAGAGAAATTGAGAGCGTGACGGGAATTTTTTCGGCGATAAGTTTTTTCACGGCGGGAACGATTCCGCAAGTCGAAATTGTAATTTTTCTGTAACTCATGCCGAGAGTATAATTTTCATGAATCAGACGCAAAAATTTCATCAGGTTGTCGAAATTCGCGAGCGGTTCCCCCGTGCCCATAATCACCAGCGTATCAATTTTTTTATTTTCGCGCGATAAAAAATTTTGCACAAAAATAATTTCGCCGAGCATTTCGCCCGCAGTCAAATTTCTTTCCAGCCCTTTCAAAGTCGATGCGCAAAATTTACAGCCCATATTACAGCCGACCTGCGTCGAAATACAAATGCTGTTGCCGTAATCGTGGCGCATTAAAACAGTCTCAACCGCCGCGCCGTCCTCGAAGGCAAGCAAAAATTTTGTCGTCAACCCGTCCGCAGAATTTAATTCCGTAACGAGTTTTGCCGACTGCACAAAATATTTTTCCCGAAGTTCTGCGCGAATTTTTTTTGATAAATCCGTCATCTCGTCAAAAGAATTTGCGCCGCGCTGATAAATCCAAGCGGCAATTTGTTTTGCGCGAAATTTCGGCAAAGGTGAAATTTCTTTTTCAAGTTCAGTCAAAGTCAGACCGAATAAATTTTTTTTCTCCAAAATATTTTCTCCTCAATGCGATTTTGATTTAAAACG
>CAJOCT010000007.1:0-9019 GCA_905236725.1 uncultured Selenomonadaceae bacterium | reverse complement strand
GTTCACGACGCAATAAATAATTTCTTTCGGATCGCCCGTGTAACCGCCCTCGCCGTGCAAAAGAGTTACGCCGCGAATTTCAGAATTTAAAACGTCGGTGAGTTCTCGCGGATTATTTGAAACAATCATAATCGCGTAAGTTTCGTCCAGACCTTTCGTCACAACGTCAATCATTTTCGCGATAACGAAATACGCCACGAGAGAATACATCGCCTTATCCCAACCGAATAACAGACCCGCGCCGGATAAAATAAATAAATTTATGAACATAACGACTTCGCCGACCGAAAAAGGTGAATGTTTATCGGCGATAATCGCGACAATTTCCGTGCCGTCCAAACTTCCGCCCGCCCGCATAATAATTCCGACTCCGATACCGTCAATAATTCCGCCGAAAATCGCCGCCAAAAATGAATCGTTCGTAACCTTCGGAAATTCCGCCGCGTATTCAGAGCAAAGACTCAACATAATTACCGCGACGATTGTGGCAATCGCAAAATTTTTTCCGATATGTTTGTAACCGATATAAAGGAACGGCAAATTTAAAACCACCAAAAAAACGCCGAACGGAATATAAGGTAAAAGATAATGCCCCATAATCGACAGACCGACAACTCCGCCGTCAATAACTTGATTCGGGATCAAAAAAAGTTCCAATCCCGCAGACGCAATCGCCGCCCCGATAAAAAGTTGCACACCCTGCAAAATAATATTTCGCAAATTTTTTCTGCGTTGAATCATTTTTGCCTTTCGATTTATTTTTTCAGCGTGAGAATTTTCTTCCGGCGCAACTTCGACAACTTTTGTATCTGAAAAAATTTTTTCGCTCAAACTAATCACTCCTCTGTTGCAGAATATATTAAAAAATTTTTTTGGTCAATAGAAAAGTTTGTGCATAACAAAAAAATCGGTTAAACTAAACTGAATCGAAAGGAGATTTTTTTATGGAGATTGAAAAAATTGATGAAGCAAGACTCAAAGATTTAAATCGGCTGGAAAAAAAATTGGGCGTGAAATTTAAAAATTTGGAATTGCTCAACTTGGCTTTGACTCATTCGTCATATTCGCGCGAAATGGACGAAAAAATTTCTCACAACGAACGACTGGAATTTTTGGGCGACGCAGTTTTGGAGCTCGCGTCAAGTACTTATCTTTTTGAACACTTTCAAGATTTTTCCGAAGGCGAATTGACTAAGTCCCGGGCAAGTATTGTTTGTCAGCCGATTCTTGCAAAACTCGGCGGAAAACTCGGACTCGGCGAAATGCTTTTACTCGGGCGCGGTGAGGAGGCAAGCGGCGGCAGAACTCGCACGACGAATCTTGAGGACGTTTTTGAGGCGGTTATCGGCGCAATTTATCTTGACGGCGGTTGGGAAATCGCGCGGGAATATGTTATGCGTCAACTTGCGCCGGAATTTGAAAACGTCAAACTCGGAAAAAATTTGAAAGACTATAAATCCCGACTTCAAGAAGTTGTTCAAAAAAATCCTGACGGCAAAATCGAATATATTGAGCTCGATTCTTACGGACCGGATCACATGAAAACTTTTGAATGTGCCGTCAAAATCAACGATAAAATCTGCGGCAAGGGCATCGGCAAAAGTAAAAAAATCGCCGAACAAATGGCGGCTCAAAAAGCTCTCGAAAAGTTGGAGAAATAAAAACTTTTTGGCAATAAAAAAACCCCACGTTTGCAGACTTGGGGCTTTTTATTTGGTTGCAATATGATTCTAACTTGGTTGTAGTGTAGCATACTTTTTTTTTTTTGGCAATCTGCAAATTTTATGATAAAATCTTTCACGTTGCCCCCGATCCCTCGAGGAAAGGAGGGTTGCAGTCATGATTCTAACATTTTTGGCGTCCGTAGCGGCGGGAGTAGTGTCTTGTTTCATTTACGACTGGCTCAAGCGGCGTTAAAGGCAACCACGTGGTTAGCGTTACACTGAAAACGCGAGAAACAGTTTCGCTCTTGCAGACGGCGAGGCTGTTTTTATTTTCGCAAGAAATCTCGGAAATGACGGCAGGATAATTTTTTTTTTCAAAGAATATGTTTTTGTATTTTTTAGAAAATTGTGGAGGTTATACTTGATGAAAGAATATGCAAGTGAATTTATCAGAAATGTTGCGGTTGCAGGTCACGGAAAAACCGGCAAAACAAGTTTGCTTGACGCTTGTCTTTTCAACAGCGGCGCGGCGAAACGTCTCGGCAAAGTTGACGACGGAACAAGTTTGCTCGACTACGAAGCCGAAGAAACCAAACGCAAAATGACGATCGGCGATTCTCTTGCCGTCACCGAATGGAAAAATTTCAAAATAAATTTCATCGATACGCCGGGTTATCCCGATTTTGTCGGCGAAGTTATGGGGGCAATGGCGGCGGCTGACAGTGCGCTGATTATCGTTGCGGCGAATGCAGGCGTTGAAGTTGAGACCGAAAAGGCTTGGAAACTCGCCGAAGAACTCAAACTTCCCCGCGCGATTTTCGTAAACAAAATGGATCGCGAACATGCAAACTTCAGAAAAACTCTCGACGACATCAAAGCGAAATTCGGCAACAACGTTATTCCCGTGCAAATTCCTATCGGTCAAGAAAATTCTTTCAGCGGAGTTATCGATATCGTCAAATCTTACGTGAAAGTCGGCGAAGAAGTTAAGCAGGAAATTCCCGCCGATCTCGAAGACGAAGTCGAAACCGAACGCCTCGAAATGCTCGACGTTATCGCGGAATTTAATGATGAACTTATGGAAAAATATCTCGAAGGCGAAACTGACAATCTCGACGAAAAACAAATTGCCGAAGCTCTTGCGGAAGGCGTTAAACAGGCGAAAGTTTTCCCCGTATTCGTCGGCTCGTCTTTGAAAAATATCGGCGTTGACAAACTTTTAAACAGAATCGTCGAAGATATGCCCGCCCCCGATGCGAAAACTTACACCGGTATCAATCCGAAAAATGACGAACTTATTGAGAGAAAAATTTCTGACCCGTTCAGCGGACAAATTTGGAAAACTATGGTTGATCCTTTCGTCGGGCAAATGAGTTATATCCGAATTTTCAGCGGCACAATGAAAAATGACGCGACTTATCAACTTATCGGCGACAGCTCTGAAGGTCAAGAAAGAATCAGTACACTTTTCACAATGCAGGGCAAAAAACAAATTCAGCTTGAAAGCGCGAATGCGGGCGATATTGTTGTCACGTCGAAACTCGTCAATGCGAAAACTTGCGACACTCTTTGCGAAAAAAATTCTCCGATTAAATATGAGCGCGTGAATTATCCCGAACCGATGTTGGCAATGGCTGTAAGTTCTCTGAAAAAAGGCGAAGAAGATAAAGTTATTTCGGCAATCAGAAAACAGCAGGACGAAGACCCGACAATCAAACTCGTCAAAGATAAAGCGACCAAGCAAACTATTTTGAGCGGTGTCGGCGAAGTTCATTTGGATATTCTCGGCGATAAAATTTTGCGCAAATTCGGCGTAAAAATGGTACTCGGCGAACCGCGCGTAGATTATCGCGAAACTATTCGTAAAAATGTTGAAGTTCAAGGCAAGCATAAAAAACAATCCGGCGGTCACGGTCAATACGGCGATGTTTGGCTGAAGATTGCGCCCGTTAAAGATTCCGATCCTTCAAGCCACGACGGAAATGTTTTCACGACGGATCAAGTTTTCGGCGGAAGTGTCCCGCGCAATTTCTTCCCCGCAGTTGAAAAAGGTACTTTTGAAACGCTTGCGCAAGGCGTTATCGCGGGTTATCCCGTCGTCAATGTCAAAGTCGATTTGTACGACGGCTCAAGTCACCCTGTCGATTCAAGTGAAGCGGCGTTTAAAATGGCTGCCTCAATCGCGATTAAAAAAGGCGTTCTTGCCGCCAGCCCGATTTTGCTTGAGCCGATTGACGAGATAACTGTTCTTGTTCCCGACAATTACATGGGCGACATTATCGGAAATCTCAACTCAAGACGCGGAAAAGTTCTCGGAATGGATCCGAAGGGCAAGGGAATGACAGAAGTTAAAGCACTTGTCCCCGCCTCCGAACTTTACAAATATGCGACTGACTTGCGCTCGCAAACTCAAGGACGCGGCTCATACAGCTTGAAATTTTCGCATTATGATCCGATGCCCGATAAACTTGCTGAAAAAATTATCGAAGAACATAGAAAAGCAACTGCCGAAAAATAATTTTTAATCGAACAAATAAAATTGACCGCCGGAAAAATTTTCGGCGGTTTTTAATTTGTAACAAAATAATTTGCGATGTGAAAAATTTTTGCAAAACTTTATAAAAAAATCGTCGAGATTTTTTTCAAAATATTTTACGAAAAAATTTTTTTTGACATTGATGACGAACTCAAAAATAATTTAATCTGCACAAAAAATATCTTACTTGATTTTAATCTGCACAAAAAATATAATTGTAAAAATTTAAAATTTTTTAAGAAAGTGGCGACAGATATGGAAAGAGGACGACCGAAAGCTCAAATTCCACGAGAAAAACACCTTAGTTTGAGATTAACGAATTTTGAGTTTGAAAAAATTTCTCGAATTGCAAAACAAAAAAATATTTCAAAAACTGAAGCTGTTTTGCAGGGAATTGACTTGTTAATTCATCACAGACCAAAAAGAATTGCATCGCGCAGCGTTAAAGAAATTTTAAAAGAACGCGGCGTTGATGTCAGCGATATGGATTAAAAAATTTTTCTTCGATAAAAAAAAATTTTTGTCGGAGATTTTTTTTTTGCAGGAAAAAGTTTTTTTAAATCGAAAAAGTTTTTGAAAAATTTTTAAGGAGTGATTTTAATGAAAGATTTTGTAACAGATCCGACTTGCAATTTAAAATTCGATGTTTTTTTGAATCGCGACGGAAATATTGTTCAGCCCGGCGAAACTGTTGCCGGAAAAAAATCTGTAACTTTTTCCGGAATTAAAAGCGACATCACGATTGAAGAAGCGATTAACACTGAAAATTCTTCCGCACTTCATAATGGCGTGGCAGGTTTGATGTGGCTTTTGAGTGGCTCTGACGAAGGAAATTTTGACGAACTTTCCATTAAAAAAACTTCGACCGAAATTGTTGACGAAGTTTAAAAATTTTTATTGGTGATTATTATGAAAAAAATTTTTGCAGTATTAGTTTTGTTTTCAATGATTTTTTCTTTAACAGGTTGCGGCAGCGATGAAAAAAAAACTGAAGTAAAAAAAGTTGAAACACAGAAAATGGAAAAAACTCCTGAACAAATTCAAGCTGAAAAAGATGAATCAGAACGTCAAGAAAAAATTAAAGCTGAAAAAATTGCGGCTGAAAAAATCGAACGCGAAAAAAATTTTTTGGCAAATAATTACAATGAAATTTATAAATGGTGTTACTGGATGTTTTATAAAATCGGATACAGCGATGATGTTTTGCAATACAGTATTAGCAACGGCGATGCAGAATCAATGAGAGATTTAAATTTTGTTATGAATAAATTTCAAAGTGATTTGAGTAACGCAAAATATTCTGTAAATGCAAATATTCCTGATAATTTAAGAAATTTAATGTATGATACAAAAAATAAATTAGAAAAAAGTTTTCAACTTCGCAAAAATGGAAATTATGATGAAATTCAGCAGAGTTATGATATTGAAAATGAAGTTGTTCAGCAGTTAATTCAAATTCAGCAAATGTTGCCTGAAGGTATAAAATATTGGTCTTATCAAGGAATTTATGATTCTAACGATGAAATTGATATTCCGTCAGAATATAAAGATGATTCTAAAGTTACAGTCACTATCGGAAATGGAAATGAAAATGATGATGACAGAGTTTATGGACAAACTGGACCAAACCTTATAGGTGAATGAAATGAAAATTTTTGAAAAAATTTTTGCTTTGATTGCAGTTTTAATTTTGAATTTTTCAATCGTATATGCTGAGGAAGAAGTTCCGCCTGAAGCTCAAGAAATTTTTGACAAAATAAATGAGTTGTCGAAAACAAGAGAAGATGTCAGAAAAAATTTTGATTTTCTAAATGAACAATCTCATATGCTTATAAAAAAATTTCCTGATGATAAAGTTGTTTTGATAAGAGCATACAATACCATAGGAAAAATTTATACGCTTACTGAAAGATATGACCTTGCAAGAAGTTATCTAAATAAATCACATCAAATAAAACCGACTCATCATTCAGTTTACTTTTTATTTGGACTTTTGGAATATGAATTGAAAAATTATGGCAAATCAAATAAGTTTTATGAAAAATCTATTGAACTTGCAACAGATAACGAACTTAAATCACATTGTGAGAATAATATTGGTGCAAATTATAAAGAACAAAAAAATTTTACTGAAGCAATAAAACATTACACTGCGAGCATAAATTATTTTCCTTCAGCTTTAACTTATAGAAATCGCGGAAGAATTTTTGCGGATGAAATGAAAGATTATTCGACGGCGATAATGGACTTTAATAAAGCAATCGAACTTGACGCAAAATATTTGGACGCATATTGGAGCAGAGCTAAAGCATATTACAATTTAAAAAATTATTCTGCGGCGTTGAAAGATTACAAAAAAGTTTTGGAATTGGACGCGACAAAAAATAATGTTTACTTTAGAATCGGATATTGTTATAGTGAATTGAAAAATTATTCTGCGGCGATTGAGGCTTACACAAAATATTTGTATTATTTTCCTGAAGATAAATGGGCTTACAATAATCGCGGTTGGGATTGTGAAAATATAGGCGATTATGCAACAGCGATTGCAAATTATACGCAAGCGATTTTGATTGATTCAAACGAAGGAAAATTTTATCGTAATCGCGGAAGAGTTTATAAAAAACTTGGAAAGACTGAACAGTCAGAACAAGATTTAAAAAAAGCCAGACAGCTTGGTTATAATTGATAAAAATTTATAAAAAAAAATTAAACTCCGATGAAAAAATTTCGTCGGAGTTTTTTTTTGCAGGAATTTTTTTTTGAAAATCGAAAAAGTTTTTGAAAAAATTTTTGGAGGTGCTGTTATGGCTGATGAAAATTTAAAAATTTTTAATTCTCGCGGCGAATATAAAATGTCTGAAGATGATACTTTTAAATTTGCAAAAAGTGTCGCTCTTGAGTCTGCCGAAAAAATTCTTTACGCCGATGTTAAAAATTTTTTGCACGACAATTTTAAAAATCTTAATGACAAAGATATTGATAAAATTTCTGAAAAATTTTTGACTAAAAATGAACCGCACTTTATTCGCGAAAATTTGTCAAATGGCGATATGATTTGCTACGCTGAAATTCAGGCTGAAATTAGTTTGACTGTCTTGGATGATTTTATGAAAAATTTTTCAAACTTTAAACTTGAAAAAAAAGTTGATGAACAGAAAAAAATTATTGATGAACTTCAAAATAAATTAAAACTTTTTCAAAAATTTTTGCCTGATATTATTAGAGAAGAAATAGAGGTTAAAAATAATCCAGAATCTGAATTGGCATATTACAATCGCGGAATTGCTTATTTAGAATTAAAAAATTATTCGCAAGCGATTGAAGATTTCACGCAAGCAATTAAATTAAATCATAATGATGCAGCTGCATATTGCTATCGCGGACTTGCTTATCAAAATTTAGAAAATTATTCGCAAGCGATTGAAAATTACACGCAAGCAATTAAATTAAATCCGAATTGGGCATTTCCATATTACAATCGCGGACTTGCTTATTATAATTTAAAAAATTATTCGCAAGCGATTGAAGATTACACGCAAGCCATTAAATTAGATTCGACTTTTGCAAAGACATATTACAGACGCGGACTTGCTTATAAAGAAATTGGCGAAAATGAAAAAGCAGAAAAAGATTTTGCAAAAGCTCGTAAACTTGGTTATGAAGGATAAAAATAAAAAAAATTAAACTCCGATGAAAAATTTTGTCGGAGTTTTTTTTTGCAGGAATTTTTTTTTGAAAATCGAAAAAGTTTTTGAAAAATTTTTTGGAGGTGCTGTTATGGCTGATAAAAATTTAAAAGTTTTTAATTCTCGCGGAGAATATAAAATGTCTGAAGATGATACTTTTAAATTTGCAAAAAGTGTCGCTCTTGAGTCTGCTGAAAAAATTCTTGACGCTGATGTTAAAAATTTTTTGCACGACAAATTTAAAAATCTCGATGATGACGATATTGATAAAATTTCTGAAAAATTTTTGACTAAAAATGAACCGAACTTTATTCGCGAAAATTTGTCAAATGGCGATATGATTTGCTATGCTGAAATTCAGGCTGAAATTAGTTTGACTGACTTGGATAATCTTATGAAAAATTTTTCAAACTTTAAACTTGAAAAAAAAGTTGATGAACAGAAAAAAATTATTGATGAACTTCAAAATAAATTGGAACGTTTTCAAAAATTTTTGCCTGATCTTATTAGAAAAGAAATAGATGTTAAAAATAATCCAGAAGCTGAATTGGCATATTTCAATCGCGGAATTATTTATAAATATTTAAAAAATTATTCGCAAGCGATTGAAGATTACACTCAAGCAATTAAATTAAATCCGAATTATGCAAGGGCATATTACGAGCGCGGAAATGCTTATAAAAATTTAGAAAATTATTCGCAAGCGATTGAAGATTACACACAAGCCATTAAATTAAATCCAAATTTTGGTCGGGTATATTACAATCGCGGACTTGCTTATAAAGAAATTGGCGAAAATGAAAAAGCAGAAAAAGATTTTGCAAAAGCTCGTGAACTTATTTTTGAAGGATAAAAATAAAAAAAATTAAACTCCGATGAAAAAATTTTGTCTGAGTTTTTTATTTGACGGTGAAAAAAATTTTTAATAAAATATTTTCGAGGTGATTTAAATGCAAAATTTTAGCGTTCAAATTGATGAAAATCTTTTTAATTCTGCGGCGGCTGAAGGAAAAGCAAATTTTCGTTCGACTGACAATCAAATAAATTTTTGGGCGAAAGTCGGTAAAAATGCGTTGGAAAATCCTGATTTGCCTGTCGATTTTATTGCAAAAATAATTATTGCGAAAAAT
>CAJOCT010000006.1:42666-44733 GCA_905236725.1 uncultured Selenomonadaceae bacterium | reverse complement strand
GTCAAATGTCGGCAGTGTGGATAAATTTGTTGATTGGCTTTGCAAATATCCTGATGAAAAGTTGGCGAATTACGGCAGAGTTTTGGCGGTTCATAAAGTAAATTCTCCTGAATTTATTCGGCAGTGGAAGGAACTCGGCACGATTGACCCGGGCAACTTCGGAAAACTTCAAGACGAGTATATGATTCAGGTTTATTACTGCGGTGCGGCTGATAAACTTCGCCAAGAAAATTTTAATCTTGAAAAACATTCTGACGCACTGAAAGCAGTAGTTTTTTCTCGTGCCGTGCAAAACGGTCAGACCGGCTGTAAAAATTTATTTTTAATTACTTGCAAAAAACTCGGACAGCCGAATTTAAGTTATCTCGACGATAAATTTTTCGACGAGAAAATTATTTCAGCGATTTATGATTTTTTAATTTCGGAGTGCAACCTTGCCGCTCCCGATGAAAATGGAATTTGGCGCAGTCCTGAAAATTTTGTTCACGGCGGAAAAAATATCATCGACGCTCTCCGCAACAGATTCGTCCGCGAAAAACAGGATGCGCTGGAGTTAATTTAAAAATTTTAAAATTACGTGAAGGATTTTTATAAACTATATAGAATATTCGTTTCAAGTTTCAAAAGAGAGAAACTCAGAAGTAAAAAAGCCGAAGGGTGTTTTCGATGGGTGTGGAGAAAAAGAACAATATTAACGAAATGGGTAAAGTCTCGATAATTGAACCAAATTCTGTTCGCATAGGCATTAAGAGTGGCGTCATTCAGATTGAGTTTGGTCAAAATGAAGATGCTGAAGAGCATGAGGAGCGTTTTACCGCTTCATCTCGTGTTCGTTTGAATCCTAAATATCTGAAGCCGTTTATAATTAAAATGCTCGAAGCAGGAATGGAATATGAAAAAACTTTTAAAACGGATATCGGATTTACTTCATTTTGGAATGCGTATAAAGACTGAGAAGGAATTTTTATGAAATTTGATAATTTTTCCGAGTTTAAGTTTGTTGAAAATCCTGATGTTGAGTATTTGTCTTGTACAAAATTAAGCGACTTCGTCGATACGGCAGACAAAAAGTTTTACATTGCCACATTGTTCGCTTTTTGCGTCAATAATTTTCAACCTGATGTTGTCACAATAAACGAACCGCTGAAATATGTCAATGGACAGAAAATCATTGCTCAAGAATTACACTTGTTAAAAACGCCTGAGGCAGAGGCTATTTTAAGAAGTGACTTTAATCTGAATGTCCTTATTACTTGTGCGGAGATAAAAATAAAAGATTATTTTGGTTTCACTCCGCTGTATCTTGAAGCCGTTGGAGCAAATGAGTTATTGATGTCAATATCGACTAAATTATCTCCTAAGGAGGCTTTAGAGAAATTGCATCAATTCGATAATGACTGGTGGATTGAAAACGAGCCACTGTCGAAAGGCAAACTTTGTATAGACGTGGTGTCAATATGACGGCGGGACATATTAAATTCAACTGGATAAGATATATTGGTTTCGCTGAGGATTTGCTTAAAACTATTCCGAAAGATGGAGACGATGAGGTAAGAGAACGTTGCGGAATAAGTCGAGCGTATTATGGTGCGTTTCACAGAGCGAAGAGTTATCTCAATGGAATCGGCATATCTGTAGACATAAACGGTTCGGATTCACACAAAAAAGTGATTAGCGAGTTCAAGAATATCGGAAAATCTAATGCACTTTGGCGAGGAATCGGCTTGGACTTAGACAGGTTGAGAATCCAACGCAAAAAGGCGGATTATTATGAAAGGTATTTCACCGACATTGAAAGGAATTGTAAATTACGAACTGAGCTGGAACTGGCAGTGGAGAAAGCGCGTTGTGTGGTCGAAAGAATTTACGAAATTGAAGAACAAGAACGCTATCGCTAAGAGTTAAATATAGGACGTTTTTTAGTGGCGTGTATCTTCGGATATGCGCTGTTATTTTTTTTTATCTGGAGAAATCCGGCGAGCAAGTTATCGGCAAGTTATCGGCAAGTTATCGGCAAGTTATCGGCAAGTTATCGGCAAGTTATCGGCAAGTTATCGGCAAGTTATC
>CAJOCT010000006.1:0-42617 GCA_905236725.1 uncultured Selenomonadaceae bacterium | reverse complement strand
AGTTATCGGCAAGTTATCGGCAAGTTATCGGCAAGTTATCGGCAAGTTATCGGCAAGTTATCGGCAAGTTATCGGCAAGTTATCGGCAAGTTAAATTTTCGCGTTACTAAGCCGTTCTATTTGGATAAATTTGGAGATTTATATTAGGTCAGCAAGTTACCGGCAAGTTACCGGCAAGTTAGAAGCAAAATCTGCAAAATTCGGCACTTACTCGTCGGCAAAAGTTTTAATTTTTTGGCACGGCGAAAATAAAAAATCGGCTCTTCCAAAATTCAATCGGAAGAACTTTTTTGTACGCAGAAAAACTAAGCAACAAATCTAAACTTTGATAAATTCTCAGACTGATTTCTGCCAGTCCAAAGAATTGGCTCAATATCCTTATCGCGAAAGGTATCGATATACTCAGATCTTATTTCCGTGTATTCGTCGTTTATTATGGAAATGCTTCTGACTTTCTTTCCGCTGATTTCTTCGCGTAACTCTCTAATGCTTTCGTAACTAAAAAGGCTGACTGCTAAATTTGTGGTTGTAATCGTATTGAATGTTTCAACGAGTATTTCAGTATCCAAACCGGCTATTTGAAAATCGAAAGTAAATTCCAGTCCGACTTTACTTTTCGCACTAAATTTTGGCGTGACCACAACGTTATTGTCTCTGAAATATTTTTGAACTTTTTCGTTAAAAGTTTTAGAGCCCTCGTTCAGATTTGTAGACATCACATACATATCGGAAATTTCAATAATGGCTTGCAAAAGATTATGTTTAGCTGAAGCAACCTTCCTCATATCTTCAACTTCAACAAAAATTTCTTCATTTTTTAATTTGACACCGTAATTAAGAAGGATACTATCAAAAATATTCTTTCTTTTACCGCGACGATTGAAGGTTATTCCCGCAAGCTCCAATTTATTTAAAGTTTCGCCACCATCAGAGAAAATTATTTTTTGGTCGTCTTTTGCTTTGCAATAAATTTCGATGGCATCGTTATACATATCCAAAAACGGAGTGGTTATAACTTGCCAACCATTATCTGCTTCGCGATACGACATTCTCGCTCTAAGAAACTGCATATATTCGTCGATAATTTTCTCCACAAAACTCACAGATATAACCTCCTTTCTAACAACAAGCGCGTTTTCAGATTTATTTTTTCCGAAAATTTTATAACAGCATCCTCGAATGATTCAAAATCCGAGATATTTTTTATAGGAAAATCAAATGCTTCCAGCGGTACTGCCCAAGCCAGCGGTTTATATCCACTCACATAAAAGTGAGCGTGATCACATTTTATTTCCTCGCCAATGTATGGAATCGCAAACTCAGGCACTGATTCTTTCAATGTAACAGGATTTGTATGTGGCGGTGAGTTACCATAATCAATCCGCAAAAGTCCTATTGGTGGCGATGATGCATTTTCTTGAAGGTGGAGACTGACCTTAAGACTTTCATGCAATCCTTGCTGTACACTCAACAAAAAGATAGCCTTTTCATCCAGTGATTTCAACTGACACTTAAATTTGATATTCATAGCAGTTTTAATTGTTACTGATTGCTGAAGATCATTAGCGTCAAATACTATTTTTGTAACTGCCAACAAATTCATTGCTTGCTCATTAGTTAAACACATCTTGACCTCCTATGGGATACTTACGAAATATTCTATAAGGTACACTGGATTTCCTGTTATAAAATAAAAAAAAACTCCACAAAATGGAAGAATTTTTTTCGCAAACTAACTATAAATTCATCTACGCTCGTTTAGGTAGACTACAAACAGGATACAAAAAGCTGATTATTACTTACGTTGTGGCTGTTCATTTTTAATCAAATTTTAATTTTTGAAAAAATTTTGTTGACGCAGTGTCAATAAAATTATAAAATTTGACAGCTTTCAGCTAAAAAATTTTATACAGGAGGTTTTCGGTATGAGTAAAAAAATTTTGGCGTTTTTGATGTCGGCAGGTCTTTTTTTCACGCTTGGAAATAATTTTGCGTCGGCTCAAGGAAAAATCTTGGTTGCGTATTTTTCGCGCACAGGCAATGAATACGGCGTGGGAAATATTCAGAAGGGCAACACAAAAATTATCGCCGAAATTATCGCGCAGAAGGTCGGCGGAGATTTGTTTGAAATTAAAACCGTGACACCTTACCCGGTCGACTATCAAGAATGCACGAAAGTCGCCAGCCGTGAAAAGTCCGCGAAGGCACGCCCCGAACTTGTCGGCAAGGTTGAAAATTTTTCCGAGTACGACACGATTTTTTTAGGTTATCCGATTTGGTACGGAGATGCACCGATGGCGGTTTATACTTTTCTTGAAAGTTACGACTTTGGCGGAAAAAATATTGTGCCGTTCTGTACGCACGGCGGAAGCGGACTTTCTTCGACGGATCAGCAATTTGTTTTGGTTTGCCCGAGTGCGAAAATTTTGAAAGGTTTTGAAATTCGCGGCACGATTGCGCAGAAAAATTTTTCCGAGTCAGAACAAAAAGTTTCGGCTTGGTTGAATAAATTAAGTTATTAAAATTTTTTTTGGAGGGATTTTATAAATGGCAGACGCAAAAAAAATTACTCAAGCTCCCGTTATCGGCAGTAAAAATGTTACCGGCACGAATTACACGGGTACGGCGGCAAAAGTTTATTTCACGGAAAAAATTGACGCTGAAAGCCTCATCAAAATTTATCAGTGCGTAAACAGCGAAATTTTCGGCAAAGTTGCAATTAAACTTCATACGGGCGAAAAAAACGGACCGAATATTTTGCCGCGCGATATGGTTCAAAAATTTATGGCACAAATTCCCAATTCCGCAATCGTCGAATGTAACACGCTCTATCACGGCGACCGCTACACGACCGAAGATCACCGCGAAACTTTGAAAGTCAACGGCTGGACTTTTTGCCCCGTCGATATTATGGACGCGGACGAAAAAACCGTTGACCTGCCCGTTCGCGGCGGAAAACATCACAAATTTATCACGATGGGCGCGAATATCGTAAATTATGATTCGATGATTGTCTTGACGCACTTTAAAGGCCACGCAATGGGCGGATTTGGCGGCTCAATGAAAAATATCGGGATCGGCAACGCGAGCGGTCATCGCGGAAAAAATCAGGTTCATTTGGTGGACGAAAAAAATCCGCCGGAAAATTATCTGGATTGGCCGATGAAAGAGCGTTTTATGGAATCTATGGCGGAATCGGCAAAGGCGACGTGTGATTATTTCGGCAAAAAAATTGTTTTTATAAACGTGATGCGCAGAATGAGCGTCGATTGTGATTGCGCGGGAACTTCCGCCGCCGAGCCGACTATGAAAGACATCGGAATTTGCGCTTCGACTGACATTTTGGCGATTGATCAGGCCTGCTGTGATTTGGTTTATTCAGCAAGCGACAGCCACGACCTTAAAGAGCGCATTGAAAGCCGCGCCGGGCTTCATCAACTCACCGCAATGAAAGATTTGAAGATGGGCAATCCGCAGTACGAATTGATAACCGTCAAATAAAAAAAAATTATTGTTTATCCCGAAAATCAAATTGCTTTGATTCGGGATTTTTTTTTATAATGAGTTCGTAAAAATTTTTTTGGGGAGGGTTTTTTATGAAAAAACTCATTGCGATTAACGGAAGTCCGCGCAAAAATTGGAATACTGCGCAACTTTTGAAAGAGGCGGTCAGAGGCGCGAAAGATGCCGGAGCGGAGGCTGAAATTGTTGATCTCTATTCGCTGACTTTCAAGGGTTGCACAAGTTGTTTTTACTGCAAACTGAAGAGCAAAGAGCATGGAACTTGCGCGATGAAAGACGATTTGACGCCGATATTTTCGGCACGCCGATTTATTTCATGAATTTTTCTTCAAGTATGGTTGCGTTTATCGAGAGACTTTTTTTCTCGAATTACATTTACAGCGAAGAGATTCCTACCGTATTTCCCAAAAAACTTCCAAGCGCGTTTTTCTACACGATGAATATGACCGAAAAACATTTTGAGCAGTTTAAGATGTCCGAAAAACTCGGAATTTATGAAATTTTTACAGAAAGAATTTTGCAGGTCAAGCCGAAAGTTCTTTATGCATTCAACACCGTTCAATTTCAAGATTATTCAAAATATGAATCGTCGATTTTCAACGCGGAAGAAAAATTTGCGTACAAGGAAGAATTTTTTGATAAACTTTGCAATCAGGCTTATGAAATCGGCAAAAATTTAGTTTTATGACTAAAAAATTGAGCCGTTAACATCTTCTAAAGAAATGCCGGTAAATATTGCGGTTGTCAGCTTTAAAAGAAGGAGTAAATTTATGACGGCGATAAAGAACGGAAAATTTATTTTGCCCGACGAAAACGGAAATTTTTTTGTCGCGGAAAATAAAATTATGACTTTCGACGAAAAAATTTTAGAAATCGGAAACTCGACCGACGCGGAAAAAATTATCGACGCGGAAAATAATTTTGTTGCGCCGGGTTTTATTAACATTCACATTCACGGCTGTAAAAATTTCGACACGATGGACGCAACTCCCGAAGCACTTGACGAAATGTGTAATTTTCTGCCGTCAACAGGCGTGACAAGTTTTTTGCCGACTACCATGACGATGAAAATTTCCGAAATAAAAAACGCCCTGAAAAATATTCGCGCTCACAAAAATATTCTCGGCGCAAAAATTATCGGCGTAAATCTCGAAGGGCCTTTCATCAGCGAAAAATTTCACGGTGCGCAGGACAAAAAAAATATTCTTCGCGCAGATTTTGAAATTTTTTCGGATTTTCTTGACGTTATAAAAATTATCACAATCGCGCCCGAAGAACTCGACGATTTTAATTTTATCGATCGTTGTCGCGAAAAAAATATCGTCGTTTCAATCGGACACAGCGCGGCGGATTATGAAACCGCTTTAAAAGCAATTCGGCGCGGCGCGAATCACATCACGCATTTATTTAACGCACAAACCGGCTTGCATCACCGAAAGCCCGGACTTGTCGGCGCGGCGTTCGACTCAAATGCAACCGTCGAACTCATTGCGGATAACGTTCATATTTCGCCCCCCGTGCAGAGAATTGTTTGGAAAGTTAAACCGCGCGAAGAAATTATTTTGATAACCGATTCCTGCAGGGCTTGCGGTGTCGGCGAAGGTGAATTTGAGTTTGGCGGGCAAAAAATTTTCGTCAAAAAAAATATTGCAACTTTGGCTGACGGAAATATTGCCGCCTCCGTTGCAAAAATGAATGACGTTGCGAAAAATTTTCATGAAAACACTTCCGCAACCGTCGCCGAAACTGTCGAACTCGTGACGAAAAATCCCGCGAAAAAATTGAATCTCTATGATAAAATCGGCTCGCTTGAAGTCGGAAAATCTGCGGACTTTGTCATCTTCGACGAAAATTTTAATATCAAAAAAGTTTTTATCGACGGTCAACAATATTGATGATCGCAGTGAATCACCGCGCGATAAGTCGGGAAAATTTTTAGAAGTCTTCGCTGGAATTCGCGGCGAATATCTCTGTCAGTCAAAGAAAAATTTTCGGGAACTGCAACATCAAAAATCAATTTTTTTCCGGACTTATACGGAACAATTCTAAAATCGTGAAGAGATAAATTTTCGTCAATTTCACTTAAAAATTTTTCGGCAAGTTCACGCAAATTATCAAATTCCGCGTCGTCGGTAACAGTCGGGTCAATGTGCAAAGTTGCGAAAATATTAAATTTCGACTGTAAACGCCGCTCAAGTTTATCGACAATCTCATGCGCATCAAGAAGTTTCAACGCGGCGGACATTTCAACGTGCATTGAAACAAAAATTCTGTTCGCGCCGTAACTGTGAATAATCATGTCATGAACTCCGAAAATTTCGGGAGTGTTCATGACAGTTTTTTTTATTTCGGCGATAAATTCGGGCGCAGGTTTTTCGCCGAGCAGAGGATTTAAAATATTTTTGCAAGTATCATAACCGCCGTACAAAATCAGAATCGAAACAAATGCGCCCGTAATTCCGTCGATATTCAAATTAAAATTTTTATAAATAATCATCGAAACGATAACTGCGCAAGTTGCAAGGCAGTCGGTGAAAGAATCGATCGCCGCAGTTTGAATTGTTTCGGAATTTATTTTCTTTCCCGCGTGACGATAGAACAGCGCGAGAAAAATTTTTGCGACGACGGATAAAATTAAAATCGCGACTGTCAAATTATCAACGGTTAAAATTTCAGGCTCGATAATTTTTTCAATCGACGTTATTAAAAATTCCAATCCCGCAAAAATCATTGTGATGGAAATAAAAAAGCCCGCCAGATATTCTGCGCGACCGTGTCCGAAAGGATGTTCGAAATCGGCAGGTCTTGAGGCGGCTTTAAAACCAATCAACATAATAATGGAACTTCCCGCGTCAGATAAATTATTCAGCGCATCGGCGATAATCGAAATTGCGCCGGAAAAAAATCCGATAAAAAATTTCACGCCGGACAAAATCAAATTTGCAAAAATTCCAATCAGCCCGACAAGAAATCCGTAACCTTCGCGAGTGCTAAAAAATTTTCTCATGATTTTAATTTCTGAATTTGTTCTTCAAGCTCTTTAATTTTTTTCTCGTAATTTATCATTTTCTGCCGATAAACGTGAATCGCGCTGAAAAGGTACGCATAAAAAGCCGAATGATCGCCGCAGAAAGGTTTCATCTCGTTTCTGATAAGTGCGTCGAGCTGAGCCGCCGTGTACTTGTCGAAAAATCTTTGCGTCCAAATTAAATGTTGCTGAACGATGTAATCAATCGGCAGTTGACGGAGCGCGGGATTTTGCACGAAGAGAGGAATTTGTCCCATAAAATCGTCCATAATTTTCGTCCCCTCAATCATCAAATGAGTAAGCGCGTGCAGTGATTCTTGAATGCTGACAATTTTTCGAGTGATTGAGTCGGGATTGTGGCGGTAAATATAAATTATGTTCGGCACTCTGACAATTCTAGGCGCGGTGCAAATGACCAGAAAATAAAAAATTATGTCTTCGGAAGTTTTCAGCTTTTCAAATTTCAAATTTTTTTCCATGAGAAAATCCCGGCGATAAAGTTTATTGTGAACCCAGCCGAAAAATTTTCCCTCAAAAAACATTTTCACGCGCTCGGCAAGGTTATCGGTCTCCAATTTCGGTTCTTTGCAAAAACCTCCGCGCTCTTTGCTGAAAGTCGTAAATTTTGTATTTTCGTCAACGTCGATTTGCTGATTTTCCGGAAAATAAACTTGCTCGGTGTGAACAACGTCGGCTTTCCACTTTTCGCCCAGAACAAAAAGTTCCTGCATTGCGGTCGGCGTGTAAAGGTCGTCGCTGTCTAGGAAAGCAATATATTTTCCGCGACTCATTCTTATCCCGCAATTTCTCGGCTCGGACGCTCCGCCGGAATTTTTCGGCAGTTTGCAAACTCTTACGCGCTTATCTTTCTGCGCAATTTCGCTGACGATTTTAAAAGTGTCATCGGTTGAGCAATCATCAACGCAAATAACTTCCAAATTTCTCAAAGTCTGATTTAAAACGCTCGTCACGCAAGATTTGATGTATCGTTGAGAATTGTACATCGGAATTATCACGGAAACTGCAGGGATCGAAGGAGCCGTCAAGTTGAATTGCGGATGTTTCTCTGCAAAAATTTGTCTTAAATTTTCTGTCTCATTAGCCATTTTTTCAAACTCCATATCTAAATTTTTTTCTGCAGGATTATACAGGAAAATTTTTTTTATCGCAACAAAAAAGACGAAGGCAAAAGCCCTCGTCCCAACTAAATAACTGGATATAAGTTCATCTCAAACTGCTGACGCGACACCCCCCTGAAGACGACTGGTGGATTCGTCTTTAAACTTCGTGAGAGATTTGGTGACTTCTCTCAAAACTGTGGCGTAACCTATTCAGTTTTTTACAACCCATATACAAAAACAACGTCTTCGTTAACGGGTCGTGCCGTATTCTACTACATTTTTCAAAAATAATAAAGCCCTTTTTAAAAAAAATTTTTTATTCGTGCCATTCAAATTCCATCCTGCCGATGTGAACGGTCATGCCCTCTTTAATGCCGCGTTCTTTCAGCAATGCGTCAACATTTTTCATCCGCCAGATAAATTGAAATCTGCGAAGACCTTCAGGATTGTCAAAATTTGTCATAGCGACAATTTTTTCAAGATTTTTATTTTTGACGATAAAATCTGCCGCGTCATTTCGTTCGATGATAATTTCGTCGTCATTTTTTTCCACGTTGAAAATTTTCACGTCGTCCGAAGTCGTCACGGGCTCAAAATCTTTTGCGTGTTCGTCAAGCCAATTTCCGATGTAATTTATAAGTTCGGAAATATTTTCATGAGTTACGGCGGAAATTGCGAAAAATTTTATTCCCTCGTCGTCCGCCAATTTTTTCAGCGCGGGCAAATTTTCTTCGGCTTGCGGCAAGTCAATTTTATTCGCGACTAAAATTTGGGTCCGACTCGCGATTTTTTCGCTGTATTTTTTCAGTTCGGAATTTATTTTGTGATAATCTTCAACGGGATTTCTGCCCTCAATCGCCGCCGCGTCAACAACATGTAAAATCAATTTCGTTCGTTCGACGTGACGCAAAAATTCATGACCTAAACCCACGCCGTCCGCCGCACCTTCGATAAGTCCGGGAATGTCCGCCATCACGAAAGATTTTTCGTAACCGAGTTTCACCACGCCCAAAACGGGAGTTAAAGTCGTGAAATGATAATCGGCAATTTCGGGACGGGCATCGCTCACGGCAGAAATTAAACTCGACTTGCCGACACTGGGATAACCTGCCAAGCCCACGTCCGCCAAAAGTTTCAATTCAAGTAAAAGTTCTCGACTTTCGCCGGGCTCACCAAGTTCCGCAAAAGTCGGCGCACGTCTCGAAGAAGATTTAAATTTTGCGTTGCCCCTGCCGCCGCGTCCGCCTTTCGCAACAATCGCGCGTTGTCCGACTTCGATTAAATCCGCTAAAATTTTTCCCGTCGCAGAATCTTTTACAACAGTTCCCGCAGGCACTTTTATAACGCAATCTTCCGCGCCTCGTCCGAATTGTTTTTTAACGTCGCCGTGACCGCCGTTCGCCGCAACATATTTTTTATTGTAGCGAAAATTTAAAAGCGTATTGACATTTTCATCAACGACCAAAACGACATCGCCGCCCTTGCCGCCGTCACCGCCGTCAGGTCCGCCTTTCGGAACGTATTTTTCGCGCCGAAAAGAAGATTTTCCATTTCCCCCGTCACCGGCTTTAACTGTAATTTTACTTTTATCGATAAATTGCATTTTTCCCTCCGCAGTTTATTTATTTGGGATAATTATCCATAGAAAATTTACTGAATTTTGCATTTAAAGGCGTATACAAGGGATGACGAGGGTGACCTTTTTTTGTAAGGTCGCCGTAATGAATCCAATTATAATCGCTCAACTTCGTTTTTATTTGATCCAGTGAAAACTTTAAAAAATTTTTCTTGTCAATAGAAGTTCCCCAAGCACACCAAATTTTTTTTATGTCAAAATTTTTAATGACAAAATCCAAAACGTCTAAATTGTTTGCCGTTCGATGTGCATTTTCCTCTAATTCTTCAGGTTTGGGAGTTCTCTGGGGATTTAAATTCATCATAATGTAGCCGCAATTTTTTAATTCTGCAGTCTTCGAAATGATCTTTAAAATTTTAGTCATCGTAGCATCAGGATTTTTGGGTGTGGCGGTGCTTGGATTAACGCCAAAAATCAGCAAATTTTCTTGTTTAGGCTCTCCAAGTACATAGCGTTCAAATTCATTACCGAGATAAATCCAGCCGTTCTTAACAGCAGTCATCGAGTTGATAATTGTATGATTTATTTCCATAACACCGATATGATTTTTTTCCGGCAAAGGCAGATCGTCAAAAAATTTTTTTGCCAATGCAAAGTTTGGACTGATTTTTCCATACTGCGCCCGAGATGTTTCTTCATATTTTTGCGCAATTTCTTTACGGACGATTATTGAACCGCCGCCGCCTTCCAAAAAATACCAAGTCCAGTCGCCTAAATCTGCGCCTTTCATGTGCCTTTTGATTGCAGGGAAAACTTCAAGCAATCTGTTAAAAATTTTTTTATCGTGACCATCTGCAGAATATATTTCGCCGTCTTTATGCAAAAATTCAAAATTATTGTTGCAGTCATAACAGTCCCAGTAACAATAAATCATTTCGCCGAATAAAGTTTTAGTCATTTCTTTTGCAGTCAAAGTAATTGAATTTGGCAAGATAATCACCTCAACAAAATTTAAAAAGTGGTCGGCAATTACAAAATTGCCAACCACTAAAAAATTATTTTCTTAAGTTTAAATTAAAGTTGCGGACCTGCCGGGACAAGTGCTTTGCCTGCCGCGTTGTGTTCATATTTATGGAAGTTTTTAATGAAACGCTCTGCAAGGTCTTTAGCTTTTTTATCCCACTCCGAGGGATCTGCATAAGTGTCGCGCGGATCGAGAATTTCAGTCGCAACGCCTTCGAGTTTTGTGGGAACTTCGAGGTTGAAAATATCGATTTTCTTTGTCGGAGCGTTTTTAATTGCGCCGCCGAGAATTGCGTCGATAATTCCGCGTGTGTCTTTAATCGAAATGCGCTTGCCGCTGCCATTCCAACCGGTATTGACGAGATAAGCCTTCGCGCCGGATTTTTCCATACGCTTTACAAGTTCTTCAGCGTATTTTGTCGGGTGGAGTTCGAGGAAGGCCTGACCGAAACAAGCGGAGAAAGTCGGAGTCGGTTCAGTGATTCCGCGTTCAGTTCCCGCGAGTTTTGCAGTAAATCCGCTAAGGAAATAATATTTTGTCTGTTCGGGAGTCAAAATCGAGACGGGCGGAAGAACGCCGAATGCGTCTGCACTGAGGAAAATTACAGCTTTAGCCGCCGGACCGTGACTGTCGGGGCGAACGATATTTTTGATGTGATAAATCGGATAACTTACGCGAGTATTTTCCGTGACGGATTTATCTGCGAAGTCAATTTTTCCGTCCTTGTCAACGGTGACGTTTTCCAAAAGTGCGTCGCGGGTGATAGCGTTGTAAATATCGGGTTCGGATTCTTTGTCGAGGTTGATAACTTTTGCATAGCAACCGCCTTCAAAGTTGAAAACGCCGGTATCGTCCCAGCCGTGCTCGTCGTCGCCGATTAAGAGACGTTTCGGATCGGTTGACAAAGTGGTTTTTCCTGTGCCGGAAAGTCCGAAGAAAATCGCGGTATTTTCGCCGTTTTTATCGGTATTCGCGGAGCAGTGCATGGCCGCAATTCCTTTGAGCGGGAGGAAGTAGTTCATCATGCTGAACATACCTTTTTTCATTTCGCCGCCGTACCAAGTATTTAAAATAACTTGCTCTTTGTCGGTGATGTTGAAAACAGTCGCGGTTTCGGAATTGAGACCGAGTTCTTTCCAGTTGGTGACTTTAGCCTTCGACGCATTGAAAACGACAAAGTCGGGCTCTTGGTCAAATTCAGCCTGATTTTTCGGACGAATAAACATATTCGTGACGAAATGAGCCTGCCAAGCAACTTCCATGATGAAACGAATTTTCATGCGGGTATCTTTGTGAGTTCCGCAGAATCCGTCAACAACGTAAAGTTTTTTGTTGGAAAGTTCTTCAATCGCGAGTTTTTTGAGGGCTTTCCAGCTTTCAACGCTGCATTTTTTGTTGTCGTTGGGATATTCGGGAGTCGTCCACCAAATTTCGCCGGGCGCACCTTCTTTTGTCGTGTCGTCGTAAACAATAAATTTGTCTTTGGGCGAACGACCGGTATAAATTCCCGTCATAACGTTGACCGCGCCGAGTTCGGTTTCTTGTCCGACATCGTAGCCGGTCAAGCCGGGTTCCATTTCTGCGTTAAAAAGAACTTCGTAAGTCGGATTGTAAACAACTTCGGTTGTGCCGGTGATGCCGTACTTTGTCAAATCCATCATTGCCATCTTATCAACCTCCAAAAAAAATCTGCTGAAAATTTTATTTTAACCACCGATAAATATATCTCATTTGACGGCTTATGTCAAAAAGAAATTTTTTGAATCGCTCTTGTCTTTCACGAAAAAAAATCTTGATAACTTCAACAGCGCAGTTTAAAATTGGCGGGAAAAATTTATCGGGAGGAATTTATTTTGACCAATTATGACAGCTTGTACAAGAAAAATTATTACGGCGAAAAACTTTTCGAGAATCATTTTTCAAAAAAAGAATTGGGCTTTCAAATAATCGAGAACGGAACGATTTTGCCTTATAAACCGCTGGAAAATTCTGTGGGACTCGGCGGAATTGTCGACGCTGAAGGAAATTTTATCAAAGAAAGTTTCATTCACAGAGGCGCGGGCAATTCTTACACGCCCGACAGAAAAGTTAAATATTCGCCGAAGACCGTGATTTATTTGGGAATGTTGGTTCACGTTTGGGGGCATTGTTTGACCGACAACATAAAGCGCATTTGGTTTCTGAAAAGTAATTTTTTCAAAGAAAATTTTAAAAACTGCCAAATTGTTTACGTGAAAGCGGGAGTTGGAATCATTCCGAATTTTGCAAGGCTGCTTAAAATTTTGGGCGTTGAAGTCGAAGATTTTTTGGAAATTGAGAAGCCGACCCGATTCAAAAAGATTATTTTGCCGGACGAATCTTTTTTTCTCGACAAAGGCAGCGCGGAAAATTACGATTGCGCCATTGAAGGTTCACGAAATAATTTTAACGGCAACGATACCGCTTTTTTCACGCAAGAATATATTCAGACGATTGAGCAAATAAGAAATTTTGCGCAGAAAAATTTTTCGCCTCTCACGCAAAAAAAATTTTTTTTCTATTACGGCGGAAATCAGACGGGCGAAGGCAGGCTTGCAGATTATTTTTCTGAAAAAGGTTACGAAATGATAGAGCCGGAAAAATTTTCTCTCGACGAGCAACTGAATATTTTGGCGAACTGCGAAAATTTTGCTTCGGTAATCGGATCAATTTCTCATAACATTCTTTTTTTGAAAAATCATTCGCAAGCGATTTTAATTCCCCGTCGTCCCGCATTTTTAAATATTTATCAGCAGGCGATTGATCAAGTTCACGACTTGGAAATTTTTTATATCGATTCGGCATTTTCAATTTTCGCGCGAAGTCAGTCGGGAACTTTTTGTTATATCCTCAGCGAACAGTTGAGAAAATTTTTCGGCGATGAGATAACAGAAAAATTTTCGCAGGAGGATTTTTATCATTTTTTGACTTATTCAAAATTCGCCAAAGAAAATAATTGGTCGATAAATCCGCAGGACGATAAATATTTTTCGGACTTGATTTTGGAATTTATGACATCTCTCAAAAACAATTCAAATTTTTTAAAAAAGTAAGCAGGTGGTAAAGAATATGACTTTAACCGAAGAAATTTCAAAACGCAGAACTTTTGCGATAATTTCTCACCCCGACGCGGGAAAAACTACTTTGACGGAAAAACTTTTGCTTTACGGCGGCGCAATTCACTTGGCGGGCTCGATTAAGTCAAGAAAAACTCAACGCCACGCCGTCAGCGATTGGATGGAAATTGAAAAACAGCGCGGAATTTCCGTAACAAGTTCGGTTCTTCAATTCGATTACGCGGATTGCAGGATAAATATTTTGGACACGCCCGGTCACCAAGATTTTTCGGAGGACACTTATCGGACTTTGATGGCGGTTGACAGCGCGGTTATGATTATCGACGCGGCGAAAGGCGTTGAGGCTCAAACAAAAAAACTTTTCAAGGTTTGCAGAGAAAGACGAGTCCCGATTTTCACTTTTATAAACAAACTCGACCGTTACGGAAAAATTCCCCTCGACCTGCTTGACGAAGTTGAAAAAATTTTGGGGATAAATACTTATCCGATGAATTTTCCGATCGGCGTTGACGGAAAATATTTGGGCGTTTACGACAGGCAAAAAAATCAGATTGAACTTTTCGCCGAAGACACTTCTCACGGGCAGACTGAAAGAATTTCGGAAATTTTTTCACCTGACGATCCTGAAGTTATTAAAAGAATCGGGCAGGAAAATTTTGACGCTTTGCAAGATGATTTGATGTTACTTGACGAGGCGGGAGAAAAATTTGACAAGAAAAAAATTGACGCGGGAGATTTGACTCCGACTTTTTTCGGCTCGGCAATGACAAATTTCGGCGTGAAAAATTTTCTCGAAGAATATTTAAAACTTGCTCCGCCGCCTGCTCCAAGACTTTCTGACGACGGAATTATTGAGCCGACCGATGAAAAATTTTCCGCATTCGTCTTCAAAATTCAAGCAAATATGAATCCCGCGCACCGTGACAGGCTCGCTTTTATCAGAATTTGTTCTGGGAAGTTTGAACGAAATATGCAGGTTTGGCACGCGCCGTCAGAAAAAATTATAAAACTCGCTCAACCTCAACAATTTCTCGCGCAGGAAAGGCAAATTATCGACGAGGCTTTTCCCGGCGATATTGTCGGACTTTTCGACCCGGGAATTTTCGGAATCGGCGACACAATTACTGACGCGGCGCATAAATTTAAATTTGAAGACTTCCCCACATTCCCGCCCGAAAAATTTGCTCGCGTTCAGGCAAAAGACACGATGAAACGAAAACAATTTGCGAAGGGGATCGAACAGTTGACGCAAGAAGGCGCGATTCAACTTTTCTACCCCGTCGGCGCGGGAACTGATTCTTACGTCGTCGGCACTGTGGGAACTTTGCAATTTGAAGTTTTGCAATATCGTTTGAAATCAGAATATAACGTCGAAATTTTGATGACGATGTTGCCTTTTGAGGTCGCTCGCTGGCTGAAATTTGACGATGAAAAAAAAGTTACTCCCGCCGAACTGCGCGGAATTGACAGGGGAATGTTTTTGCTCGACAGAAATGAAAATCCCGTCCTGCTCGTCGAAAACGAATGGGCTTTGGGCTGGATAACCGATAACAACAAAAATTTAATTATGAGTGCAACGCCTTTTGAATAAAATTTTTAAAGCGTTTTGAAGGAGTTTTTTTATGAAATTTGACTATCATATGCATTTTGAATACGGCGATTATGATTTAAACTGGGTTCAAGGTTTTTTTGACGCGGCGAAAAATCGCAATCTTGATGAAATCGGAATTTCCGAACACACTCACACTTTTCCCGAATTTGAAAAATTTTATTACGACGATTTAATTTTGGACGATTCAGAGGTTGGAAAGTTTCAAAAAATTTGGCTCAAGACAAATAAATTTAAGCACACGCTCAAAGATTATTTTGATTTTATGCACGAGCTGAAAAAAAATCACGCGGTTAAAATCGGAATCGAAGTTTGCAATTTTAAAAATCAAACCGAAGTCAAAAAAATTCTCGACGCGTGGAATTTCGATTATATTATCGGCTCGGTTCATTTTCTTTGGGGCTGGGGTTACGACGCGTCAAAAATAAAATTTGAGTGGGAAAATCATAATCTTCGCGACATTTACGAAGAATATACTTCAGAGGTCGAAAAGTTGGCGGAGTCGAAAAATTACGATATACTCGGTCACCCGTTCAATATTCGGCTGTTCAATTTTTTTCCTGATTTTGACGTGACGAATTATCTTGAGCGCGTGGCGGCGGCTTTGAAAAAAGCTGATATGGCTGTCGACGTGAACACCGGCACAAAATATCGCTATCCCGTCAAAGAAATTTCTCCTTACGCGGATTTCATGAAAATTGCGGCGGCGTACGACTTGCCGATAATTATCAGTTCCGACGCTCATCAGCCTGAAGATTGCGGAAAGTTTTCCGATGAGGCGGCGGAATATGTGAAAAGTTTCGGTTACAAAAAAATTTCAAGATTTGCCGATCGTAAGCGCGAACTCGTGGATTTATAAACTTTTCAGAAAAAATAAAACTTGAATGTAATTGCTCAACTTGATAAAATTAACTGAAACAAATATTTTTTAGGAGGAAAATTTTATGGTAATGATGGCGCAAAGCAGTGGCGGGGCAACAGGCTCCGAAGTCATGAAGCAGACGAAATTTAAGGCGATGATTCAGAACACCGATCGTTATTTGGCGGGACGTTCGGGCAGTGTTTTTATGTTCGGCGGCGCAAATGCGAAATATAAAACTTATTTCGTACCGCAGTTCAAACGTTATAACTCAGATTCTTTTATCGCGGTGATGGAAAGCACTTTCAACCCCGGAAAATCCGGTCCGCTTGAAACTATCGACGAGCAGGGACTTATTCAAATGTACCGCGACATTAAAAGCAAACCCAGCGGCGAAAAAAATTTCAATGAGTTTTACCGCCTGATTTTCTGGCTGTTGTTCAGTGCGTCGATTGACGACGAAATTTATAACAATGAACTTTCCAACATTGTCGATCTTGCTTACTGTCTCGGTTTCGACGAAAATTTGATGCGCGATTGGTGTAGAGTCGTTGCGTTCATTGTCGGCGGCGGTCAGTTGGACGAAAAAAGCCCTCTGCAACTTCAAACCCCGGCGGCAAATGCGTTTTTCCTCCACAAAAAATGAGGTGCGGTCATGGCAAAAAATATTTCTGTAATCCTTGACGCGTCGAAACTCAAAACCACGACGCGCAAAGCTCCCACACCCTACAGACCTTTCAAATTTCTTGACAACAGAATCACTCCCGAAGCGCGGCAGATTACTCAAAAAATTTTCTTGGCGGTTCAAGAAGAACTCGGCGGGACTGTTTTTGACGTAAATGTTTATACTTTGAATTTGCTCAAAGTTGCCGCGCCCGCTGTCGGCGAAATTGTTTTTGACGTGGACGCGGGGACAAAATCCATGATGCAGGCGGTTGAGGACTCGGGTATTCGCTTCGGTGTCAATAAATTTATGAGTTCCGTTTTTCAATAAAAAGGATTTATTTTTGTCGCGCAGAATACTAACGGCAGTAAAATTAAATCGAAATGTTGAAGGGAGATGTAGCAATTATGGCAACATTCAACATCAGGGGAAAAAATATTGAAATTACTCAAAAGCTCCGCGAATACGTGGAAAAGCGCGTGGGAAAAATCGCGAAGTATTTTGATAAAGTCGACGAAATTTCTGTTTTCTTGGAGGTCGAAAAAGATTCTCATATCGTCGAAGTCACGGCGAATATTTACGGCGGGCTTGTCCTTCGCGGCGAAGAATCGACCGGCGACATGTACACTTCCATTGACTTGGTTGTCGAAAAACTCGAACGTCAAATTCACAAGCAGAAAACCAAACTCGAACGTCGTTTTCGTGCGGGCGGTTTCAAAGGCGAGATGATTGAGGAACAAAAACTTCGCGCCGAACGTGAGGAAGAGGCTGACAGCGCGGAATATCCCATCGTTAAGACAAAGCGTTTCGTCGTCAAGCCTATGGACGTTCAAGAAGCGATTATGCAAATGAATTTGATTAACCACAGCTTTTTCGTTTTCCGCGACGCTCAAACCGAAGAATTTTGCGTCGTTTACAAGCGCAAAGACGGTGCTTACGGCTTGATTGAATCGGGCAACTGAAATTAAAAAATTAACGTAAATAAAAAAACCTCCAAATTTTTACGGAGGTTTTTTTTTACAAAAAATCTGATTGAGTCTGTGAAATTTGGTGAAAAATTTTATTCTGCAAATCCTACAAAAGCCACGCCTTTGCTGCTGCCCCCCATACGATTTTGCAAACCTACATGACCGAAAATATAGCCTTTCACGTTGATATTTGAATCTTCTCCGATACCTTCGGAATTTCCGACGATGTATATCGAAAAAGCCACAGGTTCATCCAAACTGCCTGTAGCAAGCATGGCATGATAACACAATTTCCTCCAAAAAATTTGGCAACGGAATGACCGGGCGGCAACTGTTCGATTGAATAAATTCGACCGCTCAAATTTACAACTTTTCCGTAAAATTCCCAAGGTTTTTTCTGTGCATCCAAAGGATTAATCCAATTAGGTTCGGCGTTATGAATGTAGTCGGGATATTTTTTCACCAGGTCGGTTGCTTTTTCCCAGTTGTCATGATTTTTATCGGTGTCGGTGGTTTCTGTGTTCCAACCGGTAGTAATTTCTTTTATCATATCGTCATGTTTTTTCTGAGCGGCTTTGGCTTCCTGTTCAGCCTTTTCAGCGGCGGCTTTAGCTTCGCGTTCAGCTTTTTCGGCGGTGGCTTTGGCCTCGCGTTCAGCTTTTTCTTCGGGAGTTTCTTCTTTTTGAGTGACGGGCGGATTTTTTGCGGCGGGAGTTCCATTTTCCGAAGAAGAGTCGGGACTCGTCACCATAGCCAAAACAAAGGACAATGCACAAACTGCACCGATAATTCTCTTGGTTTTACTTTTGACTTGATAATCTGCGTTGTTTTGGTAATCTTCACCCGCTGCAAGTCGCGCTTTTCTTTTCTTCCACCAAAAAACGATAAATGCAACCGCACTCACAAGCTAGATCAAAATAAAAAGTCAATGCATACAAATAACCTCAAAAAAAAATTTAATAAAGTGATTTATAATTAACTTTTGAGTGAAATTATAAAATTTTTATGCCGTGCAGTCAATTCAAATTGTGATTATAAAACACGGCTTTTTAACAATTTAAATTCAATGTAAGCTGTTGCGGGGGTGATTGCCATGAACGCCACAGCTTACCGTCTTCGTGAACTGCGGAAAAAGCGCGGATTGTCTCAACAACAGGTCGCGAACATTCTCGGAATTTCTCGAACGGCTTACAATAAATATGAACACGGTGTAATTCAGCCCGTGCGAAAGTTAAAAGAACTTACCGCACTTTTCGGGGTGACTGCAGATTATATTTTGGGGAGGGACGGAATTGAGCTTGAGGACAACACGCAAAAAATCAGTCCGCACGCTCACAGGCAAGTCAACTACCCCACGCCTAAAGGCGGAGGCTTCTCGGCGCTTTTAGGTGAAAAAATATTTAAATTTGAGCGACGAGGGTCAAGACATCGTTGACATTATGCTCGACGCGATTTATGAGAGGGAACATAATTCCGAGTCCTCGAAAACGACGGATTAGCTCCCTCAAAAGTATTGTACAAAAAATTTTTTCAAAAGTATTTACCCCGCGGGTAAGAATTTTTATTTTTTTTGAAGGCAAAAATAATTTCAGACAACAAAAAATCTCCAATTAAAATTTTTTGGTCGGAGATTTTTTTATGCAAAAAAGTTTCGTAAAAATTTTTTGACAGTTTCAAACGAAAGTTTTATAATTACGTCACAAAAAATATTTGAAAGGGTGAATGAAATGGAGAACAAAGAACATTTCGGAGAACTTACCGAACGAATGAAAATTTTTCGCGAAGAAGTTTTGGACGAAAAACCGCACATTGACGCAGAACGCGCAATTTTGGTGACGGAATCTTACAAAAAAAATCAGAATCAGCCGCCTGTTATGAAACGTGCGTTGGGTCTGAAAAATATTTTGGAAAATATGACGATTTATATCGAAAAAAATTCTCTGCTTGCGGGTAATCAGGCGACGAAAAATTGTAATGCGCCGATTTTTCCCGAATACACGATGAAATTTGTCATTGATGAACTCGACAAATTTGAAAAGCGCGACGGAGATGTTTTTTACATAACTGAAGAAACGAAAAAAAATCTTCGCGAAATTGCGCCGTTCTGGGAAAATAATTGTCTGCACGATCGCGGAATGGCACTTTTGCCGGAAGAAGTTTTGGACGTTTTGCCTTCTCTCGGAATGGAGGGAAAACTCAACGCCGGCGACGCTCATCTTGCCGTCAACTACAAAAAAATTTTGCGCGAAGGGCTGGAAGGTTACGAAACAAGGGTCAAAACTCTCAAAGCGCATTTGGATTTGACCGATCCCGATTCAATCGACAAAAATATTTTTTACAAGGCTGTTTTAATCGTTCTCGACGCGGTGAAAAATTTTGCATTGAGATACTCGAAACTTGCCGCCGAACTTGCCGAAAAAGAAACTGACTCTAAAAGAAAATCCGAACTCGAAGAAATTTCCAAAATCTGCGCGAAAGTTCCCTATCACCCCGCAGAAACTTTTCGCGAGGCGGTTCAGTCGGTTTGGTTCATTCACGTAATTTTACAGATTGAAAGCAACGGTCATTCTTTGAGTTACGGCAGATTCGATCAGTATATGTATCGTTACTACAAAAAAGATATTGCTGAAGGAAAAATTTCTGAAGATGAGGCGTTGGAACTTTTGACTTGCCTTTGGATAAAAACTTTGACTGTGCAAAAAATTCGTTCGCAGGCGCATACTTTAAGCTCTGCAGGTTCGCCGATGTATCAAAATGTCACGGTCGGCGGACAAACTACCGATAAAAAAGATGCCGTCAACGAACT
This sequence comes from uncultured Selenomonadaceae bacterium, assembly GCA_905236725.1. Lineage (GTDB taxonomy): Bacteria > Bacillota > Negativicutes > Selenomonadales > Selenomonadaceae > Quinella. Next base: position 22,345 of record CAJOCT010000006.1, on the reverse strand, counting down.
TTCATTTTTGGTTTTAAAGTCGATTGCGCAAACTCGATTGACTCAACCGAATTTTACCGTCCGTTATCACGCGAATATCGACAAAAAATTTATGGAAGAATGTATCGAAGTTATGAAACTCGGTTTCGGAATGCCCGCACTCAACAACGACGAAATTATTATTCCTTCTTTCATAAATTGGGGCGTGAAGGAGGAGGACGCTTACAACTACAGCGCGATCGGTTGCGTTGAAACTGCAGTTCCCGGCAAGTGGGGTTATCGCTGCACGGGAATGAGTTATATAAATTTCCCCCGCGTTTTACTTTGCGCGATGAATGACGGCGTTGATATGACGAGTGGAAAAAGATTTACGAAAGGTTACGGATATTTCAAAGATTTTACGAGTTACGAAGAACTTATGGAAATTTGGGATAAAACCGTCCGCGAAATGACGAGATACAGCGTTATTGTCGAAAACGCGATTGATAAAGCCTCCGAAAGAGATGTTCCCGATATTTTATGTTCCGCGTTGACTGACGATTGTATCGGGCGCGGAAAAACTATCAAGGAAGGCGGCGCAGTGTACGATTTTATCAGCGGTCTGCAAGTCGGTATCGCGAATATGGCTGACTCTCTCGCCGCGATTAAAAAACTGGTTTTCGACGAGAAAAAAATTTCGCCTGCAGAACTTTGGGACGCGATTCTTGATAATTTTGAATTACCGAAAAATAAAAAAATTCAAGATATGTTGATAAACGACGCGCCGAAATACGGCAATGACGACGATTTTGTTGACAGTTTAATTGTCGAGGCTTACGATTCCTACATTGACGAGATAAAAAAATATCCGAATACCCGCTACAGGCGCGGACCGATCGGCGGGATTCGTTACGCGGGGACTTCTTCAATCTCCGCAAACGTCGGGCAAGGTATGGGAACGATGGCGACTCCCGACGGCAGAAAAGCGCATGAACCTTTGGCGGAAGGTTGTTCACCCGCGCACAATTCCGATAAAAACGGTCCGACCGCAGTTTTTAAATCCGTTTCAAAACTTCGCACGGAAAAAATCACGGGCGGCGTTTTACTCAATCAAAAAATGACTCCGCAGATTTTGTCGAAGGAAGAAAATAAACACAAATTGATTATGCTCATAAAAACTTTTTTCAATCGACTGCACGGCTATCACGTTCAATATAATATCGTTTCCCGCGAAACTTTGATTGACGCACAAAAACATCCCGAAAAGCACAAAGATTTAATCGTGCGTGTGGCGGGTTACAGCGCATTTTTCAACGCACTTTCAAAAGCCACTCAAGACGATATTATCGGCAGGACTGAACAAAGTTTATAATAGGGAATAGTGGACAGTGGATAGGGGATAGTTTTTCTGTAACCTGTCCACTATCCGCTAAACACTAAGACTGGAGGGATTTTTTAAAATGAAATTGTTGATTGACGACGCTCATATCGAGCAGATTAAAAAAATTTATGAATTTTATCCCGTGGACGGCGTGACGACTAACCCGACGATTCTTTATAAAGTCGGCGGCAAACCTTTCGACGTTCTCAAAGAAATTCGCGAATTTATCGGTGAAAATTCAGAAATGCACGTTCAGGCGACTGCAAGGACGGCCGAAGGAATGGTCGAGGACGCACGCTTTATTTTGAATCGGCTCGGGAAAAATACTTTGATAAAAATTCCCGCGATTGAAGAAGGTTTCAAGGCGATGAAAATTTTGCGCGACGAAAATATAAAATTTACCGCGACCGCGATTTATACGCCGATGCAGGGATTTTTGGCGGCGAAGGCGGGGGCAAGTTATGCGGCTCCTTATATCAACCGCTTGGACAATCTCGGTTATGACGGCGTGCAGGTTGCGAAGGACATTCACGATATTTTTTGCGCGAATGATTTTGAAACTGAAATTTTGGCGGCAAGTTTCAAGAATTCTCAACAACTTCTGGAACTTTGCAAATATGGAGTCGGCGCGGCAACTGCGTCACCCGATATAATTTCCGGTCTCGCGAAAAATAAAGTCGTCGAATCTGCCGTCGAAGATTTTTTGACAGATTTTTCAAAACTCGTCGGCGAAGGGAAAACGATGAAAGATTGCTAAGACAGGGGGCAGTGAACAGTGGTCAGTGGTTAGGGAGAAATCCCTGTAACCTGTCCACTATCCACTAATCACTGAAGCTGTGAACACTGCTCCAAAAATTTTCTCAAAAAAAAATAACCGTCACTTTAATCGGTGGCGGTTTTTTTGTAAGAAAATTCGGCGTTAATCAAAAAAATACTTGACAAATTCCGCCAAAAATGATTATCTTTACGCCTTAAAGATTAAACAATAATTTAAAGCGGGAATAAATAAAATTTCCCCGCGTAAATTTTACTTGTGAAGGGGAGAAAAATTTGTCGGTAAAAAATTTTTTTCGCGTGCATTTTTATGATACTGACTTGATGGGCGTGGTTCATCATTCAAATTATATTCGCTGGTTCGAAACAGGGCGCGTCGAGTTTTTGCGCTCAATCGGAATCAGTTTAACCGAAATGATGAGCGATAAAATTTTGTTTCCGCTGACCGAAGTTAAAGCGAAATATTTTCATCCCGCGCGTTTTGATGACGAGCTTGAGCTTGAAACAAATCCGCTGACGCTGACGAAAGTGAAAATGGAATTTAATTACAAAATTCGGCGCAAGGGCGAAGAAGAAATTTTGGTGAGCGGCTACAGTCAAAACGTTTTCACGAGCATGGAGACCGGTAAAATTATCCGCTTGCCCGACAAATATTTTTTAAAACTTGACAAGGCTATGATTGAGGAGATGGATTGAAAAAATGGAAATACTTGCAGGCGCAGTGATCGCGGCGGTCATTTTTGTTTTGCTGATTGCAGTTTATTTAAAAAATCGCGGCGAAGAAAAAGTCGTGCCGAAGTTGGAAAGTCGTACGCCGTTTAAAATTGAAGCGCGTGACGAAAAATCTTTGACGCTTTCTACAACGATAGAATTTTTCAACGCGGGAAAACAAAGCGCGATGATTGTCGATGCAATCTGCCATCCGCAACTGCCTTTTGAGCAATACGACGGAATTGCGGTCAGGGGAAAAGCCGAACGCGAAGGCAAGCCGCGCGAAGACGATTACTTCGAGGCGTTGGTTTTGGAACATCAGGAGAGCGTCAATTTGATTGCGAAAGTTACTTTAACTGCGCGAAAAAATTTGTCGCTGGAAGAGGCTTTAAGTCATATGGTAGATTTCCCGATTGAATTTATTTATCGCGAAGTCGGCAGAAATCCGATGCACTGGTCAATAGCGAGAATAATTTTGACGGCAGAAGAATTGACGAAATTAGCCGGCGTTAAATTGATTAAGGAGTAAAAATAATGGAAGTAAAAATAATTCCGGTGTCTACGAGAATTTTGACGCCGAAAGACGATATTGTTGACGTGATAGAAAAATACACGAAAGATAAAATTACCCCCGACGACGTTGTAACGGTTGCTGAAAGTGTCGTTGCGATAACGCAGGGAAATATCGTAAGACCCGACGAGATGAAAATCAGTTGCCTTGCGCGGCTTTGTTGCCGATTTATTCCCGATTACGGCAGTCTTGCAACCCCGCACGGCATGCAGGCACTCATGCGAAAAGAAGGCGAATGGCGCGTGGCTTTCGCACTGTTCGCGGGATTTTTGGGAAAAATAATCGGAATGCGCGGACTTTTTTATAAGTGGGGAGGTCGTCAGGCGGCGTTAATCGACGACGTTACCGGAACGATGCCGCCTTTCGACAAGTGCGTTGTTTACGGTCCGGAAAATCCCGAAAAAGTTTGCGCGGATTTAAAAAACCGACTCGGCTGTTTCGGCGCGATGATTGCCGATGTAAACGACTTGAAACGTTCGCGAATTGTCGGGGCAACGGACGGAATGAATGCTCAACTTGCCTCGGATTTACTTCTCGACAATCCTTTCGGCAACGCCTCGGAAAAAAGACCGATCTGCATTTTGAAAAATTTCCGCCAATATCAGGAGGGTAAATCATGAAAATTTTTAAATTCGCAATTCTAATTCTTTTAATGGCTCTTTCAACTCAAACGGTGACTTTTGCGACACCGATTCCGTTGCGCGGGGTAGTCGAAGGATTTTACGGCAGGGCTTGGACTTTCGATGAGCGGGCGGACTTAATGAATTTTTGTCGTCAACATAATTTGAACGCCTACATTTACGCGCCGAAAGATGACCCGTATCACCGCGAAAAATGGCGCACTCCTTACCCGACCGAAAAACTTGACGAGCTGAAAAAACTTGTCGAAATTTCCAAGCAAAACGGCGTAAAATTTATTTTCGCAATTTCGCCCGGTCTCGATTTAAAATATCGCGGTAAAAAAGCGGAAGAAGATTTTAACGCGCTGATGAAAAAATTTGAGACGATGTATCAAATCGGCGTTCGTGATTTTGCGGTTTTTTTTGATGACTTGAAGGACGAGAAGGGCAATCATCACGAGGACGGCGAAGATCAGGCAAAATTTTTAAATCGCGTGCAAAAAGAACTTCAGGCGCGGCATAAAGATGTTTTCCCGCTGATAATGGTTCCCACAGAATATTTTCGCGAGGATATGCTCAAGGGAAATAAAATTAAGCCTTACACCGAAGACCTTGCAGAAAATCTGAACAAAAAAATTGTCGTCCTGTACACGGGCGACGGCGTTGTTTGCGACGGAATCACGCAGGAATCTTTACTGGAAGTCAACAAAATTTTTAACCGCGAAGTCGGCATTTGGTGGAATTATCCCGTCAACGATTATTCTTTGACGGAGAACGGAGAAAGAAACGCAAAACTTGCACTCGGTCCGATTGAAAAACTTCCCGCCGAAAAAGTTCAGGCGATTTTTTTCAACCCGATGAGCCAAGCAGAACTTTCAAAAATCGCACTGGCGACGGGTGCGGAATATGCAAATTCGCCGAACAATTACGACGCGGAAAAATCTTGGGATAGGGCACTCAATGAACAATTCGGCGAACTTGCTCACGATATGAAAATTTTCGCGTCCCACTCCCAACACATGGAAAATTCTTGGGCAAAAGTCGGACCGGCGGACAACAGAGCATTCAACACGGCGGCTTATTTAGTTTTAAACGGCGTGAAAAATAATCATGACGTCGACTTTGCACCGCTCGAAAAATTGATTGATGAAATGGAACTTGCCGCATTTAATTTGCTCGATAAATTGCCGCAAGAAATTTTGGCGGAATGCAAACCGCAACTCGAACAATTCAAAAGAATCGCGCAGGCCGACAGATTGGCCTTAAAATGTTTGGAATCGAAAACTTTTGACCCGAAATTAAAAGTTTTGCGCGAAGAAATTTCAAAAAACGAACCGACCGCGATACTTTCCGAACAATCCGCTCTAAAATTTATCGACGACGTTATAAATTTTTTTGACACAAAAAAACGCAGATAAAAATTCCGATTGAAATAAATCCTCGAAATGTTTAAAATGTTTCGGGGTTTATTTTTTTGAAAGGAGAATTTAAGTGGAAAAAAATTTTTTTCCCGCAATCTCAATTATCATTCCGATGTATAACGCAGAAAAATATCTCGGCGAATGTCTCGACAGTCTTCTGGCTCAAACTTTTTGCGATTATGAAGTTATTGTCGTTGATGACTGTTCAACCGATAAAAGTTTTGAAATTGCAAAAAATTATATTTCAAAATTCAAAGACAAAATTAAAATTATTCGCAGAAAAAAAAATTCTGGCGGTGCCGGACTTCCAAAAAATGACGGATTAAAAATTTCACGCGGCGAATATATTTTTTTCATGGACAGCGACGACATGATTACAAAAACTGCTTTGGAAGAACTTTATAAAATTGCAAAAAATTTTGATGCCGATGTGGTTCAATGTGAAAAATTTTATCAAATTTCAGCTGAAAACACTTTAGAAGATTTAAATAGTTTTTCGCCGCCGATGATAAGTTATCCGAATATAAAATTTGTGACGGCTCCGACTTTATTGAGTGATAATTTGAAAACACGCGTAAATGATTGGCTGGAAAGAAAATTTTTGTGGCCTAATTGGAGCCAACTTATTCGTCGAGATTTTTTTGTGAAAAATAATTTTAAATTTACGAACGCTTTGGGTGAGGACAGGACTTTAACTTTTTGCTTTCTGATAAATTCAAAAAATTATGTTCTCGTTCCAAGCGTAATAAATTTTTATCGAATTGCAGATAATTCTTTGTCTCATAAAAATAAAAAAGTTGAGGAAATTCTCCGCGAACGTATTCGCGAAGTCATTCAAAATTTTCAATATCTCGACAAATTTTTGAGCGACAAAGAATTTTTTCAGAAACATTCCGATTTAAAATATTCGGTGCTTGAAAATTCAACTTTAGATTCATTTTATTATTTGGGAAATATTTATTACAAAATTCCGCTGTCTCAACTTTATGATGTTGCACGCGAGGAATTTGAAAAGTCTGAAGATGATAATACTTCGTTGGCGGCTTTATTTTTCGGAAGAATGAATTTTTTTAACGCAAAGGCATTTTATCAATCCGAAAAAATAAATCAGCTGCAAAAAGAAATTCAAAAATTGCAAGAGCAATTAAAAAAATAATTTTTTCTTTACAATAATTCCCGAGACCGAATAAAATCTTTACAATAATTCAATCTCTACAAAATTTAAAAATTCCAGAAAATCGGAGTCAATATGCGATTTTTTATAAAAATTCGTTTTTCACGAACCCCGCGAAAGTCGGATTTTAAAAATTCACCTAGATTGTCTTTTCAAAAAAGGCGGAGTTTACACGCGCTATAACGGCAATTTGCTTTTCAATGCGTGCGTGCCGATGAACGAGGACGGCACTTTCAAAGAAATTACTTTCGGCAAAAGAAAATTTCGCGGCAGAAAATATTTTGATTACGTCGATCAAAGAGCGCGTCACGCTTACCTCAATAAAAAACAAAACGATGTTGATTTTATGTATTTTTTGTGGTGCGGGCTTTTATCGCCGATTGCCGGCAGAGAGTTTCATACTTTTGAGCGTTCTTTTTTGAAGGACGAGACGACTTGGAAAGAACCGTCAGATTTTTATTTTGACCTCATCGACGACGAAAAAATTTGCGACGCGGTTTTGAAGGAATTCGACCTTGACACGGAAACCGGTCACATAATCAACGGACATGTTCACGTGCTCTTCAACAAGGGCGAAAGTCCCGTCAAAGCTAATGGACAGTGGTTAGATTTTTTTGAAGGTAAAGTTTCTTTTACCGCGAATATTTTTTTTGAGGAGTGGTTTTTATGACAAAAAATGATTTGGTTCTTAAGGCGAAAGAAATGATTAAGGCGCCGAGCTGTTGTCCCGAACTTCATGCGGTTGCTCAAGCGTGGATCGATTCTGTGGGCAAAGCCGACGAAAAAAACCGCGCAGAAAATCTCATCGCCGAAATTAAAGAGGACGTAACCGATATTGATCACTTGGTTGCGTTTGCTCATTCCGAAACGGCAGTGAAAATTTTCGGCGAAGGACAGAAAAATTTTGCGGCTCACGCGGACGAACTCAAGGCAAGCGGCGCGAAATACTGCGACTGCGGAGCCTGCAAACCCGCGCTGGAAATTCTTGCCAATAAAAATATTTTGCTCGCCTGAAAATTTTTCTTAAGTAAAACCGAAATAAACCCGAAAAAGTAATAGGAAGCGCGACTGCAATCAATAGGAATTGGTTGTTTAAAAAGACAAAATTTTGTATATAATAAAAGTTCAGCACCAAAGGACGGGAGCAAATTGAGAATATCACGGGAGGAATTGAAAATGTTTAAAAATCTTATTGACGATGACAGCGCGGTGGTGTTCAGCGCGAAAGTTTTTGTAACTGCGTTGACGGTCGGGTTTGCGTTTTTCTATGCTTTTGAAAAATTTATTTGAAGCTATGGAAGAAAATTTTTTTCGGTAAATAAAAAATCCCTTCGGCAAAAAAATGTCGGAGGAATTTTTTTTGTTAAAAGTTATTCGACGCAAAATTTGCCCGCCGCGTTTCCCATTGCCCAAGCCGCCTGCAAATTAAAACCGCCGGTAAATCCGTCAACGTCCGCAACTTCGCCGATTATGTAAAGTCCCTGCAAAATTTTCGACTGCATTGTTTTCGGATCGATTTCTTTGACGCTCACGCCGCCCGCCGTAACAATCGCTTCGTCAATCGGTCGGGTTTTTGTCACGGTCAGCGGCAAATTTTGTAAAACTTCGACAAGTCGCCGCCGTTCAATTTTGCTCACGTCGTCAACTTTTTTTTCTCCGTCGATGTAAGATAAATCCAAAATAATCGGAATGAGTTTTTGCGGCAAAAGTTCGACGAGTGAATTTTTTATTGACTTGCGTTTAAATTTTTCAAAGTCGCGCAAAATTCTTGCGTCGAGTTGTTCGGCGGTCAGTGCGGGTTTTAGGTTAATTAAAATTTCGACAAAATTTTTTTCGTCCAAAAGTTTCGCAACTTCACCGCTCAAAGTCAAAATTATCGGTCCGGAAATTCCAAAATGCGTAAAAAGCATTTCGCCGAAAATTTCACGGATTTTTTTATTGTCGGCATTTAACGTCACGCGAACATTTCTTAAACTCAAGCCTTGCAGAGGTTTTATAAAATCTTCTTCGACTTCGAGGGGAACGAGTGCGGGAAAAATTTTCGTGACGATGTGCCCGAGTTTTTTCGCGAATTTAAAGCCGTCGCCCGTTGAACCTGTCGCGGGATAACTTGATCCGCCCGTCGCCAAAATTATTCTATCCGAGTAGAAAAATTTTTTGCCGACCTCAACGCCGAGAATTTTTTTCCCGTCAGAAATAATTTCCGTGACTTTTGAATTTAATTGAACATCGACTTTCAAAAGAGCAAGTTTTTTCGTCAAAACTTCGATAACTTCCGCCGCGCTGTCACTTTCGGGAAAAACTCTGCCGCCGCGTTCAATTTTTGTTTTCAAGCCGAGCGATTCAAAAAAATTTATCGTGTCAGCCGTCGTGAAATTTTTCAGCGCACTGTATAAAAATTTTCCGTTGCCGGGAATATTTTTCACGACTTCGGGAACGTCCGCAATATTCGTGAGATTGCAACGCCCTTTGCCCGTGATTGATAATTTTTTTCCGAGCCGATTATTTTTTTCAAACAGAATAACTTCGGCGGAATTTTCGGCCGCACGAATCGCCGCCATCATTCCCGCAGGTCCGCCGCCGATTACAATAACTTTCATAAAAAAAACCTCCAAAATAAAAAAGTTGCCGCCGTGCAAGGTGACAACTCTTTTTTTTATTTAGTTGAGCGAGAAATTTTATTTTCCGAAATAACGATCCAGCAAGCCTTTAAAGCCTTTGCCGTGACGAGCTTCATCTTTCGCCATCTCGTGAACGGTATCGTGAATTGCGTCAAGATTAAGCTGTTTCGCGAGAGTAGCCAAATCTTTTTTGCCCTGACATGCGCCGTGTTCAGCCGCAACACGTTTTTCGAGATTTTCTTTCGTGGACGCTGAAACAACTTCGCCCAAAAGTTCAGCAAACTTCGCGGCATGTTCGGCTTCTTCGAGAGCATAACGGCGAAAAGCTTCGCCGATTTCGGGATAACCTTCACGATGAGCCGCGCGACTCATTGCAAGATACATTCCGACTTCGCAACATTCGCCGGTAAAATTCTGCTGAAGACCTTCGATAATTCTTGAGTCAACGCCTTTCGCCACGCCGACAACATGCTCATCGGCAAAAACCAATTCGCCCTCCTGCTTGTTGAATTTATCGGCGGGAGCTTTGCAAATCGGACACTCAATCGGCGGTTCGTCGCCTTCGTAAACATAACCGCACACACTGCAAACATACTTTGCCATACTAAAAACCTCCTAAAAAATAATTTCATACACTTAATGTATTTTAACATAAGAAAATTTTTTCGGCAATACTTGACAGGTGACGGAGAGAAAATATAATTTTCGCGGGGAGGAATTTTTTATGGCTTTGGAAATCGAAAGAAAATTTTTGGTTGACGCGGAAAAATTATCCGAAATTCATTTGACGGACGGAGAAAAAATTTCTCAAGGCTATTTATCGACTGACGTTGAGAAAATCGTTCGCGTTCGCATAAAAAAAAATCGCGGCTTCCTTGCCGTGAAAACTAAAAATATCGGAATCGTCCGCCGTGAGTTTGAATACGAAATTCCTCTTGCCGATGCGGAAGAACTTTTGAAACTTTGCGGGAAAAATATTTTGAGCAAAATCCGCTATAAAATTGAGTTTGAAAATCATTTGTGGGAAGTCGATATTTTTGAAGGTCGGCACGCGGGTTTGATTCTTGCGGAGGTCGAAATAAATTCCGCCGACGAATTTGTTAAAATACCGAGTTGGGTTGGCGAAGAAGTTTCCGCCGATCCGAAATATTACAACGTGAATTTAATTTTCGATGAAAAAACTTTCCCTGAAAAAAATTTTTTGACGCACGATAAACAAAAAAGCTAAATTCTGCAAAATTTTTTTTATTCCTGCCTTTTTTCCGAAAAAAATTTGACTTGCCGAATTTTGTAGGTTATAATCACCGCAAACGGAGGTCATGAAATGGAAGCGAGTGTTGGAAGCGTCCTTGAAACCGTCACCAATGACGAGTACGCCCGGTATGATTCTCTGACAGATGAAGAATTGATTTGTGAAATAAAAGATAAAAAAAATAAATCTGCGTTGGATTATCTGATTCACAGATACAGGAGTTTTGTCAGGGCAAAGGCGAGGTCGTATTTTTTAATCGGTGCGGATCGTGAGGATATAATTCAAGAGGGCATGATCGGTTTTTATAAAGCCGTGCGGGATTTTAAGAGCGATAAACTTTCCTCGTTCCATGCTTTTGCGGAACTTTGCGTCACGCGACAAATTATCACCGCGATAAAAACTGCCACGCGTCAAAAGCATATTCCGCTGAACTCGTACATTTCTTTAAATAAACCGATTTATGACGAAGATTCGGACAGGACTTTGTTGGACGTTTTGAGCGGGGTTAAAGTTGCCGACCCCGAAGAACTTGTTATCAGTCGCGAAGAATTTTTGGCGATTGAAAGAAAAATGGAAGAAATTTTGAGCGACCTTGAATGGCAAGTTTTGATGGCTTACTTGGACGGAAAGTCTTATCAAGAAATCGCGACCGGCTTAAATCGTCATGTAAAATCTATCGACAACGCACTGCAGCGCGTTAAAAGAAAATTGGAGCGTTATGTAAGCAGTCGGGGCGAAGCGATTGACATCGGCACGGTTTACAGAGGGCTTTCGACGATTGACAGGCATATAAAACCGTCGATAAGACAGAGTTTGCACGCTTAAAAAAATAAATTGCGGGAGATTGTTGCAAATTGCGACAATCTCTTTTTATTGGAAAGGATGGTTGAAATGGCACGCGTTGAACAGGAAATTATCAATACGCAAATGAACGCGAAAATTGATATTCAAAATACAAAAATTGATGCTTTTATTGAGGAAATGCGAGATTTTAAACGAGAGGTCAGAGAAAATCAAGCTGAAATGAGAAATATCGGTCGGCACGTCAGAAATATTACAATCGCTTCGTTAATCGGTATCGGCGCAATGGTTTTGGCAAGCGGCGCAATGGCGGTGAGTATCATTTATTCCGTACTCAATCACTGAGTTTTACCTGCAGGAAAAATCTCGAATTTTGACGAATAATTTTTCAAAATTTTTAACGACGGGGAGGATTTGACGGTGGACAATAAATTAAAAATCGGCGCGGGAATTGGTGCGGCGATAATTATTTTGGCGGGCGGCGGATATTTTTTTTCTCATTCCGCGAACAAGACAACGCCCGAATATGCGATGACGCAGGTGGAAAATTCCATAAAAAATCACGACAAGATCGAATTTTATAAACTCGTCGATGTGGACGGCGTTTTAAATTCAAGTTACGATGAAGTTGTCGAAGGCTTGACCGATTCCGATAAAACAATGAGCATCGAGGCGCGGGAGGCCGTCAAAAATTTTACGCAAATGTTGAAATCTCCGCTGATGCTCAGCTTGAAATCCGCGATTGATTCTTACGTCGAAAAAGGCGAATTTGTCGGCGAAGACGGCGTTCAAGAACTTTTAAGCAGAACGGGTATAGATAAAATCGAATTTCGCGGCTTTGAAAATATTTCCGTCAACCCCGAAAAAGAAAATCTGGCTTCCGCCGATATAAAAATTTTTCAGCCGGAACTCGGTCACGAATTTATGTTGAAAACAAATTTGAGAAAAGATGAAAACGGGCAGTGGAAAATTATAAACCTGCAAAATTTCCGCGAATTTGTCACGCAGATCGGTGAAGTTCGTCGCGCTCAACTTAAAGAATATTTGTTAAAGGCTGAAGAAATAAATTCCGTTCACGACAAAACAATTCGCGAGGCGGAGCAAAAATACAGTTCGATTTTGGCTGTCGGAAATATCGGGCAGGAAGGAACTCGCTCAGATTTAAAAAATTTGATGCTTGACGTTGTGAAAAAAGATTGGGAAGTTCGCAAGCAGGAACTTTTCAATTTGACTGTACCTCAAGGCGCGGAAAATTTGCATAACTTGCGAATAAAAATTTGTGACCTGGAAATCGGTTACGCAGAAGATTATGCGCAGTGGATGAGTGACAGAAAAGCCGCCACGCTGAAATCTGCGGACGAAAAACATCGTCAGGCGCAAGTTTTGACGACTGAAGCGAATGTTTTGGCGCGGAGAATGGCTAATTAGTGGCAAGTGATAAGTGGATAGGGGATAGGGGTTGGAAGAATGGAATTGAACTCAAACGAAAAGAAATTTTTGGAGGGAGTTTACGGGCGACAATTTGAAAATAACGTAAGCTACAAGCCGCGTCAAATTATCGAAGTTTTGGACTTGACGGCGGAAGAGCAGAGATTTTTCAGCGGAAAAAATTTTGTTTCGCCGCAATTTTCCGTGCAAACTCTTTATAAAGTTTTCGGAAAAGTTATCCCGTTGAAATTTAATCGCGCGGTTCACAGCTTGATGGTCGAGGCAAAAGATTTTCGCGCAAATTTCTGCAACGTAGGCAAAAAGACGGTAAAAGTTATTTTCGACGAAAACAGACCGATTCCCGAAATTATTTACAGGAATCTTTCGCAATACGAAGGCGAAGAACTTGACGATATGTTGACGAAAATTATGGAAGCGGACAGGCGTATAAATTTTGACTTGCGCGAAGGAAATTTGATGAGATTTTCTGTCTTTCACACCGGCAACGAAGAATTTGCCATTTTAGTCACGATGCCGCAGATGATCGCGGGAAGTTTCAACGCGCAAAATTTCTTCGACGCCGTTTTCACAAATGACGCTTATAAATTGACAGAAGTTCATACCGGTACAGTTGAAGAAGTTTCGAAACTCGAAGAACCGGTCCGCAATTATTGGCAAAATATTTTAAAAAATTTGCCGCCGATTAAAGGTATTCCTTACTCAAAAAAACCTTTCGGCGAATATCGTGAAAAAAGTTATCGCGAAAAAATTCCCGCAGATATCGTTTCTGAACTTCGGACAAAAGCGCGGTCGAATAAAGCAATGTTGATGGCGATTTTGCAAACTGCTTGGGGCTTTCTCCTTCAAACGGTGAACAAAGTTGACGCGGCCGCATTTTGCCGACTCGTTTTACACACCAATAAAGTCAACTCAAACGCCATGTCCCTCAACGTCATTCCGATAGTTTTGCAAAGTTACGATAACGAAACCGTCGAGTCGATTGTAAACAAACAATTTAAACAGATGGTTGTTTCGCAGTCGTACAGCTTTTTCGACTGGCAAAGTTTGAAGAGTTTGACGGCAGGTCACTCCATAAACTTCGATCATTTCGTGAGCTTTCCATATTTCAACACAGAGGAGAAAAATTATTCCGAATCTGTGGCGAAACCTTCCGGAAATCTTGTCTCAAGAAATTTTTGGGATAACTGCGGGATGAAACTTTGCGTTTATTTTAACTACTCACACGCGAATTTGTCGATGACTTATCTTTATGACGCAAATCAATTTCCGCCGACGGTCGGAATTCTTTTCTCAAAAATTTACAATTTGATTTTGCAGAAAATGTTAAGTTATTGGAATCAGCCTTTTGAAAAATTTATCGAAAGTGTCACGGAAGTAATTTTCATGGATCCGCATGCGGAGTTGGAAGCGCAGCGGCGTGACGAACGAAAAATTATTTTGGACTTCATTTCCACGAACAAAATTTTGCAGGGCGATGACGTCGGCTCCAATACAATGTTTGCGGAATCTGCAAAACTCATTGATTATTTTGAAGGCGACAGAATCAGCGGAGATATTTTGGATAAAAATTTGGTCTTCGTCGTCGAAGGAAAAGTTGCGCGAAGTTTGGACACCGGCGACGGCTGGTATAATGCGTTGGATATTATTTCAAAGGGCGGCTGGCTGAACGAAACTGTTTTCTTGGACGATCGCCGCTCTGAAGTTGCCGCAGAAGTTTTGACGGAAAATGCAACTGTCCTGTCCATTCCCCGCGCAAATGCCGAAAACGTCTTGAGAAAATATCCCGGCTTTTACAAAAATTTCATGAGACACAGTTTAAAACAACTCGAAAAATTCCGGCTCTTATGGTTACAAAGTTGAGATAAAAAAAAATTTTTTACCGCCAACTGAGAAAAAGGTTGACGGTAATTTTTTTTGCAGAATTTATTTGGAAGGCGGTCAAATTCTTTACATTTTTCACCGTGATTGTTAAAATTATTTCAAAATTTTTTGGAGGAAAGTGTTTATGGCTGAAGACTACAAGCGACCCGAGTGGGACGAATATTTTTTGAACATTGCGGAAGAAGTCGGCAAGCGTTCAACCTGTCTTCGTCGCCGCTACGGCGCAATTATCGTTAAAAATAATATTATCGTCAGCACGGGTTACAATGGCAGTCCGCGCGGAGAAATAAACTGCATTGACGCGAAAGTTTGCGAGCGCGAAAGACTTCACATTCCGAAGGGCGAAAGATACGAACTTTGCGTTGCCGTCCACGCCGAACAAAATGCGATTATTAACGGCGATCCTTTGAAAATGCAGGGCGCGACGATTTATATTGTCGGGAGAAATGTTGCGGACGGCAGTTTTGCTTCGGGGGAGCCTTGCCTTCTTTGCCGCAGAATGATTAAAAATGCACAAATCGCAAAAGTTATTTGCCGAGATACAAAAGGCGAAATTTCCGAAGTTTCTCTAAGCTGAAGGGAGATTTTTTTCATGACGCAATACGATAAGCGAAATATCAGCATGATGATGGATTTTTACGAAATGACTATGGCAAACGGTTACTTTGTCAGCGGCGGGACGAATACAAAAGTTGCCTTCGACGTTTTCTATCGCAGAAATCCCGATCAAGGCGGTTTTGCAATTTTCGCGGGACTTGAGCAGGTTATAGAGTATGTGGAAAATATGAAGTTCGACGCGGAGGACATTGAATATTTTCGCAGTCAAAATCTTTTCGGCGAAGATTTTTTGGAATATCTGAAAAATTTCAGTTTTCGCGGAGATATTTACGCCTTCCCCGAAGGGACTGTTATGTATCCGAATGAACCTTTTATGACGGTCGTGGCGAATTTAATCGACGCACAACTGATTGAAACCGCCATTCTTGCCCAAGTCAACCATCAATCTTTAATCGCGACAAAATCGCGCAGAATTGTCAGAGCGGCTGAAGGTCGTTTCGTTTCGGACTTCGGAGCGCGTCGGGCTCACAACATGGACGCGGCAACTTATGGAGCGCGGGCGGCTTTTATCGGCGGGGTAAACGGCACGGCGACGGTTTCCGCGGGGAAAATGTTTAACATTCCGATTAACGGCACGATGGCGCACAGTTGGGTTATGTATTTCAAAGACGAGTTCGAGGCGTTCAAACGTTACGCCGAAGTTTATCCGCAATCGACGACTTTACTTGTTGACACTTACGACGTTATTCATAGCGGAATCCCTAACGCAATTCGTGTGGCGAAAGAAGTTTTGGAGCCGATGGGACAGCGTTTAAAAGGCGTCAGAATTGACTCGGGTGACTTGGCCTATCTTTCAAAAAAAATTCGCAAACTGTTGGACGAGGCGGGCTTGAATGACTGTAAAATTGTTGCGTCGAACAGTTTGGACGAATTTACGATAAGTTCACTTTTGAGTCAGGGCGCGGCTATTGACAGTTTCGGAGTCGGCGAAAGATTGATTACCGCGAAGAGTGAGCCTGTTTTCGGAGCGGTTTATAAGCTCGTTGCTGTCGAAGAGGACGGAAAATTTCTCCCGAAAATTAAAATCAGTGAGAACGTCGAAAAAATTACCAATCCCGGCTTAAAAAATATTTATCGCATTTACGACGAACACGGACACGCCGTCGCCGATTTAATCGCCATGCCCGATGAAGAAATTGACTTGTCGAAGCCGTTCAGATACGTTGACCCGATAAAGCCTTGGAAACAAAGAACTTTCCATAACTTCACCGCGAAAAAACTTCTGAAACTTTACGTAAAAGACGGCAAGCGCGTTGAAAATTTGCCACCGTTGAATGAAATTCGCGATTACGTCAAACATCAACTTGAAAACGAAATTTGGCAGGAAGAACAGCGTTTTGAAAATCCCCACCATCATTATCTGGATATGTCGCCGAATTATTACGAAATGAAAATGAATTTGCTTTATAAAACTCGCTCGCAAATGAACAGTTGATTTTTTCAACGAATTGCAATTTCTCAATGTTTTATTTATACTAACCGCAGTTATTGGACGATTTGTAAAAAAACTTAAAGGAGAGGTTTCTGTTGGCATCTAATGAAATTAAAAATTTTGGGATAATCGGCTGGCCCCTCGGACACACGCTCTCGCCCAAGATGTATTTGGCGGCGTTCAAGACGGCGGGATTTCCGAATTATAATTACTCGACTTTTCCCGTGCAAAAAGGCAGACTTCTACTCGTCGTTGACGGAATTAAAGGTCTTGACCTGCGCGGGGTGAATGTAACCATTCCGCACAAAACCGCGATTATGAGACATTTGGACGCGGTTGATGCCGACGCAAGAATTATCGGCGCAGTGAATACCGTTGTCAACGACGGCGGAATGTTGACCGGCTACAACACCGACGTTACAGGCTTTCTCGCGTCACTGGCGGAGGCAAATTTTATGCCGGAAGATTGTAACGCCGTGATTTTGGGCGCAGGCGGAGCAGCTCGCGCGATACTTTGGGGACTTTGCAAGCGTAAAGCGGGTTATATCACAATCGGCGCAAGAAATGCCGAAAAAGCTCAAAAACTCGCCGAAGAATTTTCACAGTACGGAAATATCGGCGGTCACGATTGGAACGCCGAAGAATTTAAAGAAGTTTTGCAGACGGCGGATATTTTGATAAACACAACGCCACTGGGAATGTATCCGAATGTTGACGAAATGCCGCCCGTAAGTTTGGAACTTTTGCCGGAAGGCGCACTGGTTTACGACGTAATTTATAATCCCGCGAAGACAAAATTTTTAGAAAAAGCGGAAGAACTCGGCTTTCCGACCTTGAACGGGATGACGATGTTGCTTTTGCAGGGAAAAGAATCATTCAGACTTTTCACCGGAGAAATTCCCGATATTGATATAATGCGGCGCGTTTTGAAACAAGAATTGAAAGTCAAATAAGGAGGAAATTTTTTTCGTGGACATTGTCCCTATATTACTGCAGATTTTTTTAGTATTTTTTTTGATATCAATGAACGGATTTTTCGTCGCGGCAGAATTTTGTTGCGTAAAAATGCGTCCTTCACGTCTCGAAACTTTAATTCAGGAAGGCAATAAACGCGCAACTTATGCGAAAAAATTGACTGACGAACTTGACGAAGCACTTTCAGTAACACAGCTGGGAATAACTTTGGCATCTCTCGGCTTAGGTTGGGTCGGTGAACCTTTCGTGGCGGAGTTAATTTTGCCGATAACTCACGCGCTCGGCTTTAATAACGCAATCGGTCATACAATTTCTTTCGCGCTCGCATTCACGATAATAACTTCAATGCACATAATTTTGGGCGAACTCACGCCGAAATCAATGGCAATAGCAAATTCCGAAAAAATTTTGCTGACAATCGCCCTGCCGATGTTAATTTTCTGGAAAGTGATGTATCCTTTCGTGCGAATGTTGAACGTTACCGCAACTTTCGTATCTCATCATCTCGGCTTGGAAAATTCCGGTGAAGGCGAAGTCGCTCATAATCCCGAAGAAATTCGCCTTTTAATGGAGGAAAGCCATAAGCAGGGACTTGTTGACGATACGGAAGTTGATTTCGTTGACAACGTTTTCGATTTCACTGAATTGAGCGTGCGTGAAATTATGGTTCCGCGAACGGATATGATTTGCCTTTACACCGATAAAAGTTACGAAGAAAATTTGCACACGATGTTGGAAGAGCAAATGACGCGCTATCCCGTCTGCAATGAGGACAAAGATCACATAATCGGCTTTTTGCACGTCAAAGATTTAATCGGCTGGAGGTTGGCGGAAAATTCTCAACGCAACCCGAATTTTGCAAAACTTGCGCGAAAAGTTTTCGTCGTTCCGGAAAGTATGGACGTTACCTTACTTTTAAAGATGATGCAAAAAAATCGTTCGCAAATGGCGATTGTCGTCGATGAATACGGCGGTACGGCGGGAATGGTGACGATTGAAGACATTATCGAGGAAATTGTCGGCGATATTCAAGACGAATTCGACGAGGAAGAACGCCCAGAGATTGAACAGCGCGAAGAAAATCTTTTTTCCGTTGACGCGAAACTTTTGCTTGAGGAGCTTGAAGACGAATTTGACATAAAAATCGAGGACGAAGACGTTGATACAATCGGCGGCTGGCTTTCCGATAAACTCGGCGGGGAGCCGCGCGTCGGTCAAACGGAATCTTACAACGGAAATGTTTTTTACGTCGAAGAAGTGGACGGCGTGAGAATTACGCGCGTTTTGATTCGGCTCGCGAAAAAAATTGACGATACAGAAGAAAATTTATGAACAAATATTTGGAACGGATAAAAAATTTTTTTCGTGAAGATTTTTCCGAAGTCACGGGAATTTATTATGACGGCTTTAAAATTTATCTCGCTCATCGAACAAAAAAATTTGAAACGGAGACAATCGGTTGGGAACTTTATTTGGACAGTGAAAATTCTTACCAGGAACAGCTTGCGGAGAAAATTTTCATGGTTTTGAATCAGCGCGGTTGGCAAAAATCCAAAGTCGGTCTGTGCCTGCGCGAAGGCGACGCAATAACTTTTCGACAAAATTTTGAAAATGTTCCCGAAAATGAAATTGATTCTGCTGTAAAAACTTGGGCGACTTCTCAAGCCGGGAAAAATGCGCCGTACACTTTTACCGAAATCGACGGCGAAATTTGGGCGGAAACTCTTTCAAAAACCGTCGTCAAAGAATATATTTCCGCGTGGAAAAAAAATTCGATTAACCTTTGCGCTTTGACCGTTATGCCGGATTTTTCCGAAAAAGATTCTTCAGACAATCTTGACAGGGCGGTTTTTGTTGCAAAAATTATCCTCGAAAAAAAATCTCCGAACTTGCTGGCTGAAAAAATTTCCGATTGGAACGTAAAAAAAATTTCCTTGACGGCGGCGGCAGTCATCTTTTTTATTTTGAGCGGATTTTGCGGGAAAATTTTCTTTGATTATAAAGTTGCGGAAAATGAACTCGATGCGGCGAAAAAATTTTTATCTGCGGAAAGTGAAACTCTTGTCCTGAAAA
Source organism: uncultured Selenomonadaceae bacterium (assembly GCA_905236725.1). GTDB lineage: Bacteria > Bacillota > Negativicutes > Selenomonadales > Selenomonadaceae > Quinella. The sequence continues at coordinate 2,633 of CAJOCT010000006.1, read as the reverse complement.
AAAGTTTGGACGCGGATGTTGCCGAAATGAAAGAGATAAATTCTTTGCTTTTCGGGCAACGAGAAAATTTTTCAAAGCTGAACGTACTGATTAAGTTGGGAAAAATATCCGGCGGCGCGGTTCACTTAAAAAAAATTAACGCGACGGAAAATTTCGTACAGCTTGAAGGACTTGCGGAAAATTCCGGCGCGATTGAAAAATATTTAAGCCGCCTGAAAAATTCGTTTGCCGCCGATGTCAAACTTGAAAATACTTCGGCGACGGACGGCGGAGAAATAAATTTTATCGTTCGATTGTTTTTTGAAAGTAAATAGTTGGAGGATTTTTTTATGTTGAAAAAATTTTTTCTGCCGATTTTAATGCTGATAATTTTTTTTGCGGCGGTAAAAAATGTTGAGGCGGGTCACATTGAAGAAATTTTGGCACGCGGCACAATAAAAATCGGAACGACCGGCGATTACAAACCGATGTCTTATTTGAACAAAGAGACCGGCGAATATGAAGGAATCGACGCGGAACTTTCCAAAATCATTGCCGAATCTTTAGGCGTAAAAATCGAATACATTCCGACGACTTGGCCGACTTTGACGCAAGACACTTTGGACGGAAAATTTGACATTGCGCTTTGCGGAATTTCCAGAAATTACGCGCGGGAAAAAGTTTTGGCGATGTCTGACGGTTACGGAGTGGGAATTTTCGGCAAAACTGTTTTGTGCAGAAAATCTGACGCGAAAAAATTTAAAACTCTTGCCGATATTGATAAAAAAAATGTTCGTGTGATGATAAATCCAGGCGGCACGAACGAAAAATTTGCTCATGCGAATTTAAAAAACGCGACGCTGATTGTTTTTGAAAAGAATGCAGAAATTCCTCATCAAATTTCAATCGGCAACGCGGACATTATGATAACCGAAACCGTCGAGGCGTTGACTTACATAAAAGCCGATAAAAATCTTGCCGCGCCGCTCATCAACGAACCTTTCACGAAACATTCTTGCGGAATTTTGATGCAGAAGGGCGATCAAGAATTTTTAAACTATATAAATTTTGTTTTGGCGGAACTGAGAATGGACGGCACGCTTGAGCGACTGGAAAACAAATATTTGCGCGGAGTCGAATAATTCTACAGGTATAGAATCGCATTGACTGCCGCAACGGCTATCGGACTGCCTCCCTTCGTACCCTCGACGGTTATGAAGGGAATTTTATTTTGTTCGGCAAGTTTTAATTTTGAATCGGCCGCGCCGACAAATCCGACGGGAACGCCGATAATCACTACGGGCGAAATATTTTCTTCTTCGACAAGCCGCAAAACTTCAAACAATGCAGTCGGAGCGTTTCCGATTGCGATAATTGATTTATTCAACTTCTCGCCGAAATTTCTCATCGCCGCCATTGACCGCGTAATTTTTTCGCGTTCGGCGATTTTTTTTATTTCGTCATCGGCAACTTTGCAAAAAACTTCGCCACCGAATTTTTTTAAAACTTTTTTATTTATCCCCGTGCGAACCATTTCAACATCGGTGAAAATATTTGCTCCGCTTTGAAGTGCATTTTTCGCCGCAGAAATCGCGTCGGGAGAAATTTTTATTATCGGCGCATATTCGACATCTCCCGCCGCGTGAATTATCCGCGAATAAATTTTTGTCTCCTCCGCCGACAAATTAAGATTTTTTAAATGCGGCGCGATAATTTCAAAACTTTTATTTTCAATTTCCTGCGGCTGTTTTATGAAATCCATTTTTCAATCTCCTTTAAAACCTCGTCAAAATTTTTTGCGACGCGCGGATAAAAAATTTTCGGTCTGTCGATTATCACGACGGGCAAATTTAAAATCTCCGCCGCCGCAATTTTTGTATCTGCTCCGCCGATTTCGCCGCTGTTTTTCGTAACGACAACTTCAGCCTGCGCGTGCTTAAAAAGTTCAACATTTAATTCAGTCGAAAATTTTCCCTGAATGGCGATGATATTTTTCGGCGACAAAAATTTTTCGCACTCGCTCAAAACTTCGGCAGTCGGCAAAATTCGCGCGGTAATGTTGCAATTTTTCACAGCCTCGCACTCGACAAATTTTTTTAAATTTCTGCTGCCCGTCGTCAAAAAAATATTTTTCCCAAAACTCGCGGAAATTTCCGCCGCCCGTTCGTAACTTTCCGCACGAAAAATTTTTTTGTAAGTAATTTCGACTTCGGGGCGTTCGTAACGAATATAAAAAATTTTTGAATTTTCGCAGGCGGTAATTGCATTTTGAGAAATATTTTCCGCGTAAGGGTGGCTGGCATCGACGAGAATTTTAAAATTTTCATTGCGCAAAATTTTTTCAAGTTCGACGGAATTTAATTTTTTGTCGTTGATTTTAATTTTTTCGTACTGCTCAAGAATTTTTTTCCCGTACTCGCTGACAACTGACGCGGTAACCTCAAAATTTTTGTCGGATAAAAATTTCGCCAACTTCCGCCCGTCCTCAGTTCCCGCAATCAAAAAAATTTTCATAATGCAGGGTCTTTCACTCCGTTCAATTCAAATGCTTTTTTTCTGTCCCTGCAAGTCGCACATTTCCCGCAAGGTTTTTCTCCGCGCTCGTAACAACTCCAAGTCAATTCGTACGGCACATTTAATTCAAGACCGATTTT
>CAJOCT010000005.1:42318-51479 GCA_905236725.1 uncultured Selenomonadaceae bacterium | reverse complement strand
AGGCACGAAAAAAATTTCGAGCAAAGGTGTTAAAGTCAGCAGCAACGGCAAAAAAATCACGCTTACTTCAAGTTTTGAAGACAGCAGTTTTTCACTTTCAGGAAATTATTCTTCCGCAGTGACGTTGGACGCATCGGCGACTTTGCTTGACTTAAATCTCACGGGGAATAAATTTTCAAACAGAATTATCGGAAGTCCGCAGGACGATACAATCGACGGTGAAGCGGGCGCAGATATTATTTACGGCGAAGACGGCAACGACTCGATTTTCGGCGGCAAAGGCAACGATATAATTTTTGGCGGAATCGGCAAGGATACACTTTGGGGCGGAGCAGGCGATGACGAGCTTTACGGCGACGACGGCAAAGATGTTTTTTACTGCAACGCGGGCGAAGGCAACGATACAATTTTCGGTTATGAGGCGAGCGTCGATAAAATTATTTTGGCCGGCGGCACAATTTCCAATGTGACAACCGACAGAAATAACAACGTCATTTTCAGCGTCGGCGACGGTCAAATTGTTGTCAACAACTTCGCAGGCAGAACCGTGAAAATCGTCAATTCTTCCGGCAATATAGTTAAAAACGGACTTTATGAACCTTGAAAAAAATTTTTTAACGTCTTGCAAAAAATTTATTGCAGGGCGTTATTTTTTTGTGATAAACTTGCAGAAATTTATTTTTGAGGAGAATTTTTAATGAGCAAATTAACTTTGGAGCAAGCGAAAAAAATTTTGCACAAGCACACAACCGAAGAACACTTATTCACGCACGCGGCGGCGGTAAGTGCGGCGATGGGCGCAATGGCTGAACATTTCGGTGAGGACAAAGAACATTGGCAGGCAATCGGTTATTTGCACGATGTGGACTTTGAAAAATTTCCCGAAGAACATTGCGGACACGTGCGAGAACTTCTTGAGCCCGAAGGAATTTCTGCCGAAGACATCGACACGATTATTTCTCACGGCTGGGGCTTGACGAAAAGCGACGTTAAGCCCGAAACGAATTGCCAAAAATCTTTGTTCGCCGTCGACGAACTCACCGGAATTGTTCACGCCTACTCTTTGATGCGTCCCGAAAAATTCGACGGAATGAGCGTTAAAAGTTTGAAAAAAAAATTCAAAGACAAACGTTTTGCCGCCAAGTGCAACCGCGAAGTTATCACGAAGGGCGCACAGGATTTGGGAATGGATTTAAATTTGCTTATGGAACTTTGCATAAAAGGCATGCAGGAACACGCCGACGAACTCAGTTAAAAAAATCTATGGAATAAAATTCTTTCCTGTGCTATAATGACGAAAAATTTTTGAGGTTTTTTTTAGGGAGGTTTTGCAGATGATAAAAGTGGGCATTAAAAATATGATGTTCTACGGTTTTCACGGCTATTACGAATACGAGCGCGAGCAGGGGCAAAAATTTTTCTTCGACGTTGAGTTGATTATCACCGACGACAAGGCCGTCGAAACCGATAATTTGAATGAAGGCGTTGACACCGCGCGGGTTTATGACATTGTGCGCGACGTTTCGGAAAATCAGCGTTTTCATCTTTTGGCGGCACTCGGCGGACACATTGCCGACAAACTTCTTGCAAAATTCCCGCACGTCGACGAAGCGACCGTTCACATTCGCAAACCCAGCGTTCCCATTGCCGGACCGATTGATTATGTTGAAGTCGAAGTCACGCGCAAACAGAATCACTGATTAAAAATTTTTTATCGAAATAAAAAAACTTCGCGAGAAAAAAATTCTTGCGGAGTTTTTTTTTAGTGCGAGATCGACTTTGGTCGCGTCATAATGAAAAATCGAAGTTGCTATTTTTTTCTTTTGTGATAAAATCTACCGCGTTAAATTTTTGTGAAAAATTTTTTAATATAAATTTTTTCGGGAGATAAAAAGTTGAAAAGAATTTTACCGAATACTTGCACGGCGGCAAATTTATTTTTCGGAATGTGTTCGATTTTGGCGACTTACGAAGGAAATTTTTTTTACGGCGCGGTTTTCATTTTGCTTGCCTTGATTGCGGACGGGCTGGACGGAAGAGTTGCCAGAGCTTTGGGCGTTGCCTCCGACTTCGGCAAGGAAATGGATTCTCTGTGTGATTTGGGTTCTTTCGGAATTGCGCCGGCTTTTTTGGCGTATGTTTTCTGTCTGCATAATTTCGGACAGCTCGGACAGGCGGCGACGATAATTTTTGCTTTATGCGGAATGTGGCGGCTTGCAAGATTCAACGTCAGCACGGACACTGTTCACGGATATTTTATGGGCTTGGCGATTCCTGCGGGCGGTTGCATCGTTGCGACGACGACAATGTTATTTTCCGCGCTGGACATTCACCCCGAAAATTTCGGAATGGTTTACCCGATTACAATTATTATCGTTGCTTATTTGATGGTCAGCCACGTACATTACCCGAACTTTAAAGGTGACGGCGGCGAAAAAATTTTTCTTCCTGCAAAAATTTTGGCGGGCGCGATGTTTTTCGCAATAATTTTTTTCACCCGCGACGCAATCGTTCAGGGAATTTTGACGGCGATTTTTTCAACTTATGCGGTTTTCGGAATTGTCAATTCACTTTTTGCCTTGATGAATCGCGAAAGTTAAAAATTTTGAAAAGTGAACGGGAGAGTTTTAATGTTTAATTATCCGTTTGATATATTTATGGTGCCGTTACAGGTGGTGCTTTTCCTGTTCACCATGTATTTTTTTATAATCGGCTTTTGCGGAATGTGGCGGCGCGGAGAAAAAAAAATTACCACTCCTCAAAAAAAATTCGCGGTAATTGTTGCGGCGCACAATGAAAGCGCGGTTGTCGGTCAACTCATCGAAAATCTTCACGACCTTAAATATCCCAAAGAACTTTATGATATTTACGTCATCGCCGACAACTGCACGGACAACACCGCCGAAGTTGCCGAAAAAGCCGGCTCGATTGTCTGCCCTCGTGTCGACGAAGAAAGAAAGAGCAAAGGTTTCGCGCTTGAATGGATGTTTGAAAAACTTTTCGACATGGAAAAGAGCGGAAAAATTTATGACGCGGTGGCGATTTTCGACGCAGATAATTTGGTTCACCCGAATTTTTTGATGGAAATGAACAATCGGCTTTGCAAGGGCGATAAAATTATTCAAGGCTTCCTCGACGCGAAAAATCCTTACGACACTTGGGTCAGCGGAACTTTCGCCATAGCTTTTTGGGTCATAGATCACGTCTCGCATTTGGCAAAAACAAATATCGGGCTTTCTGCAGTTCTCGGCGGGACGGGAATGTGCATTACAATCGACGTGCTGAAAAAATACGGCTGGCGTGCGACTTGTTTAACCGAAGACATGGAATTTACCATGAAATCTCTCACCGAAGGAATTAAAACGACTTGGGCTCATGACGCAGTTGTTTATGACGAAAAACCCTTGACTTTCGCGCAGTCTTGGACGCAAAGAAAACGTTGGGCGCAGGGACAATTCGACGTGGCTCACCGTTTTATCCCGAAAATGTTTGTCGAAGGCTGGAAACAAAAAGACATCAGAATTTGGGACGGTTGCATTTATCTGCTCCAGCCTCATTTTCTGATGCTGTCTGCGTTTTTTTTGACGATGGGTTATGTTCAAATGGCAGTCGGCCCGCTGTACACAAATATTTATTCGGTTATGCCCTCGCAAATTTTGACGGCGATAATGATCGGGCAATATCTCCTGCCGATGATAATTTTAATAAAAGTTCGCGCGAAGTTAAAATCTTGGTTTTATCTTCTTTTGTACCCGCTTTTTATTTACAGCTGGTTGCCGATAATTTTTTTTGGCTTCATTCACCGAAACGAACACGAATGGGCGCACACTCAACATACGCGCTCGATGAGCTACGAAAATATGAAGAAAAAAGAGGGGCGCGGCTGATTTTTTATGAAAATTTTTTTGAGAGGAGTTTTTTATTATGAATGCAATTTTTTCAAGGACAAGTATAAGGCAGTTTGAAGAACGCGAAGTTGAGGCGGAAAAAATCGAAATGCTTTTGAAGGCGGCATTTTCTGCACCGACTGCAAAGAATCAGCAGGCTTGGGAATTTTACGTCGTCACGAACAAAGAAATTTTGCAACAGCTCGGCAAGGTTACTCCTTTCGCAACTCCCGCCGCAAATGCGCCCGCCGCGATTGTCATTTGCTACAACAAAGAAAATTTGCGTGTGCCTGACAGAGCCGTTCAAGACTGCGCGATTGCAACTGAAAATATTTGGCTTGAGTGCGAAGAGCTCGGGCTTGGCGGGGTTATGCTCGGAATTGCGCCGAGTGATGAGCCGATGAATAAAGTTGCGGAAATTTTGAATTTGCCGGAAAATCATCTTGCCTTTACAATCTTTCCCTTCGGTTATCCCAAAAATAAAAAGCCGCAGAAAAATCGTTACGACGAAAATAAAATTCATTTCGTCAAATGACAGTCGAAGAAATTTTTCAAACGCCGATTTTTCTCGCGCCGATGGCAGGAGTTACCGACTCGGCTTTCAGAATAATTGTTCGTGAACTCGCGGCAGAAAAAAATTTGCTGATGTTTTCGGAAATGGTCAGCGCGGCGGGCTTGCATTTCAAAAACGAAAAAACTTTGGAAATGATTAAAACTTTGCCGGAAGAAAGACCGATTGCAATTCAACTTTTCGGATCGAACCCGGAAATTTGCGCGGAGGCGGCGGAATTTGTAGAAAATTTCGGAAGTGCGGCGGCGATTGATTTTAATATGGGTTGCCCCGCGCCTAAGATTGTAAAAAACGGCGAAGGCTCTGCGCTGATGAAAAATCCCGTCTTGGTCGGAGAAATTTTGTCGGCGATAAGAAAAAAAATTTCTCTGCCTCTCAGCGTGAAAATTCGACTCGGTTTTGACGAAGAAAATTTGAACGCGGTCGAAATTGCGAAAGTTGCGGAAGATTCCGGCGCGGATTTTATCGCGGTTCACGGCAGAACTCGGCAACAATTTTATTCGGGCGCGGCGGATTGGGAAAAAATTTCTGAAGTTAAAGCCGCCGTGAAAATTCCCGTCATTGCAAACGGCGATGTTAAAAATTTTGATTCGCTGGATAAAATTTTTTCGGTGACAAAGGCTGACGGCGTGATGATTGGCAGGGCGGCGCAGGGAAATCCTTGGATAATCGGAAATTTTTTAAAATATTTTCGCACGGGAGAAAAAAATTTGCCGCCCGATTCTTCCGAAAGAAAAAAAATTATGCGTCGCCACTTTGAAAAACTTTTGGAAATAAAGGGCGAATATATCGGCGTTCGCGAAATGCGCAGTCATGCCGCTTGGTATACGAAAGGACTGCGGGGCGGCGCGGAGTTGCGAAATTTTTTCAATCGAGCTGAAACTGCCGAAGATTTTTTTCACATCATCGAAAAAGCCGACTTTTAACAGATAAATTTAAAAGACTTGCCGGAATTTTCTTCTGACAAGTCTTTTTTTGTTAAGTTAATTTTGAATCGACGTAAAGCGCACGAACGTTTATATTTATTGAATGAACAATCATCCCCGTTGTATATTCGACTGCCTCGCGAACTTTTGCCTGCGTTTGAGAAACAAGAGTGGGAATGTGATTTCCGTAATTCAAAACAACTTCGCAAGAAATTTTTAAACCTCTGTCGTCGTCGCCTTGAAAAAGATGCTGAACGTTTATGCGCTTGACATTTTTGACAAATTCCCGCGCCCGAACAACTTTTTCGACAATGGCGCGAATAACTCTGTCGTCGATAATAAGTTTGCCGTAATAACTGAACACGGGACGCACGATAGATTTTTCGCCAAGTTTTCTCCGCCGCACCCTGGATTTTTTGAAAAGACTTTGCAAAGGGTCGATGAGGTAGCCCGAAAAATGCGGCTTAAGTTCAATCGTCGGCACGGGGATAATATGCTTGCCTTCTTTGAGCCGGTGGAATTGCGCTTTTTCCATGTCCGCGCGGGAGGCAATGTCTTCGATCCGAATGATTAACTGAATTGACGGGAGTTTAAGAGTTTTGGCGATTTTGTGAACCATATTTTCTGAAGTGCCGATGATTAAAATTCTGTGCGGCTGAATTTTTTGGATTGCTTCGCGAACTTCTTCGGCGTGACCCGGCAAAACAAAAATTGCGCGACGAACGGCCATTATTTTGCTTTTTTCTGTCTTCGCCGATTCGCCCGCAACAATATGACCGTCCTTTATCAAAATTCCGTCGTCAATTATGGCATCCGCGTCATGTTCTTTGGCAACCCGCAAGGCGCGATGACTTTTTCCCGTGCCGCTCGGTCCGACCAATGCAATCACGTCCACGAAAAAACAACTCCTTTGCCGAAAAATTTTCTTCAAGATTATTCTTTGAGACAGAAAAATTTCCTGCAAAATTTTTTTTATTAAGTTCGATTCCTTTCGTAAAGAACTCTCAAACCGCTCAACGTCAAAAAATGATCTATTTTGTCGATGGTTTTGGATTCTTTTGAAATCATTTTTGCAAGCCCGCCCGTCGCGATGACTTTTGCGTGCCAATCGCTTCCCATTTCTGCGCGAATTCTGCCGACAATTTCGTCAATTTGCCCGACGTAACCGTAAATAATCCCCGCCTGCATTCCCGTAATCGTGTTTTTGCAAATAATATTTTTCGGGGGAACAAGTTCAATTCGCGGAAGTTTTGCCGTCGCACTGAAAAGACTTTCAGCAGAAGAGACAATTCCCGGCGCGATGACTCCGCCCAAAAAATCTCCGTTATCCGCAACAACGTCAAAAGTCGTCGCCGTGCCGATGTCGATAACGATTAAAGGCCCGCCGTAATGTTCAAACGCGCCGACGACGTTAACAATTCTGTCCGCGCCGATTGCTCGGGGATTTTCGTAATTTAATTTAATTCCGGTTTTGATTCCGGGCCCCACAACAAGCGGATGAATTTTAAAATATCTTTCGCACATTTTTACGAAAGGCACGACCAAAGGCGGCACGACCGAAGAAATAATTATGTCCTTAACGTCGTGAATACTTACGCCCTGATAGCGAAAAAGTTCGTTTATCAAAAGCCCGTATTCGTCGCCGGTCTTTTGCCTGTCCGTCGAAACGCGCCAATGTTTCATCAAATTTTTTCCCGCGTAAGTTCCCATGACAATGTTGCTGTTGCCGATGTCAACTACCAAAAGCATCAAATCACTCGCTTAAAAAAAATTAAAAATTTACTCGGCAAGAACTTTCATCGTCGGGAAAAGCAAAACGTCGCGAATTGACGGCGCGTCGGTCAAAAGCATCACAAGCCTGTCAACGCCGATTCCCAGCCCGCCCGTCGGGGGAAGTCCGTATTCAAGAGCGCGGATAAAATCGGTGTCCATAACGTGCGCTTCTTCGTCGCCCGCCTCACGTGCTTTTAATTGTTCTTCAAAACGATTTTTTTGATCAATCGGGTCATTTAATTCCGTAAAACCGTTTGCAAGTTCACGCCCGTAAACAAAAAATTCAAATCTGTCGGTAATTCGCGGGTCATCGGGATTTTTCTTTGCGAGAGGAGAAATTTCCGTCGGGTGATGAGTGATAAAAATCGGTTGAATTAAATCGTCCTCAACTTTTTCTTCAAATGCCGCGTTCAAAATTCCGCCGATACCGAATCTTTCTTCATAAGCAACGCCGATTTCGTCCGCCATTTTTCGAGCCTCTTCGACAGTTTGACAGGAAAGGAAATCTTTGCCGGTTTTATTTTTGACAGCATCATTCATACTCAAACGCGGAGGATTTTTTAAATCTATTTCAACGCCTTGATAAGTGATTTTTGTCGTGCCGAAAATTTTTTCAGCCGCCGCGCAACAAATTCCCTCCGTCACGTCGATAAGGTCGTTATAATCGCCGTAAGCCTGATAAATTTCGACGGAAGTAAATTCGGGATTATGACGGTTGTCCATTCCCTCGTTGCGGAAAATTCGCCCGATTTCGTAAACTCTCTCAAATCCGCCGACAATCAGACGTTTTAAATTTAATTCCGTCGCAATTCGCAAATATAAATCGGTGTCCAGCGTGTTATGGTGAGTGACGAAAGGTCTTGCCGCCGCACCGCCCGCAATCGTTGAAAGAATCGGCGTTTCGACTTCGATAAAATTTCTGTCGTCAAGATATTTTCTCATCGACTTGATAATTTCCGTGCGCTTTAAGAAAGTGTCGCGAACTTCGGGATTCATAATCAAATCGAGATAACGCTGACGGTAACGAATTTCAACGTCTTTCAAGCCGTGAAATTTTTCGGGTAAAGGTCTCAAAGATTTACTCAACAAATCAAAATTTTCGACTCTGACGGTCAATTCGCCGCGCTTCGTACGAAAAACTTTTCCGCGCAGTCCGATAATGTCGCCGATGTCCAAAAGTTTGAATTGAGAATATTTTTCTTCGCCGAGAACGTCGAGCTTGAAATAAATTTGAATACTTCCCGAACGATCCGCGAGAACTCCGAAACTTGCCTTGCCGTGTCCGCGAATCGCCATAATTCGCCCGGCAATTTTAACCTCGTCGCTTGATTCCTGTTCGACTTCAAGACTGCCGAACTCTTCGCGAATATCCGCCGCGTGATGAGTGACTTCAAAACGATGCCCGAAAGGTTGAACGCCTTTTTCGATAAAAGCATTTAATTTTTCACGCCGAATTTTCATTAACTCGTTTTCGTCGAGTGGCTGAACTTGCTGATTTTTTTCTTTCGCCATAAATTTTTCTCCTTAAGCCTTAACAATTTCCATAATTTTATACTGAAAAACTCCCGCCGGTGCGTGAACTTGAACGACGGTTCCCGCAGTCTGCCCGATAATCGCCTTGCCTATCGGCGACTCATTGGAAATTCTGTTTTTATCGGGATCCGCTTCATCGGGCCCGACGATTTTATAAGTTTCGTCCTCGTCAAACTCCAAATCGCGAATGACGACTTTACTGCCGATTGAAACGACATTGCCGTCAGAATTTTCCTGGATAATTTCGCTGTTGTGAAGTTTGGATTCAAGGTCTTGAATTTCGCCTTCGAGAAAAGCCTGTTCGGTTTTCGCGTCGACGTACTCGGAATTTTCGCTGAGGTCGCCCAAAGCGATCGCCGCTTTCAACCTGTCCGCAATTTCAATGCGCTTGACACTTTTTAAGTAATTAAGTTTTTCGACAAGTTTGTCGTAACCCTCTTGAGTGAGCATAACTTTTTTTTTCGTCATGAT